>JBBSBS010000124.1:0-15497 GCA_038251045.1 Aggregatilineales bacterium | reverse complement strand
TACCGGCTTGTTGAGCATGTAATCCAATGCCGCAGCACCATCCGCCACCGATACCGTATGCAGGTTTACACGCGACATTAACACCTCGTACAAACGGGCGATTTGCGGTTCATCATCGCTGATGAGGATAGGGGCATAGCGCGTCAATATTTCTAAATCGAGCGCTTGAAGCGGCATGGGTTCTTCTTCCGCACGGAAACCAATCGTGTCATTGTTCCCAACCATGCTTGCCCTTTCCGAGTTCAACAGGAACGTTCGCATTAATTCACACCTTAGCCTTTGTCACTTAATGCGCGGAAATGTTACAACTTGAATGACGTTAAAACTTGCTATCTTGGTTATACTACATATATTGTGAACTAAGTAAAAAGAAATTAATTAAACGCTGATACGTAAATAAACTGTAATAGTTCTCGCGCCGCATATGACCAATTTCCCAGCCTGTTTTGCGGATATTTCTCCACCTAAATAACATAGTTACAAACATTTGTGGAGAACCGGTGAAGATTTTTGTAAAATAACATATATGCTCTTTAGAGCGTGCCCAATGAAGGACGATTATGGCACAATTCACCCGCCGCCTCGGCACATCCCGCTTTGAAGCTGATGAATATTATCAACTGGCGTTGGAAGCCTTCCGCAAACGCAGTTACGATACCGCCATCAACGACATGAACGATGCCATCAGCCTGCAACCCAAACGGGCTGAATTTTATGCCGCGCGCGGTTTTTTCTATCTGGAAGACGGTGTGGATGACAAAGCACAGGCCGATTTCCAGCAAGCATTGCGCCTCTATCCACAGGAAATGTTGGCACACTATGGACGTGGCGTGATCGCCTACAAAACCGGTAATATGCAGGAAGCCTTAGCCCACTTTTCGGATGCCTATAAAGCCGATCCGCAGCGACCGGAAACCCTGTACTATCTGGCACTCATTTATCACCGCCAGAAGCAGCACGAGGTCGCGCGGCGCTTGATCGAAGTCGGCTTGAACGCCCTACCTGCCGATGATAAACGGCGCGGTGACTTCCAGAAATGGATGCGCGAGTTTGACCGCATCATTGCTGCCGATGCCAAACCGGGCACGCCCAAAATGAATGTCATGGGTAAACCCGACGAACCCAAGCAGTTGGAATAATATCACAGGGGAGCAAACAAGTATGGCAATGTTCACCGCCGACAAAGCACTGCGGGCGATGGAAAAAACACCGCTGGTTCTCAAGTACATCCTGCACGACCTGACCAATGAACGCGCCAAGCAGCTTGCACCCACCGCTAAAGGTTGGAATGCGCTGGATGTGATGTGTCATCTTGTCGATATAGAAGACATATTTTTCAGCCGCGCCAAAATGATGCTAAACGAAAACAAACCAGAGTTCCCCAAAACCGACCCCGACGCGCTGGCAATCCAGCACGACTACGCCCATCAAGACATCCATGATATGTACGAGCGCTTTGTGGATCGGCGCAAAGAATTTGTCGCTTTCCTGACACCGCTACATGAAGAAGAATGGTCACGGCGCGGCGTACATCCTTCATCGGGACTCATTACCCTGCTAGAACTGGCAACCAATGTTGGTCTGCATGACCTCAACCACCTCGCCCAGATGACCGAAGCGCTGGGGGTATAAAAAAGTAGAGGTTTGCCGACGCAAACCCCTACAGAAAATTCAAAATTGCCGGCCGCTTACTTCCCCAGCCGCTTCTTCAACTCGGCTGTCAGCGCCGGAACAATATTGTACAGATCGCCCACCAACCCATAACGTGCCAGCTTGAAGATCGGCGCTTCCCCATCTTTATTGATGGCGACGATCACCTTGCTCGACCGCATACCGGCCTGATGTTGAATTGCACCGGAAATCCCCGCCGCGATGTACAGATCAGGGGCAACACTCTTGCCCGTTTGCCCGACTTGATGGGCATAGGGAATATACCCCGCGTCAACCGCCGCGCGGCTTGCGCCGACTGCCGCGCCCAGCACATCCGCTAAGGGCTGCATGGTGTTGGCGAAACCGTCCTTCGCCTTCCAAACCGCTGCATCCACACCCGCCGGTGCATCTTTGGGATTGTTCGCCATTGCCCGCCCGCCGCTGACGATAATCGCCGCATCAGTCAGGTTGACGGTTCCTACTTCTTCCTCGAAGCCTTCAATCTTGGTCGCAATATCGGCTTCTGCCAGCACTGCCGGAACGCTGCTGACCTCGGCCTTCGCGCCTGCGTTCTCTGCATTCGGCTTGAAAGCCCGCCCGCGTAGCGTCAAGAATTGGACGCTGGTCGGGTTACCCACCGCCTCGCTGATGATCTTGCCAGCATATACCGGACGTGTCACCTTGATTGCACCGTCAGGCTGCACCTCGATACTGGTCGCCTCGGTAATCAGGCCGTTGTTGGTATCTGCCGCCGAAGCTGCCAGCAGTTCGCGCCCGCGTGTCGTGCCAATCGCCAGCACCGCTTTCGGCAGATTATCCGCAACCAGTTTGCTCAACAACGCCGCATAGGGTTCCAGTCGGAAGTCGCTAAGTGTCGCGTCTTCGCTGACGATCACCTTATCCGCGCCGTGTGTTCCGGCTTCGGCGGCGACTGCACCCGCGTTCTCGCCAAAGACCAGCGCCGTCAGCGGCATATTCAACGCCGCTGCCACGGTCTTGCCTGCGCCTAATGCTTCCCAACTGCTATTGAGGACTTTTCCCTTAAATGTTTCGATCCAAACATAAACTGCGCTCATAATTACAGCACCTTCTCTTCCAGCAAGCGGTCAACTAATTTGGCGGCCTGTTCTTCCGGCGTACCTTCAAGCATTTCGACCTGTACATTCTTGGGCGGCAGATTCGAAAACTGCGTCACTTTCGCATGTGTTGGCGGCAGTGTCACACCGAGTTCAGCCAATGACCATTCAGGGATAACGGCTTTCGACGCTTTGCGGATACCAATGAAGGACGGATAGCGCGGCTCGTTGATGTCTTTCATGACGCTGATGACCGCTGGCAGTTTGCTGGTGACGACCTGCTTGCCCTGTTCCAGCAAACGCTCTACCTTGATCGTCTTGGCGGCATAATCCACAGCCAGAATCTTCGACACATAACTCAGCATCGTCCAGCCCAGCTTACGAGCTGTCTGGTAAATATGCTGGTCTGTACCTACGTCTACACTTTCTTTGCCGCAGATCACCAGATCAACATCACCCAGCTTATTCACAGCGGCAGCGGCAGCCGTCGCGAAGGACAGACTGTCTGTGCCTTCCAGCGCAGCGTCCCAGACGCGCACCGCTTCATCCACACCCATCGCCAAACTGTGCTTGAGCGACTCGTTATTGAACTCCGGGCCAACCGCAATCACGGTCGCTTTACCGCCCGCATTCTTGGCCTGCAAAATGGCTTCTTCCAGTGCGTATTCGTCCCACGGATTAACGACCGTAGCCGCGTCACCCCAGCCGATAACACCGTTCGCACCGACTTCTACTTTCGCCGCGGTGTCCGGCGTACTGCGTGTAAAAACAACGACGTGCAAGGTAAAACCCTCCTGAAGAAATCTTCCAATAGATATATAGCAAATATTGTACTCGAAATCACCTAAAAATCGAACGCTGATTCGATTAATGGATCGTGACCCTCATTTTGCTCAACTAAAAAATCCCGACTGGTTATTCGCCAGCCGGGAAATTTTGAACCACTGTGCGGATGATGCCGGAATTAGTTACCGACAGGACGTGCCGCCAACGTCACCGGAATGTCCATCTGACTCCCACCGCGCAGGATCTTCAGGTTGACGGTTTGACCGGGAACCGTTTTGCTCGCCAGATACGATACCAGCTCGCTCATGTTGTTGACGGGCTGCCCATCAATCGCCGTGATGATGTCCGCCGAAGTCGGAACCGATAGACGGCTGTTGGTAAGGCCGGTCGCGTTCTTTAATCCTGCCTTATCCGCCGGGCTGTTATTCGCAACTGCGCCAATCACCACACCCTGCGTATTATTCGGGATCTTGAGCGATTCGATCAACCCCAGATCGACACCGGAAATGGCGCTGATACCCAGATAGGTGTATTCAACCCGCCCGGTGCTGATGATCTGATCGGCTACATGTTTAATCAGGTTACTGGGGATGGCAAAGCCGACACCCGAACTGCTGTTGCTCTGGCCGAGAATTTGCGAGTTCATGCCGATGACTTCACCCTGTAGGTTAATCAACGGGCCGCCACTGTTGCCGGGGTTAATGGCGGCGTCGGTCTGAATAGCTGACCCGACCGAATAATTGGTCTGGCCTGAAATCGTCCGGTCAAGGGCGCTGATGATGCCGCTGGTCAATGTCCAACGCTGGTTGAACGGGCTGCCGATTGCCAGCGTGGTTTCACCGATAAACAATTTATCCGAGTCCCCAAATGTGATCGGTGTCAGTTCATTGGCGGCGACATCGACCTTAATCACCGCCAGATCAGAGTCGGGGTCTAAGCCGACAACTTCGCCCTTAACAATCGTGCCATCAAGGAAGTTGACTTCGATCTTGCTGGCTTCGCCTACCACATGGTCGTTGGTCACAATATGACCGTTGGTGTCGATCACAAAGCCTGTTCCCGCCGCCCCAAATGGCGATCCGTCGGCGCTCGTCCCGCTGACGTTAATCGAGACCACCGACGGACTGAGCCGGTTATATATATCCGAAAATATCCGTTCACTATCGGTTGAGGGTGTCGCCAACTGAACCGGGCTGACTTGCTGAACCCGAACCGGCGGGGCGGATGCCGTCGTACTCATGGCACTCGTACCCAGAATAAAGCCAAACACCACCATCAGCAGCCCTGCGACAATCGTCACTGACCGCTTTGCGTGATTCCGTATCATGTTGCTACCTCTTCTCCCACGTTGAAGCGTGTTGAATTTTCAATCAGACATATAAAGGATGTCTACACTGCAACACATTAGTCTTTACCGATGAGAAATATCCCAATAGCATATTAGGCGCGTATCAATAAATGATGTATGAATAATGAAAAGGGTTTAACGTGGAACTCATGAACCCAAACATCAGGCAGTGCCGACCTGCCATACTCCACGCCACTTGTGACCTGACGTAATGCCCCCGCTCGCCCATCCGTTAGTTGCCCGTAATGCCCACTTGCTGTATGCTCAATTTAGAGACTGAAGGAGAGCATTATGACCAACCCATTCCTTGCATCCGTTAGCGGTATCCCGTCCCGTCCTACCGTCAAAGTACGGTCTGGCCCCAGTACCAGCTACGACCCGCCGTTGTTTGAAGCGCCGGTTGGCACCGCCAATCTGGTCGTGCTGGAAGTGCGCGTGGACGAACAAGGGACCAACCTACAAGGCAAAACCTACCAATGGATGCGCCTGCAATATCCCAACGGACAAATCGGCTGGACGCGTGACGATTTACTCACGGTCAACGGCGACGGCACAGCGTTCGGCTACGGAGTGGTCGCTACACCCACGGTCGCCTTCAACATCATCCGCCAATTCATACCCAATGTTCCACCACCCATAGCGCCTGTGGGAGTCATCCCTCCTGCGCCAGTTGCGCCGGTGGTAGCACCACCCCGTTCACCGGATTCGCCGGTTGCGCCTCCTATTCCGTTTTCCATATCCGTCCAGCCTTCTCAGCCAACGCAACCGATTGCAACGGTCGTCACGTCGCCGCCCGCGCCGACACAACCTGCCACACCTACGGTGGTAGATGTAGTAATCGCCGTTGAGGTAACCACTACTGCTCCTGCCGCACCTGTTGCGCCCGCTGCACCGGTCATAACCATTCCGGAGCCAGTCGCGCCGCCGCCGGTTGCACCCGTTCCAGCCATGCCGCCTACGCAGCCGATGGCGATCATCAAAACGATGGGCTCAGCACCCACCCGTACCGGACCCAGCACCAGCTTTGCCCGCACCGGAACCTTGCTTACCCGTCATGGGCGCTATCCGATTCTTGAAATCCAGCGGGAAAAAAGTGGGCAGCAGTACCGTTGGTTCCGCCTCAGCAACAACGGACAATCGGTTTGGATACGCGAAGACCTTGTGACGTATGAGGGGGATACCAGCGCCCTAAACCTGCCTGCTGATCTCTATCCCGCGCCCATGAAAGAGAATTACTGGTGGGTGCGCGGCTACAACATGCCGCCGAACATGGATCAAGGACTCGTCCAACATGACGGTTGGGATCTGGGGGCTGCTACGGGCGAACCGATTTACTGCGGCTCGAACGGCGGTACAGTTGCCAAAACCAATGTATGCGCCAAATGTACACCGGATAAACCCAACGCCCTCATGAGCGGTCTGAGCATCGGTGATCCAGCTATCTATAATGATCCCGGTTGGGGCTTCGGCTATGGCACATACGTCATCGTCCGCTACACCAACGACCAATTACCCGCCTCAACCCGCCAACTGCTGCTGGCACGCGGCTTTGGTGATGGGGCTGCCATGTGCGTGATGTATGCCCACCTCGCTGAAAAATCCGTCAATGACGGTCAGGTGCTTACCCCCGGTCAGCAGATTGGTTTGTGCGGCAATACCGGTAATTCGGAAGCCTCGCATCTGCATCTTGAAAGCCGCGCTTCCAAGACTGCTCAATTCATCGGCTGGGCGAACATCCGCAGCGGTGTCATGGATGATGTCGCCCTGTTCAAACGCTAATTAAATAACCGGCTCTTAACACGCATGTGCAGGGGTGCGAGAACTCGCACCCACCACCGCAGCAGCAGTATTGACCAGCGCCCAGAGGCTCAAAAAATGTCCATTTCACCTTTTTTACTCACTGTTCGTGGTATCCCCAGTTTACCCATCGTCAACATTCGCAGCGGCCCACATACTTCCTACACCAAGTTGCTCGAACTTCCGGTTGGCACAGCTAATCTGACCATACTCGAAGTCCGCGCTGACGATCACAACACCCAATTACAGGGGCGCACCTATCAATGGCTGCGCTTTACATTGCCCGACGGTCAATCCGGCTGGGTGCGTGACGATCTGGTGACGGTGCAGGGTGATGGCTCACGCTTCGGTTATCCTATCGTGGTACAACCCGCCCTCGCCGCCGACCTGACGCGCACTACGCCACCGCCACCCGGCCTGAGTACACCTAGTGCGCCGCCCGTTCCCGTTGCGCCGCCAGCACCTATCGCACCAGCGATTCCCGCGCCAATACCTACCACACAGGCTGTCCCGACAACACCCACGCCAGCCGTGCCAGTTGCCCCCAACGTCGGCAGCCTTGACCGTGTGCGCCGCGCTGCATTTGGCATCACCTCAGCTTTTGAAGGCGGCGGTTATGCCAGCTACCAGACCTACGACAGCGGCATCATCAGCTATGGACGTTTCCAGTTCACGCTGGCTGCTGGCAGCTTCTTGACGGTCATCAACCGCTATCTTGAACGCGCCAGCGGCCCCACGGTGGATGGCCTGCGCGGATACCTGCCACGCCTCAACGCCAAAGACGACTCGCTGCGTAAAGATGAAGGTCTCAAAACATGCTGTGTCCGAGCCGCCGCCGACCCCATCATGCAAGCCATACAGGATGAAGTCGCCACCGAAGGCTATTGGGGTGCGGTCATAGACCTCAGCATCGCCCCGCGTAACATCCAATCCGCCCTCGGTTATGCCCTGATCTTCGATATGTCCATTCAACATGGCAAATACAACTTCCTGATTCCCAAGGCCGAAACCGAACTCGGTGTGCCGGGCAAATCACGCCTCGGTGAAAATGGAGTCACCGAACAGCAGTTCATCACCAAAGTCGCCCAACTGCGGAAGGATAATCTGTATGCCCTCGCCGTCAAGCTCAACCTGCCCGGCCTAAGACCGCGCGGTGATTTCTGGGTGAATCTGGTCAACGCGGCAGATTGGAATTTGCAGGGTGATGCCAACGGCAATGTCAACGTCAACGATAAAATCGTTCAGGTGCGTAATCCGGCATAAATCACAAAATGACAATAAATGTGGTATCACATACAATACCATAATAGATAAATATCAGATTGTGATTGACACCAATGTCTTTGTTTCAGCGTTGCAATCCAATCAGGGTGCTTCATTCCAGCTTCTGATGCCATTAGGAAATCCGAAATTCGATTTAAACATTTCAATTCCACTCATATTGGAATATGAGGAGATCGCAAAGCGACTTATTGATCAAGTAATAGATTATGTTTGTAAAGTCTCAAATCATCATGAAATTTTCTTTCTTTGGCGACCTTTTTTGCAAGATCCTGACGATGATATGGTTCTGGAATTGGCAGTTTCTTCAGAGTCTAATTACATTGTGACCTATAACCAGAAAGATTTCTTGAACATCAATCAGTTTGGGTTAAAAGCGATTACGCCTAAAGACTTTCTTCAGGTAATAGGAGAATTATCGTGAGTACAATTAGTCTTCGTCTTCCAGAATCATTGCATGCGTCAGCTCGTAAGCTGGCTGCGCGCGAGAATATATCCATCAATCAGTTAATCACCTTGGCATTGGCAGAGAAGCTATCTGCCCTTATGACTGAAGATTATCTGAATGAACGAGCAGCCCGTGGCAACCGCAAAGACTTTGAAGAGGCAATGGGAAAAGTCCCTAATATCAACCCTGCTAATCATGATCGCTTGTAATTTCTAAATAGTTTGCAAGCCGAATCCTCTGTCATTGACTCGCTCGTCTGCTTCACAAAATATCGCCGCCCAAACAATCCCATGCGCCAAAGTCCAAAAACGTGGATGGCGTATGCGCGAACGGCTTGACCGTCAAATAATAAGGTGAGCGGCTGTACGGCATAACCAGCATGCACCCCAACTGGCTCAAACCTGACCGCAGATAGGCATGGGGCGTGGTCAACAAATGGATGAACCGTACCCCTTCACTTTGGATAGCTACCGACCAGCGCCGCAGCAGTTCAATCCGGTCGGCTCCATAAACGGCCAGTAACGAAGCCCCTGCCGCACCACGCATCCCTATCCGGCGGTAAACCACCACCCCTTGAATCACACCACCTTCATACCACACGCCGAACTGATAACGGCGGAAAGGATGCTGCCCGAAACGGTGTGCCAATTGGTCAGGGGTTTTCATGAACTGGATTTGTGTCGAATCGACATCCCGACATGCCACGAATGAGCCTGTAGGCCACTCATCCGTCAGGCACAGCCCGTCACAGGTTTGCGTCTTCAACCACACACCCACCGACTGCATCCGTCCCACCACCTGATAGCCATAACTTTTACTTTTGAGGTCAACCTTCACCCCCTGCTTATTCGAAAAGCCCACACCAGACACCCCACCACCGGCTGCCACCGCATCATATACCGGTCGCGAGACATGCTTAATCAAGCCGCGCCCGCGATACGCCGGATCAACCGCCATGTTGATGCTCATGCCCACCGGCGCCGCGCCATTGTCACCTGCTGCCTGTAAATCCATCAAACAGCAGTTGTATTGAGCCGCTAATTGATCGCCATCCCATGCACCCCAACCGATTACGGTATGTCCCGCGTGCAGCCAATCCAACAACCGCAGCATATCCTCCGGTGTGCGGTCAAAAGATGTCGCCAATAAACCGGCCCATTCGTGTTTGTGCGCAAGCGTCAGTGGGGCGAAGTGCATATTCCTAATCATCACTTTCTATGGATGGCTGCTGGACACAATTCAATCATACGGCTAATCGCTAATTTCCTCCCGCCGTTTCATCTACGCCACCACTTCCCTTAACCATCGCCCTCCCAAACAAAAAGGCCACTCGTTTCCGAATGGCCTCTTGAACTTACTGGTGGTCACTCCCCATCACTGAGGAGTGCATTGATGTGCTGCTTAGGTCGCGGCTTCCGGTGAACTGCCTTCTTCGGCCTCACCTGCTGCTTCTTCAACTGCTTCCAAGATCAATTCGCCATCTTCGCCCACATTCACGCGGATTTCGTTGCCGATCTTGAACTTGCCCGCCAGAATACCATCGGACATCGCATCTTCGATCTCATTCTGGATCAAACGGCGCAGGGGTCGCGCACCGAATTCGGGGTCATAACCCTTCACTGCCAGCCAGTCACGAGCCGGTTCAACCACGTCAATCGTGATCGCGTGTTCAATCAGCCGTTCGCTAACTTTATGCAGTTCGAGGTCAACGATTTCCTTGATTTCTTCGCGCGTCAGTGCCCGGAAGATAATGCTGGCATCCACGCGGTTCAGGAACTCAGGCCGGAATGTCCGCCGTACCTGCTCCATCACACCCTTCTTCATTTCGTCGTACATCAGCTTCTCGGCCTTGTCGGGATCCTTGGGCATATCGAAGCCCAGTATCGGCCCGCGCTTGATGGTGTCTGCCCCGACGTTACTGGTCATGATGATGATGGCGTTGCGGAAGTTGACAGTGCGCCCACGCGCATCCGTCAATTGACCTTCTTCCATCATTTGCAGCAGCATATTAAAGGCTTCAGGATGTGCCTTCTCGATCTCATCAAATACCACGATGCTGTACGGACGGCGGCGAATGGCTTCCGTCAACTGTCCGGCATCTTCATAACCGACATAACCGGGGGGCGCACCCACCAGCCGTGCCACCGAGTGCCGTTCCATAAACTCGCTCATGTCCAGTTGGATCAGCGCATCTTCGCTGCCGAACAGGAACTCTGCCAATG
This sequence comes from Aggregatilineales bacterium, assembly GCA_038251045.1. Lineage (GTDB taxonomy): Bacteria > Chloroflexota > Anaerolineae > Aggregatilineales > Phototrophicaceae > CFX2. The sequence goes on along the minus strand of JBBSBS010000124.1, from coordinate 4,889 downwards.
TCTTGGTCAGTTCAGTCTTACCCACACCCGTCGGCCCAAGGAACATGAATGAACCAATCGGGCGGCGTGGATCTTTCAAACCAGCACGGGCGCGGCGCACAGCCTTGCTGATGGCCTCAATCGCTTCGTGTTGACCGACGATACGCTTATGCAGCGCACTCTCCATCGCCATCAAGCGTTCGCTTTCCTCACCGGCGATGCGCATGATCGGAATACCCGTCCACATCGAGACGACTTCCGCCACATCATCCTCGCCAAGGCGCGGTTGGTTGGTTTCTTCATTCCAGTTCGAGCGGAATTCCTGCATCACTTCACGCAGGTTGTCGCGCTGAACCTTCAACCCAAAGACTTCTTCGCTCTCTGGATCATCCTTTTCCATCAATTCCAGATCTTCTTCGACCTGCGCCAGATCACGCTCAGCCTTACGAACCTGCGCTGCTTCCGGACTCTTATACATGCGCAAACGTGCCGCACCTTCATCGATCAGGTCAATCGCCTTATCGGGAAGGAAACGGTCGGGCACATACCGCGCCGAAAGATTGGCGGCGGCTTCAATCGCTTCGTCGGTAATTTCGACGTTGTGATGTTCTTGGTACGGAATCTTGATACCCTGCAAAATTTCGATGGTTTCCTCTACCGAGGGTTCATCCACGATAATTTGCTGGAAGCGTCGTTCCAGCGCCGGGTCACTTTCGATATGCTTACGATATTCGTCCAGCGTGGTCGCGCCGATACATTGCAGTTCGCCGCGGGAAAGCGCTGGCTTCAAAATGTTCGCCGCGTCTACGCTGCTGCCTGCGCTGCCCGCGCCGACCAGCATATGCACTTCGTCAATGAACAGAATACTGTCCGAGGATTTCAATTCTTCGATGACCCGCTTGAGCCGTTCCTCGAACTGCCCGCGATACATCGTACCCGCCACCAGCGACCCTACATCCAACTGAAGGACACGTTTGCCCAGCAGTGGCTTGGGTGTTTCGCCCATGACGATGCGCTGTGCCAATCCTTCGACAATCGCCGTCTTGCCGACACCCGGTTCACCAATCAGTGCCGGATTGTTCTTGCGGCGGCGGCTCAAAATCTGGATGACACGTTCGATTTCTGTTTCACGACCCACTACCGGATCGAGCTTGCCCTGTTCAGCCAGTGCCGTCAGGTCAGTCGCCAACTGGTCAACCAGCGGCGTTTTGCCACCCTTTTCCGGACGTGCCGGACGCGGGGGTGCGTCTTGCGGGGTGTTGGTTTGTACCGGGCTTTCTTGCAATACGCGGCGTGTTTGCCGGCGCACTTCTTCGGGGCTTACGCCCAGCCGTTTCAGCACATCAATCGCCACCCCTTCAGACTGGCGCACCAGCCCCAGCAGCAGATGTTCAGTGCCGATGTAATGATGTCCCATCCGGCGGGCTTCATCGACCGCCAGTTCCAGCACCCGTTTGGTTCCCGGTGAAAGTTCGGCAGTCGTGGCTGTGGTGCGGGCGGTAGCGCGGGTCAGTTCTTCAACCAACTCCTCTACACGCCGCTGTTCCAGCCCGAGGTCACGCAGTACACGACCGGCGACTCCGCCTTCTTCGCGCAGTAACCCCAACAGTAAATGCTCAGTTCCAATATAGTTATGGCGCAGTCGTTCTGCTTCTTCTTGCGCAAGGCTAAGTACCCGGCGAGCGCGCTGCGTAAAACGTTCCATCTTATTGTTTGGCACGGTTTATCCCTCCGCCACCTGTGGCTGCATAACCACCTTTTTGACCGATTGGGTGAATACTCGAATACACAATCATTAAATTTATTTTATCCATTATAACAGGGCAATCCCTTTCATGTACATTGATGCAGTATCTACGTTTCATTAGAAACGACTAGATTTGCCTGTCATAGATAACAGATTTGAAATCGTCACAAACTGTAATGAAACAGGGGGCAGCAGCTTTGCTCCCCCCGGTCAACGTCTATGTAGAGATATACCATGCCGCACCAATTAGGGCAACCTGCTCATTGGTCTAGGACTAATTCCAGTCCATATCCAGATATTCAGCCGAATTAACCTTCTTCAGGCTTAATCCTAACCGGCGGTCTTCGATATCCATCTTGACCACCCGCAGCGTCACGGTTTCGCCTTCTTCCAACACTTCGCGCGGGTGGTTTACGCGTTGGTCAGAAAGTTCCGAAATGTGTACCAGACCTTCAATCTCCGGCACATCCACCAGACGGACGAACGCCCCAAACTTGGTCATTTTGGTGACGATACCCTGCACCAGTTGCCCGATCTGGAAATTAATGGCAACCGTATCCCACGGATCAGCTTCCTGACGTTTCATGCTCAGGCCGATGCGTTTGTTTTCAAGGTCTATGCTGATGACTTCAGCCTTCACCTCTTGTCCGATCTTCAAGAATTCCTTGGGATGCGTGACATGCTTCCACGACAACTCGGTCAGGTGAACCAGACCTTCTGCCCCGCCGATGTCTACAAACGCGCCGAAGTCAACAAGGCTAACCACCCGTCCTGTCCGCACTTCACCCACCTGCAAGCGGCCGATCAGGTCTTCCTTGCGGCTTTCGCGGCTTTCACGGGCAGCCATTCGTTCCGAAAGAATCAGCCGGTTGCGGGCGCGATCAACTTCCATAACTTTGATGCCGATGGTCTCGTTGACCATCTTGCCCCAACGCTCTTCAGGAGTTTCGCCATCCAGCAAACGGCGGCGATCACTACCAATCTGGCTTTGCGGAACAAACCCGCGCAGCCGCCCGAACCGCACAATCAACCCGCCTTTGTTGTACCCCGCCACGTGGCTTTCAAATACTTCTTGGCTTTCACGATATTCTTCCGCCCGCCGCCAGTCTAGCTCTTCAAGCGCACGGTTGAGTGAAAGAAGTACGGTACCATCTTGAGCATGAGGATTAACAACATAGACGGTGATGCTCGCGCCCGGTTTGAGCAGGTCGAGTGTCTCGCGGTTCATCCGTTCCAGCTCACGACCGGGGATTACGCCCTCGGACTTAGCACCAACATCCACATAAACAGCCGTCGGTGATGTCGCGGTCACGGTCCCGTCAACCACATCACCCCGCTTTAAGCCTTTCTGGTCGGACGTATCCTGAGCCAGCCAATCATTGTCCGCCGAAGGAGGCGCGTCTGCGTCTGCACCCTCCGGCGCATCTTCCACTGTGGCGGTCGTTTCTTCAGTCGGGGCAGCCTCCGCCTGTGGCGCAGCAGTTTCTACTGGCTCAGATGCATCTACTGTTTCCGGCTGTGCTGGGTCAACAATTGAAGCTTCTAAGTTCACTTCAGTCTCGTCCAGCCCTTGTCCATTTGAATTCATAATTATGTCTCCGCACACATGGGTACTCGGCGCATAATTATAACGAGGATTCGTCAAGAATCAAACCGCCATGTACCAACTTTCTTACACAACTTGAGCTAGAAGTGAACCCTTATAAACTCTCGTGGCATATTTACAACTATTCGACACAGTAATTGATAATAATCTTGTCGGATTGGTTAGGAATCCTTTGCGCCAATTAAACCCTCACAAACAGCGCACCACAGCGTAAATAGATTGCGTGATCCTACAGCCACACTTAACGGATCAATCACATTCTAGAATATCGGCTTTTGCGAGTCTTAAGGGACTCAACGCAGCGGCAAGTAGCGAACCTGTCCTTCCCATTCACCATCAAGGCTGCATTCAAATACTCAACATGAATATTATTTAGTCTGCTTACGTGCTAACAGGCGATCACGAATACCATTGGGGTCAAAACGGGTTTCATTGTCTAGTTTCACGCGTGCAGCCAGCGCTTGTTGTTCGCGGATATATTCATCGACTTCATCTCGATTTTGAAGATTATAACCAATAACGAGGGATACTGCTGGGTAATTTCTTCGGCTGTCGCACCGCGATTTAATACCGTAATCACCGTTTGCAAAGGTACACGCGTGCCGGTAACCAGAATGACACCATCAGCATTTGCTTTTAGGGCGGTTCTTGGGCAAGCAGTTGAGGTAACATCACACAAACTTTCTGAATGATTTAATCAAGCTTGATGCGAGTTATAGCAGCATATTTTTGATGCTGGATTGTGTTTCATCAACAGCAACCCTGTCCTGCAACCGCACACTTGTAATGCCCTGTTCGGGTGACATGGCGCTAAACAATTACCGGCTGTAAACTCGTTCATATCGACAACTAGAAAAGATAGATTATGCCGCTCAATTTGACCGGACAAAAACTAAAATTACGCCCCTTGCTCAACAGTGATCTTGACGCAATTCTAACGGCCTACACCGATTTTGATTTACAACTGATTACGGATGGCGACAGCCCACCGCTGAGTGACGTACAGGTGCGGGCCTTCTGGAATGAAATCATTACCAACCCCGGCGCAAACCTGCGGTATTTTGCGATTGAATCGCTGGAGGCCCTTGGGCAGTTCGTTGGCGCGTGCAGCCTACAGCAAATTGACATGCGCAACCGCCATGCCGAACTCGGTGTCTGGTTGGCAGGGCGTGAGCAGCGCGGGCAAGGTTACGGCACGGAAGCGGTGCGGTTGCTGCTGGTGTACGCCTTTGAAGTGCTGCGGCTGGATAAAGTTTATCTGGGTGCGTATGACTTCAACGAAGGCGGTTTGCGTGCCTATGAACGCGTGGGCTTCCACTACGAAGGCCGCTTGCAAAACATGCTCTACTACGAAGGCCGCTACTGGGACGAGTGGCCGATGCGGGTTTTACGCAGTGAGTGGGAACAGGATATTCAACCGCCCATAGACGGATTGCGCCTCTATCACCCGAATGATCTCGATCCTGCCGTGGCGCTGTTGATTCAGGAACGCGGGTTGCCCGATGTAGAAACCGCACGGTCGGTATTGCGGCGCTGGTGGCGGCAGATTGACCGCCG
>JBBSBS010000123.1:0-15577 GCA_038251045.1 Aggregatilineales bacterium | reverse complement strand
CATGGTTGGTTCGATATTTACTGAAATGCTGCGTCGTGGGTGGCGCGGGACAGTGTATTGGGGCATCGGGTTAGCTGTATTGGGGGCGACGATCTCGGTCATCGTGCCGAATATTGATATGCTCAAACAAATGCAGAGTTTAATGGAAACGATGCCGTTTGCAATCAAGGCGCTGGGCATGGAAGACGCGGCACAAATCGCCACACCGGAAGGATTCATCGGTGCGGCTTACTTTGGGCGGGTGATCATCATACTGGCGATTTACGCGGTGATGATGGGCTTAAATGTGACGGCTAATGAAGAAGATCAAGGCATTATGGATATGCTGTTAAGCCTGCCACTGCCGCGCTGGCGACTGGTGCTGGAAAAATTCACGGCCTCGATGTTAATGTCGGTCGGGGTGATCGCGATTGGTTTTGTAGGGTTGTATCTGGGCGGCGCGTCATCGGAAATCCGGGTCGATACACTCAAGCTGATTATCGGATCAATCAACCTGCTGCCCAGTATTTGGCTGATGATCGCCTTCACCATGTTTGCCGGAACATTTTTCCGGCGCAAAGGAACGGCAACCGCGGCAGCAGCCACTTTCATTATGGTCAGTTATGTGCTGGATTTCATTAGTGCGGCAGCCAGTGAATCCGACATTGCCAAACTCAAGGCCATCTCGTTCTTCACGTATTATGACAATGCCCATGTCCTGCAAAATGGTCTGAACGCAGGTGCTATAGCGCTGCTGCTGGGTGTAAGCGTCATTCTGGTGATCGGGAGTGTGTGGAGTTTCCAACGGCGTGATGTGGGTGTGTGAGTGAAACATTAAGAGAAATTGCCCTCGAACCACAAGATCGGTTACAGTGTAGAATAGCAAGCAGGGGTGAACAATGGGTTCACCTCTGTTCATATGTCCTGCAACCGATGTGAATGGATGCGCCCATGTCCAAACGCTTTTTGATGATCTTAACGGCTGCTGTTTCGCTGTTGATCTTCGCCCTGCCCGCCGCCGCGCAGGATGCCGTTTCACTTTCGACTTCCGCCACCGATTTTGTGCCGGATTCGTTTGCCGGTTTCATCACCGTACAAACCACTGACCTCGATGCAACGTTAATAAGTTTGAACGAGGCGCTGCGGTCGGCGAAGCTGCTGCAACCGCAGCGCGTCAACTCATCGTTAGACTCGGTGCTGAGTTATTACGACTTCATCCCATTTGGTCAGTGGTTTGATCTGGAACTGGCGGATTTTGCGGGAATCGTGAGGCCGTGGTTGGGTCGTGATCTGGTGATTGGCTACCGCAATTTTGATGCGGGTTTGAAGGCAGGATGGGGTGATATTCTGCTGATTTTGTCGAACACCGATGTGCTGAATGCCACCAGCCGCCTTGAGAAAGTCTTAAAGGGGCAAGATTTACCCAACCGTGAAACGTATCGCGGCATCACCATTTATGGGGGTGATAAAGCGGCGTTCGCCATGACCGTTCCGGCAGTGTTCGTTGGGCCGGTTGACCTGATTAAAGCGGCATTGGATGTGCAAGCAGGCGCAGCCGCATCGCTGACCGCCAGCCCGCTTTACCACACGGTTCACGCTGCCCAACCAGCGGACTCGTTCGTTTCGGCATATGTCACCGGACCGTATCTGGTATCGGCGGTCAATGGTCTGCTGAATGGCGATCCGTTCTCTGCGCCGGTACTACGAGCCTTTGGCGGGGCGCTGAACCTCGGACAAGAACAAGCGAACTTTAGCCAACTGCTGCTGAACGGCGGTTTCGACGCGGCGGAGATCAATCTGGTGCGCGCGAAAAATGGACAAACGGTGACAGCCCACGCCCTGTTCCATCCGGCGCAAGCGGCTGACCTGACTACGATACCGGTTGATCCGGCGCTGCTGGATATGATGCCGCGTAATGCAATGCTCGTCCACAGTGGTACGGATTTCAGGGCTTTCGTGGGGGATGCCATCACGGCGCTGCCGGTTGCCAATTTTGCCAGCCAGTTGATCGGCGGCTTGCCGTTCGTGACTGCCGGTTCATTTCAGAATGATCTGGTAACTGACCCACAATCAGCCGATATTCAATTGGCGGTGGATACCTTCATCAATGCTTTGAAACAGGTCAACAACATTGATGTTCATAAAGACCTGCTCGATCATCTCAACGGCGGTTATGCGTTAGCTGTTTTGCCGCGCCCTAACTTCCGCCTGCCCAGACTGAATGTGCCGTTCGATTTCATTCTGGTGGGGAATGTCGATAATGGGCCAGCGACGCAGGAAAGCGTGGTCAAGTTGTTGACGATGTTCTTCGATTTGCAGAGCAGCGACCAGCAGGTGATAGGCGATTGGACATTCAAGACCGTGCTTCTGGGGCGTAACCCGATATTCCAGGTCGGCTTCCAGCGCAACCGTGTCATGGTCGCCACCAGCTATGCGGCTTCGTATGCGATGGATGCCCAGCGCGGCGATAACCGTCTGGTAGATATGGATCGCTGGAAGCAGTTTCCGGACAGCGCGCGACCTGATCTCTACATGGATTTGTTCGTGTTTTACAACACGTTCTTCCCCCGTTTCATTCTGCAAGGTGGGGTAACCGTCACCGCCCAACGGCGTGAACGGGTGATGCTCACCAGCCAGTATAGGGATGACGGCCTGTTCCAACTCAAGCTGACGGCGACTGTGCCGCGCTAGAGAACCACTCCCAAAAACTCAATTCAAAGTTGTTACATATACGCCGCTGGACACTTTATCCAGCGGTTGTTTGTGATTCACAGTGATCGTGAAAATCCGTAGTGTAATCGGAGGACGCGAGTGAGGAAAAGGCATCTGTAGGGTTGTATGATGCATCATAGGCGCGAAAAGAATTGACGACCCCCTCAATTTTGGGGAATAGCCCGCGCACAAAGGAACCCCATAAGATAACGGTACGTCTTTTTGTCTTATGGACGATTTTATGTCAGGAGTCATGATTATGGAGCGACGATCATTTGCGGTAGTCGTGGTTACGGCTGGCGTGTTGATGGGTTTTCTGGGCAACATCCTTTTCTTCAATCATCTTATCGGTGTTTCCTTTCCAATTTACATTTTGCTGGCGGTGGGGTTGGTGCTGCTGATGGCACGTATGGCGGGGAAGCCCGTCAACCGGCGCAACCTGTGGCCGCTGATTCCGCTGGTGTTTTTCGCGGTGATGGTCGCCATCCGCGCCGATGAACTCATCAGCCTATTGAACGTGGGTGCAGCGCTGACTCTGGGCGCAGTCGGCTTATATTACCTGCCGCTGTCGCGCCCATTGGACGAGGAGTCAGTAGGCGACCAGACCAAGGCGGTGATGGAAACGGGCATCATGGTTATACCATCGGCGCTGGGGGAAGGCATACAGGCATGGGGCTGGCTGCGCGAAAAGCGGCATCAACGCGGCGGTGTGGTAGCGGCGGTTGTGCGCGGCAGCGTGTTCGCGCTGCCGGTGATTTTGGTGTTCGCGGTACTGCTCGGCTCGGCGGATGCGGTGTTCGCCAGTTATGTCAACCAAGCCTTTGAAGGGGTACGGCGGGCGCTGGGTCTTGAATTTCTAGGTGATACTTTCACTCGTTTGTTGTTGACAGGCACGCTGGCAGCGGTGGTAACCGGTTCGCTCAGTTTTGGCCTGTCACGGCAGTTGGAAACGCCAGTGAGTATCCCCGCCACTGATGACGAATTTGAAGGTGATGAAATCATCACTGACGACAAGCCCAAAGCCAAACCGGGATTCAAATTGAGTATGGTTGAAAGCGGCATCGTCATGGGCAGCGTAGTGGCCTTATTCGGGGCGTTCGTGCTGGTGCAGTTCGCATATTTCTTCGGCGGCGAGCGCACATTGGAAATGAGCAACATCAGCTATGCCCAGTATGCGCGGCGCGGTTTCTTTGAATTGGTGGCGGTATCGGTGCTGACGCTGGGATTATCACTATTCCTTGATCATGTCAGCGTGCGACAGAGCAAACGTGAGAACATTATTTTCCGCGTGATGGCGCTGCTGATCGTCGGTTTGACGACCATTATGCTGGTATCGGCCTCACAGCGGATGTGGTTGTACGAAGAAGCATTCGGCTTTACCCAACTGCGGGTCTATACACATGTGTTTATGCTGTGGCTGGGGGTGCTGTTCGGTGTGTATGTGCTGGCGGTCTTCCGGCTGAAGATGAATATTTTCTCGCTGGGATTGGTGCTGGCAGTCATCGGTTACGTCGGCACACTCAATTTGATGAACGTAGACCAGTATATCGCTGACCGCAATATCGCCCGCTACCATGATGGGCAGGATCTGGACATCGCGTTTCTGAATATCTTATCGGCGGATGCGGTTCCGGCGGTGCTGCCGCTGTGGCAAGAGTCGCAGGCTGGCACAGAGGTCAATAAATGGGCGGGTCAGTGGCTGACAAAACACTTGAACAGCTTAGATAAAGAAATGCAAGCGGCAGGGCAGCTTCCATTTTCGTTCAACCTATCACGTAGGCAGGCGTGGGGTGAGTTGGACGCAGTACGGCGGCAGCTTCCGGCTTATGATCCTTCGCTGTACTGGGGATCATATTACAGCAGCTACTCCGAAGGGCGCAGCGATTACGGTTCCGGCTGGGATGCGGTCGAAACATCCGTACCGGACAGGCGGTAGGATCGTAGAAAAAGAGCCGAAGTAATAAAAAAGAGCCGCCTCATCCGGGCAGCTCTTTTTATATTTAGGTGCTGTTTACTTAGGGGATCAATAACCGCTGTCCAACTTTCACCAGATTGATGTTGGTGATGTTGTTCGCCGTCACCAGCGCTTGAATGGTCACGCCATAACGGGTGGCGATGTTCGCCAGCGTATCACCAGCCTGCACCGTGTAATAACGGGCGGCCTGCGGGATGAGCAAGCGCTGCCCGACATAGATCAGGTTGGCGTTGGTGATGCCGTTGACGGCTGCCAGCGCTTCCCATGTTACACCGTAACGGGCGGCGATTGTCTTGAGTGTTTCGCCGGATTGTACGACATGCGTACCGGGTGTGTTGGGAACCGGCTGCGGAACGGGCTGCGGCACCGGTGCGCTGTAACCAATCGTCAAACGCTGCCCGACATAGATCACATTGGCATTCGGCAGGTTGTTAATGGCTGCCAGAATTTGCCATGTTGTACCGTAACGCGTCGCAATCGACTTCAAGTCATCGCCTGCCCGCACGATATAGGTCGTCGTGCCGGGGGGATAACTGGGCGGCGGCACATTGGTCGTCGGCGGTGGAACCGTCTGGGTATAGGTAATCGGCAGCAGCGCGTAATCGGCATAAGTACGCAGCAAGGTCGAATTGACCCAACCTTGTTGACCACTTGCCAGCTGCACCTGCACCCACACACCGGATGGCGCACGCCCGATGAGAATGACCTGTGTGTTATAAGGAATACTGGTGATGTCTTTAAACTGGATGCCGGGTCCGGTGCGGACGTTCAACCGACCGGTATTGACAGCCGCTACTGATCCGGCTTGTGCAAATACGCCCATTGTTGGCAATACGAAACTGACCACCAATGCGAATACAAGCAGTGCTGAAAACTTCTTGAAAAGGGGCCGTAATTCTGCGGTCATGGCACATCGTCCTATACTTAGATTGGCAGCCATTCTATATGTTCTCAAATCTTACTACCAATTACAAACACGCGCAATTCATACGCTTTTGAGAGCGTCTTTACGTTTGCATTTCGCCCGTTGGCTGTTTACTGTACAATAATAAATAATTGTGGCTGCTTTCACCTGCTGCCTTCTACTGATTTGGCATCCGTCAAACGATGGATATGCAGTGGTGTAGTTGGGTGGCGCGACACTATTTTGATCGAAACAGTCACGATCAACAATTACAGTCTGACGATGTGAACCAACTGACTTGAGAACAAACATCTAGTGTATGCAGGATGTACTTATGACCGACACACCCGTTGACTTGTGGATCATTGAACTCTCCAACCCGTTGTGGAAAGCACCCCTCCGCTTACGGGTCGAAAATAAAATGAATGTGGGCCGCGTCGTCGAAGGCGCTAGCGAAAAGCGTCCTGATGTGGATTTATCGACCTACAACGCCGAGGTCATGGGGGTGTCGCGGCTGCACTTTTCGATTGAACCGGATGCCGACCGCCTGCTGATTCGTGACCTTGGCAGTGGTAATGGAACCCAGTTGAACGGCAACCGCATTAAATCCGACGAGGCTTATCGCATGTCCTCCGGCGACCAGATTATGGCGGGGCTGCTGCGGCTGGATATTACGTTTATCCTGTCGCCTACTTATGGCGGCACAGTGCATCGCCAGCCGAGCCTGCAAATGCAAGATCAAACCCAGCAGGGTAAAGGACAGTTGATTCTGATCGTCGAGCAGGACGAGGAATTCGCCAGTGCGATCGCCCTGATTCTGGAACGGGCTGGCTACGCCACCAAAATCGCCCATGAGGTCGTGGGGGCTATTCGGGCATTTAACCAGAACCGACCGAGTGCCATCATCGTCAACCCGATTTTACCCGATATGAGCGGGCTGGAATTTTGCCGTTACATCCGGCGTGATGTGAAAATGAATACCACGCCGATTGTTGTCATCGGCACGGCTGCCAAATCCCCCGAAAGCGCCGAGGCTATGAAAGCCGGTGTGGAAGTGTTCCTTGAACGGCCTGTCAGCGCTCAGGAACTCCACCATGTGATGTCGTCGCTCATCGCCCAACATGAGACAGGCAAGTCTAATCTTTATACCAAGCATCTGGTGGGGACGGCTCCTTTAAAAGCGGTACAACCCGAAACACGGCGTAATACCTGCGTCCTGTTTGTCGCCGGACACAGCGATACCCCTATCGTTCTAGCAGTCCTGCCAAACCAACCGGTTTCATTTGGACGGCAGGTGACCACCGGCGGTCTAAAGTCGCATGTTGACCTGACGCGCTACGACGCGGCGAACTGGGGGGTGTCCCGCATCCATTTGATTCTGCATCATCAGGATAATCAATTTCTGGCAGAAGATCAGGGCAGTGTGAATGGGTCTTACCTGAATGGTGATCCGCTTAAACCCAAGGTACTCACCCCCCTCAAGAATGCTGATGAAATCCGTCTGGGGCAGCTGCGCATGTATATTTATTTCCTCGATGACCATGAAGACGCAGAGGAAGACTTCCCCCCCCAACCTGTGAAAAAGAAAGCCCCTTCCGTCAAGAAGACCGAAATATAGGCGCAAAACGACATCAATAAGGACACTGCACACATGGATTTCACGAATCAGATCGTACTCGTTACTGGTGCATCGCGTGGAATAGGCCGCGCAATCGCCCTCCAATTTGCCGAAAAAGGGGCGCGGGTAGCTGTCCATTACAACACCAATATTCAGGCCGCCGAGGAAACGCTGGCATCACTGGCGGGCAGCGGGCATCTGATTGTGCAGGCTGATCTGGGCGATGCGGCGGCGGTGCAGCGCATGGTGGAAACAGTGATTAGCCAGATGGGCGGGCTGCATGTGCTGGTCAATAATGCCGCTGTCTATGAATATCACCCGATAGCGACAACCGATTATGGTGCGTGGCAAACCAGTTGGATGCAAACGCTTCAGGCCAACCTGATCGGCGCGGCGAACACCACTTACTGCGCCTCCCAACATATGATGAAGCACGGCGGCGGGCGCATCATCAACATTTCGTCACGCGGTGCTTTCCGTGGTGAACCGGATGCCCCTGCGTATGCTGCCAGCAAAGCCGGACTGAATGCGATGGGGCAATCGCTGGCGCAAGCTCTGGGTGCGCATAAAATATACATTACGACTGTCGCGCCCGGATGGGTAGAAACCGATATGGCAAGTGCCGTCCTAGCTGGCCCGGATGGCGACTCGATCCGCGCACAGAGTCCACTGGGACGAGTCGCCACACCGGATGATGTGGCGTACACTGTATTATTCTTAGCATCGGCGGGGGCTGAGTTTTTGACGGGCACAATCGTTGATGTAAACGGTGCATCTTATTTGCGTATGTAGATCGTGCTAAACATGACAATGAAAATATCTTTATGACCGAAAAACAAAACGCACCTAATTATCCGGATATTCTCGGCTACATAACTGATGGACAGCAGTTGACCATCGGGGTGTTGCAGGCTGCATTTGGCGTGCGCCCACCCGTTGCCCGTGTCGGCAGACCTTTTGCAGCGATCCTCTTGCTCCAAAATATGTCAGATTCCAATGTCGAAGTGACGACGACTTTACACCTGCCAGTTAAAGATGCTGCCGGTGAAAAAGGGCGTTTCGGCACACCCAACGAACATATGTCCATTAGTTTGCTTCCGGCAGAAGTTGGTTATCTGGTCATACCGGTGGGTACACGGGTCAGCGCTGCCCCGGCGAAAGAATACACCCTCGCCGTTGATGTGCAGGTGGAGTCGATCAGCAAACCGCGCATGATTCGTCAAACGGATGCTTCAGACGAAATCAATCTGGATTACTACTTCTCGCTGAGTGAGGAAGCTATCCAGAAATTAATTGTGCTCAAGATGCTGAACTTCTCGATCAAAAAACGCGGCATGTTCAGCACCATGCTGGAAACCACCTTTGCGCTGGCTCCTGCCAAAGAAATGCCACGCAACGATGTAAAAGCCGGATGGTTTAGTTTGTGGGCGCTGGGTACGGATGGCGATGCCCGCCCATTGCTGGAAAATTATCGCGGCACGCTGGCTACGCAAATCATCCCCAGCCTCAAGCCAGAGGCATTATACAAAGCGCTGTTTCCGGTTACAAAGCAGCGTTTTGGTAAAGCCTATGCCATACAGCCGATTGAGGTGCATTACATCACCAAATTAATGACCTACATCCTGAGTATCGCACCACATCCACCGCTGGTTTATCACTACCCTGAAGAAGCCATGTACACGGTCATGACGCTGCTCAAAGAGGGCTGGCCCACTGACGGCACACCCATCCCCTTACCCTTCTGGTGTCTGGGGCTGCTGCCTATGATCGGCATGGATGAGGAAGTGTTAAACAATCCGGTGCTGGCATTCACCGGTGCGCTTTACGAAGAACTGCTGCGCGATGCCATCGTCCACGGTTTTCATATCATGAGTGTCGCAACCCGCCGTGATCTGGCGGGTGAACACGAAGTCCGGGTCTATACGGATTATCTGGTGCAGAAAGTGCGCCGACCCAAAAAACCGCTGATCTTTAGTGATATTTATCTACCGCTGGTACTGGCAGGGATGGTGGTGGCAGAAGATGTGCCGCTGCCCAACGAAAAGCCGCTTGACCGCGTGCATGAGCTTATGAAGCTGTACAACGAGCGGGCATTAAGCGAACGAAACGAGCAAACTGAATCCGCATTCCTGATAACGGAAGATGTGAGCAATTTTGCCCTGCGCCGTTACAGCGAATGGATGTAGTGAGCGCTTCATTCGAGAACAAATGCAATAAGTCGTAGTGATTGGCTCACCATGTTAAAAAAGCGTGTGCAAAATATTACGTTAATCGCCATTCTTGCCACCGTTCTCAGCATGGTTTCCACAAGCAGTCAGCCTGCGATGGTGATGGTATACACATAAACTGCCTGAAATCAGCATGAGACACGTTATTCAAGGACGCAATTACCTGATTCAATACGAGGTCATGACGATTCCTCCAAGATAGTCGCCTAACCCCCTGAAATAGAGGGTTCTTAAAGTTGGTCTGGCACATTTGGCGTATAATAACAATACTGTTATATGGAGGTGAATGTGGCGGACGAGAATACCAATTATCCAGACTTATTAGGCAGTATCACTGGCGGGGCACGTTTTAACGTCAATGTGGCTCAAGTGGCGCTAGCGGTTAGCCCTCGGAATGTGCGCGCAGGACGTTCGCTCGAAGTGATCTTGCTCATTCAAAATGCTGCCGATGTGGATATTGATGTTACGGCTACGCTGCAACTGCCACAGGATGCCAAAAAGAAACCCAAACGCTTTATCGCCAAATCAGAACGGCTGGTTGTCGGGCTGCGACCTGCCGAGGTCGGATATGTGACGCTTCCCATCACCACCCTGCCGGATACTGCCATCAGCGATACCTATAAGGTGGGTGTTTCGGTTGATGTCAAGACCAGTGCTAAACCACGCCGTATTCGCGCCAATGACGGTGGGGGGTTGGTTGATCCGGAATATTTGAGTGATGAAATACTCGCCAGCCTGAACGACTTGAAAAAACTTAGTTATTCGACCAGCCGACGCGGATTGATGGGCAGTGTGATTGAAGCACCGTTTAACGTGCTTTCTACCCAGATCGGGCAGTTGGTCGATCTTAAAGCGGCATGGGTCAGCCTATGGAAGATGAGTGACCACCGCGACGACCGCCTGCTGCTGGGTCGGTATGCCGAGCAGTTGCAAACCGCTGTGCTGCCTAAACTCAAACGCGAATTTTTATTCGAGCCGCTGTATGCAGCCACTGAAACACACTTCGGGCGGGCGGGTTATGAACTGCAACCGGCAGAAGCCCATTACATCACCAAATTCTTGGTTTATATATTGGAAATGGGCGCGCCGGACGAAAACGCGCCCGACTACCTGAATGATGAACATTATGATGTGGCGCTCGCCATCAAGCGCGTGCTGCGCGGCGAAACTGACGCGCTGACCTTGCCCGCATGGTGCAAAGGGATGCTCAAGGCCATTGAGGGAAACCCGGCAGCGGCTGAACAACCAGAACTTTCGCTCGCAGGGAGCATGTATGACGACCTGCTGCGCGATGCCATGCGCCTAGCCTTCAAGATGATTACGACATCAACCGGCGAAACGATGGGCACGGACGAGGACATAACGAACTATATCGAAAAATTGATTACCAAAATGCAATCGAATGAAGCCGTTTTGCGTTTCAGTGACGTATACTTGCCACTGGTACTGGGAGGGGTCATTATTTATGACCGCGCCGTTCTTAGGACGGAAAAAGTGGGCGAAATATTGACGGAACTTTCCCGTATTATTAAATCGCGTTATGCTGAAGTCAGTGCTGAAGACGAGATGGTCTTTGGCATCACCGAACAGATTGTTGATCGCGCACTTCAGAAGTTTGGGTATAGGGCGTAAATATGATGCAAGAAACGACACATAAATTGGAACCATTGTATCCCGATGTGCTGGGTTCAATCACGGGTGGCAGCCGCATTAGCATGGATAAGCTGCAATGCGCCCTTGGTATCTTTCCGCCCCGCACCTACATCAACCAACCTGTTGAAGTGATTCTGATTCTGCAAAATATGGTTGACCAGCCGATGCAGATAAAAGTCGGCTTGCAACTGCCGAGTGAGGACAAAAAGGGCAATCCGGTGGTGATCGATACCGTTAAGAAAACCCTGTCGTTTGCGATGCGTCCGGGTGAAGTCGGCGTACTGCGTATCCCCATTATCCCGCTGCCGCCCACCCAGCCCGGTACAGGCTTCCCGGTGCGGGTGGCTGTGCGCTACCGTACCCCCAACGAAGGTCACGCTGTCCGCCCACCGGCAGGTGGCGCACCCCCTTCGGTACTCAGTATCTCCAGCTTCAAATTACAAGCGCTGCGCGAAGTCGCTTTTTCCGCTCATACGTGGAACGAGTCGGCGGAAATCATCACCACCTACTTTGATATTGCGCCCAAGCGAACGCCACCTATCGGTCAAGACTTTCAACCGCGTTATGAAAGTCTGTGGACGATGCATGAAATGGAAGAAGAGCGCGAACTGGCACAGGCCAAAGTCGAAGATGCCCGCCGCATAGCCAGTAACCTCACCCGTGGCACCGTCTATCAACCCTTGATCGAAGCGGTTGAG
This sequence comes from Aggregatilineales bacterium, assembly GCA_038251045.1. Taxonomy (GTDB): domain Bacteria; phylum Chloroflexota; class Anaerolineae; order Aggregatilineales; family Phototrophicaceae; genus CFX2. The sequence goes on along the minus strand of JBBSBS010000123.1, from coordinate 3,810 downwards.
GAGCACTTTGCAAATCGTGGGATGCCGCTGCACCCCGGCGAAACCCGCGCCATCGCCAAAATGATGACTTATGCGTTGGATGAAGGTCTCGAACTTGAACTCGGATTCGCGATGGAGGACAGCCGCTGGTTCCAAACGTTGTGTCAGGTCTTGGCGCATAACCCCGACGCGGAAAACCTGAGCAGAGGGGAGTTGGTCACCAAGTATCTATTTGAGGCGGCACTCTATGATGCGATCATATTGGGCTTCTCTACGATTGACCCTAAAGTAAAAGAAGATTTGGGCGACCAGATAGAACGGGTCAATTATGCTAACCGTGTGTTGGCATGGTTCGCCGGTGAAGGTGAGCCTGACCCCAGCTACATCTATTTACCGTTGGCGATGGGCGGCGTGGTCGTGAATATGCTAGTTGCCGCCAAGGATGAAAATCCGTGGCTCGTCGTTGACCAGCTCACAGAAGCCAATCGCGGACGTGCCCGCCTCGCCAGTGGTGAAGTCGCGACGATCTTCAAAGTAATGGACTCGCTGCTTAATCAAGCGGAGGATTCATTACGACGCGCGCGAGTCGCTAGACCCTAACACGGCACATCATACTTCTATAAGAAATCTGTGCGATTCGTTGACCCCGCACCCAGACAATCATACAATAGAGGGTGGCGGCGGATACCGCTTATTAAATTGAGAACAAGCAGGATAAGCCCCTCTTACCCTGTACCTGAATTCCATGATCGGTTGAGGATTACAATGGCAAAGAAAGATTATTACAAGATACTCGGTGTCAACAAAAATGCGACCGAGAAAGAAATTAAACAGGCCTTTCGCAAGCAGGCCAAGCAGTGGCATCCTGATGCCAACCAGAATAACCCGAATGCTGAATCGCGCTTTAAAGAGGTCAACGAGGCCTACGAAGTATTGAGTGACGCGACCAAGCGCTCGACTTATGACCAGTTTGGCTCGGTAAACCCGCAGGACTTCGGCTTTGGCGGCAACCCCGGCGGCGGTTATGGTTATAGTACCAGTACCCAGGACGTGGGCGGTACGGCCTTTTCCGATATTTTCGAGCAGTTCATCGGTGGGCGGAACCGTGGACGCGGGACGCGCGGTGCTTCGCAAAATCCATTCGGGGATTTTGGTGGGGGGCAGGTTCGTTCGCAGGGTCAAGACATTGAACAACCGGTCACCATCAGCTTGCACGAGGCGTTTAGCGGCGGCGTGCGTATCGTCACCAAAGGCGACCGCAAGCTGCGTGTCAATATCCCTGCCGGTGCAACCGATGGCACGCGCATCCGATTGGCAGGAGAAGGCGGCGCAGGGTATGTGGGTGGCGTATCCGGTGATTTGTATCTGGTGGTACAGGTCGAAGACGATCCCCTATTCAAACGCGAGGAGGAGGATCTGACGGTCGATATTAAAGTAGATATGTTCACGGCGATGCTGGGTGGCGAAGTCGAAGTGCCGACGCTTGACCGTGCCTTGAAGCTGCGTATCCCGGCAGGCACACAATCTGGCAAGCGCATCCGGCTGCGGGGCAAGGGTATGCCGAGCATCAAACAACCGGATCATTTTGGCGACCTGTTCGCCCGCGTTCTGATTACCGTGCCAGAAAATCTAACTCCAGAACAGCGTGAGAGGGTCGAAGAACTGCAGAAGACTCTCAATATTTGAGCGGTAACAACAGGGCAATGAATCAAACGGGCGGATACCAAATATCCGCCCGTTTTTATTTCTGTTGGCTGGCGCTTAGTTCAACACGCCTATTTTGCTGGCATAATCACCGAATATAATCAGGTCATTTAAGGCGTACTGTGCCATATTCCATAGGTCACCGTTCGGCACGCGCGTCATTTGGGCGTTGGGACGGGGCGACAGCGCCAAGGCGTTGTACAGGTCATAGACGCGGCTTTCGTGCTGGGAGCGCATCCGGCTAAAACGTGCCAGCGCTTTGTTGATGGCACGATCATCCTGCACCATGCGGCGTGTTTCTAACGAGTCGTAATAGAAATGATGTCGCCAGTCGCGGTGTTCTTCGGTCAAGATGGTGAGTTCATGGCGAACTTGTTGTAAGGCTTCAAGGGTGGCGAAGGTTTTATCATCAGCCTGCACCAACAACAACTGTTCCAGCAGGTCAAGATAGGTCTGGGCATGAGACAGGCGTTTACGATACTCGTTATTCAAGCGCCAAAGAACATCCGCAGGAGCATCATGGGGTACAGGGTGAACCATCATCTCATCGTCCACTGAATATTTGTAAATATTTTAGCACAAATGTGGGTACTGTCGCTATACGTATGGTGAATGAAAGGCCGGGAATATACGCTGTAGAAATATTCGAAACCCGTAGACAGACGAATTACGGGGATAATGCTATTTTTACAAACATCTTTTTGGAGGATGAATAATTTATGAATTTGTACAAAATGCGTTTGGTGGCCTTATTATTGTGCGTGTTTAGCCTGTTGATGGGTGGGATAATGACGACTGCCGCCCAATCGACAACGACCCCAACCGCCACCCCTTCGCCCTCCGAGGTGCCGAAAGCATCGAATACACCCGCGCCGACTTCGACACCCTCACCGACCGCTACCTTGACTGCCACACCCACCCCGCAGGGACGGCTGCTGGTGCTGCAAATTGAAGCCGGTGAGGATGATGTCAACGAAAGCAGTGGCAACTTTGTCTTTGACCAGCCGACGATCTGGGCAGGTAACGGAGGAGCAAATTCCGGTCAATATCTGGGGCTGCGCTTTATCAATGTCGCTATTCCAGCCGGTTCGGTCATTCATGCGGCTCATTTAGAGGTGTTCGCCAGCGGTGACCAGTGGATTAACCTCAGTTACAATCTCGCCGCTGAAGCAGCCGATGACAGCGCCGCTTTCACCGCCGAGAATATGCCTTCGCAGCGTGCGCTCACGACCGCAGCCATCACACACGAGTCCAATGTTGCATGGCAGAATAACACCCTGTATCCATTGGATGAAATTGGCGCGGTGCTGCAAGAAGTCATCAGCCGACCGGGTTGGCAGGCAGGCAACAGCCTCAGCCTGATCGCCAATGGTACAGAAGCCAGCGGCGAATTCGGTCGCAAGTTCTTCACCGCCTTTGAGGGTGATCCCAATCTGGCGGTACGGCTGGTCATCGACCTCACAGCCGGAACAGCACCAGCCGCCACCGTGTCTGTACCTAGCGCCACTCCTGCCGCCACCGCCACTGTGGATGCCTGCCAGTTGGTTGATTTACCGGTTCGGCTCAAAGTTGGTCAGCGTGGACAGGTGAGCATCATTGCCGGTGCGCCCACCACACCCGTCAATATCCGCGAAGCACCCAGCGTCACAGCCCTGCGCATCGGACGGCTGGCACCGGGGGTGTCTTTTGAGGTGATTGGTGGACCGACCTGCGCCGATGGCCTCGCGTGGTTTGAAGTGCGCTATGGTGATAATAAAGTTGAAGGGTGGCTGGCAGAAGGGCAGGATGGCCTGTATTTTGTAGAACCATCCAGCTAACCACATCTCATCCGCTGCCCGTCTCATTTTGACGGTTGCCGTCTTGCAGGGATGGACTCATACCGTCCCGCCTTGAATATTTTCTCCACGCCGCCGTAGGGGAGGGACTTAGACCCTCCCGCTTTCGTTGTCCGCCTAGTTCTCCGCGCCTGTGCGGTTCAATTGCATTTTCCCGTTGTATGTGCAATTGGCATCTGACGCCACCTTCCGTTTGAATCCACAAACCTGCTCTACCAGATTCCAACCATCCACCAACCCGCTTAACAATCCCACTCCCTCAAAACCGTTTGTGTCGCCATCCCTTAACGGT
>JBBSBS010000122.1:0-15695 GCA_038251045.1 Aggregatilineales bacterium | reverse complement strand
CATGAGTCCAGAGAGCTGCATGCAGTGCCGCGAACTTACCTTCACCCGGCAACACAGCTTTGGTCATCAGGTTAGCACGTACCAGTTCTTCATGCTCGATACTTGCGCTGAGCAAATCTGTGAATATGATACCTTTGCTACGGAGATCATCCGCCATTTCGTGGTGAACGACCTTTCCGTCTACAAAAGCTAACAATCCGCCTTGCACGTCACCGATCAGAGGTTCGCGGTTAGCCGCGGGAACGGTTTCAATTGTCGCTCCATTAGCAGAGATGATTTTATCGGCTTCATTCCAGTGAATGTGCCGATAATCGGTACGCCGCCATTCTTCATCGCGCAACGTCGGCATCGGCATCGCTTCATATAACTCCCAAGCGGCCAAACGGCTTTCGAGTAACCATATTGGCTCATTATTTTTTGCGCTAAGAGCTTCTACGTCATTGCGCGTAAAACTCGGCGCAGCAGGCGCATCTGAACGCCGCCGTCCTTTCACAGCTACCACAGTCTATACTCCTCATTGGGCAGTAGGCATGACCTCTAAGACCATGCCTATTATATTCTTAGTGGGGCAGGTCAAAGACTAATTAGCCAATGCTGCCTTCAAGTTGAATCTGGATGAGTCGGTTTAGCTCAAGTGCGTATTCCATTGGCAGTTCTTTAACCAGTGGTTCGATAAAGCCGTTAACGACCATCGCATTGGCTTCGTCTTCTGTCAGACCCCGGCTCATCAGGTAAAAGAGCTGGTCTTCGCCAACTTTGCTTACTGATGCTTCGTGACCCATTGTTACATTTTTGGCATCAATCTCAATGTAAGGGTAAGTGTCCGAACGGCTGTGGTCATCGAGAAGAAGTGCGTCACAAACCACATTACTTTTTACGTTGTCTGCACCCTCAACGACTTTGAGTAACCCACGATAGCTCGCTCGCCCGCCATCTTTGCTAATGGATTTGCTGATAATCTGGCTGCTGGTATTCGGTGCAAGATGCGTGATCTTCCCGCCTGCATCCTGATGCTGTCCCTTGCCTGCGAAGGCAATCGACAGGACTTCACCATGCGCGCCTTCACCCGCTAGTACAACCGCTGGGTATTTCATCGTGAGTTTGCTACCGAGATTACCGTCCACCCACTCCATAGTTGCATTTTTGTAGGCGACAGCACGTTTAGTCACTAAATTGAACACATTGTTCGACCAATTTTGGATTGTCGTATAACGGCAGCGACCACCATCCTTAATGATGATTTCGACCACGGCGCTGTGCAAACTATTCGAGCTATAGGTGGGAGCAGTACACCCTTCAACGTAATGGACATATGCGCCTTCATCAACGATGATCAGAGTACGCTCGAACTGCCCCATGTTCTGAGTATTGATGCGGAAATAAGCCTGAAGAGGCATTTCTACATGAACGCCTTTGGGGACATAAATGAACGACCCACCTGACCATACCGCACTATTTAGGGCAGCAAACTTGTTATCGGCAGAGGGAATTACGGTGCTAAAATATTCCTTCACCAGATCAGGATGTTCACGTAGAGCGGCATCCATATCAAGGAATATAACACCTTTGTCTTCCAGATCTTTACGTAAATTGTGATAAACCGACTCGGAGTCGTATTGCGCACCTACACCCTGAAGATACTTCTGCTCGGCTTCTGGGATGCCCAGCTTGTCAAACGTATCTTTAATTTCCGGGGGTACTTCATCCCAATTCCGTCCCTGCTGATCGGTCGCACGAACGTAGTAGAAGATGTCGTCAAAGTCAATTTCACCGAGATTGCCGCCCCATGTTGGTGTTGGCTTGCTCAGGAATATTTCGTAAGCCTTCAGCCGGAACTCAGTCATCCATTCCGGTTCATTTTTCATCTTACTAATCTGATACACAATGTCGCGGTTCAGACCCTTTTCACTTTTGAAAGAGTACTTAACATCGTCATCGTGAAAACCATAAGTTTTTTCGTAGGAATCACCTACATCTTTTAATGCGGCTTCCGATGTCGTAAGCTGTTTTTCGCTGGGAATAAGATCAATGTCAACCATTTGGTTCTCCTGTGATGTCTTGAGCTGGAGTTACGCGGTTAGTGTTTCGCCGTACTTTTCACGCACCCAATCATAACCAGATTCTTCAAGTCTGAGTGCTAGATCTGCACCACCATTCTCTACTACACGACCCTCAAACATAATATGCACGAATTGGGGTTTAATGTAGTTCAGAATGCGTTGATAATGGGTGATGATCAAGATACCTAAATCAGGTCCTTTTAGCTTGTCAACACCTTCGGCAACGATGCGTAGAGCATCGATATCCAACCCGGAGTCCGTTTCGTCCAAGATTGTGATACGAGGATTGAGCGCTGCCATTTGAAGAATTTCCGCGCGTTTCTTTTCACCACCGCTAAACCCTTCGTTCAGATATCGACCTCCGAAGCTGTAATCCATTTGCAGATAATCCATTTTTGCCTTCAACAGACGGCGGAAATCCGGAATTGAAATGCCTTTGCTAGCCGGATCGTCGGCTTTCATACGTGAATTGATCGCTTGACGCAAGAAGTTAGCAAGCGTTACACCCGGAATAGAAACTGGATATTGGAAAGCCAAAAATAAACCCGCCCGACTGCGCTCATTCGGTTCCAATTCGAGAATATTCTGCCCATCGAAGAGAATTTCACCCTCAGTGACAGTATATGCAGGGTGACCCAGTAGTACATTTGCTAATGTGCTTTTGCCTGAACCATTCGGTCCCATCAATGCATGGACTTCACCCTGTTTAATTGTCAGGTTGACTCCACGTAAAATGGGTTTGTCTTCAACGTTTGCGTGTAGATTGCGGATTTCGAGTGCTGCGCCCATGCCAGTCACTACCTCCCTAAAATTTCATGCCGGTTAAATTTTCTCTGTACCCAGAGGTGTAAACTACCTGTCAGTATAGCAGTCCAAGCTCATGATTGTCAATAATGATGATTGCGACTATAAAAATTCTAACGACGGTTTTATATTAACTGATATACGCTATTTTTAGGGCAATTCTACCAAGAAAATATGAAGCTCATGCTTGTAGCAATTTGATAAACCTCAACAAATTGACACTCAAAATCGCATATGTTACTATGCACAAACAAGGATAAGTAAAGGAATTTACCATGACTGACCAGGTTCAGGTTACTGAGGAAGGTCTCCGTGAGGCACTCCGCGAAGTCGTTGACCCGGAAATCGGTATGAATATCATAGAACTCGGCCTTATTCGTAATACTGAGCTTTATGATGATCGAGCGCACATCACTATGATTATGACCACGCCATTCTGTCCATATGCTCCACAATTGTTGGAGCAGACGCGTCGTACATCACAAAATTATGTTCGGAGACCTGTCACCATCGAAATGGGATTGGAAATGTGGGACCCCAGCATGATGGAAGAGGGCGCTGCTGACGATTGGGGACTTTTCTAGTCGCACATTCGGATTTTTATGGATTATCGTAATCAAAAAGAGCCCAACCACAGATAGCTGTGATCAGGCTCTTTTTGTTGGTTTACCTTGGTCTGTTTTTCAAGATAAAGTCACGAGGGTCGATGTAATTGGCGAGAAGCAGATCCAGATTGCGTGCAGGCCAATGTTCCGGGTTCGTTTCCAGAATTTTGGTTGGACTTACATCAAAGTGCAAATGATAGGCATAGTTGCCGAAAGCATTGCCAACCGAAGATAATTGCTGCCCGCGTGATACACGATCACCAGCTTTGATTATCATATTCTCAATGTGACCATAACGGCTGTAGTATACCCGACTATTACTTGCCAGTGGATCGTGTCGAATAATGATGACATTGCCCCAAGCGGGTAGGCGACTGGCAAATGTGACCACGCCGCTCGCCGCAGCATAAACTGGCGTATGTGCATCTGCATCTTGCGGCATATTGAGGTCAGCCCCTGTGTGATAGGCTTCTTGTGGAGTGCCTACAAAATACAGACGGGCGAATGGACTAGCATCGACCCATTTGCCGGGCCACACGGTAGAGGCGCGTCGTTCGGTTGCGGTTCCGATAGGAACATCGAAGCCATCTGCTGAATTTCCTGTGCCGACAGGTGGTGGCGGAGTTGTTAACAGTTGGCGATAACGCAACGCGTCAAAAGCTATTTCACGATCTTTTTCACCTGTTAGATCATTCAGGAAGACGGTGCCAGCTCCCGCGACACTTTTATCCAGTTCAAATATGCCAAGTGTGACCCACTCGTTGCTGTAACGAGATTGATCAAGGTTGACAATTATTTCGCTGGAAGATCCTTTGACGTTGTTGATTTTGAAGCGGGCATTTTGTGAATTTGAGTGGCGACCGGAAATAAATGTTGAGATTTCATATTTCCCTGATGTCCCAATTTGAGGTGTCCAACGTGCCCAAACTTTACTCGTTTGTGCTTCTGTTGACTTATAGAGTGTTTTCCAACCCCACGTATTTTGAAATTCCGCAAAGTTTACTTGGTCGTTATAGCGACCACTTGCAAAGCCTACGTCATAAGGTCTTATGGTTTGTTCTTGCCCGATATTATCGTCCGGCGGCAAGGGGTTTGGATCGGGTTTTCCGTCTACAGGTGTGTTGATCACACGCCATCCAGCCGGGGTTACAATGCCCAATCTCCACCAACTTAGTCCGCGTGCACGGTGGCGCTGAGTTGAGAGAGTGATGGCAGTTGCCATGTCGCTCACCTCGGCATCACTATCCAAAACGGGGATGATTGGTTTTCCGTAACTCCCCCACATTTCAAATGTTTCCCTCAAAACATCTTCGGGTGTTCGGCGAAATGTTGCCCAATAATCTTGTGGGTGGATGCTATTAACGAAGGGGAACCACTCTGTTGGGAAAATGTTTTCGTAGTGCTGTTTTCGCGGATCGACGGACATGCCAATGTGAAAAGATCCCGGTACTGCCCGCCGGATGCGAGTCATGTAAGGGCGAATACCTTCACGCCCACCTTGCCAAAATCCGTCGTAAGGTTCGACATCTAGAATTAGCGATTTTACACCGGGGCGTGTGCATGCCTGGATAATTATATTGGTTTCCGCTTCAAGGTAAGAACCTTTGGGGACACACCACGCGTGAAATTCCATTCCGTATTTTGCAAGAGTTTGCACCCACCGGTCAATGCTTTGCGGACCGTCTATGGCAAGACTGCGTTTGGTATCCCAATATCCTTGCCACTGTGCACCATCACGTTCAGTGGCATCGCAGATCTTAACCCATATTTGGGTCACATTGGGAGCGACAGTCTTGATGTTTTTGGCAACATCATCAATTGTGTTTTCAGAAACGGAGTCACCCTTCCAATGCCAAATACCTATTTTGCCATCATACGGTGTCGTTTGCTGCGGTGGAATTGGAATAGGGGCCGCAATGTTTTCAAATGAAATCACGGTGGTCGATACCCAACCACTGACTGTTCCCTGCTCAATCCATATCCAACCGGTTGATGTAAGCGAAGCAGGGTAGTAGATTATTACTGTATTGTTTCGCACATCACCGACATCACGGTAATTAGTACTCGGACCATTCCTAAGGTTAATATAAGTAGAGGGTGTACGGGATATTGCGAGTTGTCCGGGGCCAGCAGTTGAAGGCTTAGCTACGGGGGAAGGGAATGTACTCATCATCGAACCTCCAGACAAGTTCAATCGACAATCTATATTCTTACCAACCTACAATCCTAATACACTTTATACTTGGACGCAAAATAGGCAGTAATGCCTGATAGAAATTATCCGAGATTTCTTTACAAAGGATTCAGTTCTTTGCTTGTAAGGTTACCGCCGTTTTGCTTCTTACATTTTTTTGGACTTGCGAGAGCTAATAACGTTCAGTTATACTAACTTACATAACGGGGCGTGGCGCAGTCTGGTAGCGCGCTTGCATGGGGTGTAAGAGGTCGTGGGTTCGAATCCCGCCGCCCCGACTTAACCCAACTAGGTCTTCTACTTTAAATCATGAATTAAGTAGGAGGCCTTTTTTTTGCTGTTTTTGAAGCTTATGTTAAACTAACTATCGTTGGGGATTTGGGGAAGTCTGAACCTTTGGTTTATGCATTGAGTATCATTGGAAAGTAATTTGCATGAGCATCATGATTTGATCAAGGATTATACTTCCCTAACAGAGTCAAAGAACGTTTCTTATGTTGATGCAAGGAGACATCGTATGAAAAATGTAGGTCGTTTCATTATGGCTATGACTGCGGGAATACTAACCTTGTCGTTAGTTGTTCCAGCAGTGGCTCAGGATACGCCGCCCGGCCCGGGCAAAGGCGGTATCATTATTGAAGGCACATATGGTTCCGATCCCGTACCATTTAACCCTCTCGTGTGTTCTGAGGCAGGTTGTCAAAAAATTGCAGGGCTTATGCTGCCTGCACTGATAGCCGTTGATCCTGCAACAGCTGGCTTCAGCACCACTGGAGGCCCGGGAGCAATGGCGACGGGTTGGACAATTTCGGAAGACGGTTTGACATACACATTCACGCTGCGTCAGGATTACACATGGAATGACGGAACACCCGTTACGTCTAAAGATTTTTTGTATTCCTGGAATGCGATTATCAGTGGCAAACTGGAAAACACGTTATATAGCGCAGTTCCGGAAGTTGTTGACAGTATGTCAGCACCCGATGATTACACATTAGTTGTTGTGATGAAAAACCGCGACTGTACTGCTTTGGGCTCGGCCTCTGTACCTGCTGTACCGTCACATATTCTTCCAGCAGATCCGGTTGAGTTAAACACAACAGATTGGAACCTCAATCCGACTGTTACCGGTGGCCCATTCAAGTTTGGTAGCTATCGTGCGGCTGAACAGGTAAGCCTAATTGCTGACGAAAATTACCCGGATGCTTCAGCTGGTTTCGTTTCGCCTGAAGGATTCATCCTAAAGAATGTACCTGATTCGACTGTTCTGGTCGAACAGTTCCTCGCTGGCGAGACAAACTACATCGATAGCCCTGTAGTAGGTCGGCGTGCTGACATTCGTGACCTCGCTGCACAGGGTAAGCTCCAAGTTTACAGCGATGCCGGAAATTTTTGGGATTATTTTGCCTTCAATCTGGCTGATCCGAAGAACCCCAAGAATGGTTTGGACGAACAGGGTAATCCAGTACCTCAGGGTTACCACCCCATTTTTGGTAACAAGGAAGTTCGTCAGGCAATTGCCAAAGCAATTGATATTGACGCAATCATTGAGAAAGCTGTTTTTGGAGAAGGTACCCGTATGCCTTCATACATTACCTCCACTTCATGGGCTTTTGACAAAAATCTGAAGCCGATTGCTTACGATCCTGTAGGTGCAGGCGAGATGTTGGATAAAGTGGGTTGGGTTGATGACGACAACAATCCTGACACTGTGCGTGTTGCAAAGGGTGTAACTTTACCTGATGGCACATCTGTCCCTGACGGCACTCCAATGACTTTCACCATGATTGGTAATGAAGGTAACAGTCGGCGCGCTGCTGAAGGACAACTGATTCAGGATCAACTTAAGCAGATAGGCGTGGATGGTCAGTACCAAGCAATTGACTTTGGAACTTGGCTGGATCAAGTTAATGCCCAGACATTTGATGTGTCGATGCTGGCATGGCAGCAAGGTTATCCAGATGATCCTGATGGTACACAACTGTGGACACCTTCCGGTGACGTGATTGGTAGCGGCAATAATGCCACATCATTCTACAACGCGGAATTTGTTGAATTGAATGAAAAGGCACGTACACTGACAGGCTGTGACCAAGGCGAACGCGCCAAGATCTATGCGCGTTTGCAGGAAATCATGCAAGACGAGATGCCGTATGTGTGGATGTACAGTATCAATGGTATGCAGGCGGCGGCAACAAATGTGAAGAATTTCTCGCCATACCCCGCAAACCCGCTGTGGAATTTGGATAGCTGGTTCCTCAACTAACCTGATATCTGGATATATGGCTTTACGAGCAAGGGCGGGGTTATATGCCTCGCCCTTGCAATGTGCCTTTAATTGCAAAGTTTCACCGTTTTTCTTTAACAATTTCTGGCACCGTAGATAAATGCCTAATGCTACTTTTATAGTCATAGTTTGCAAGGTACATCAACGTGGTACGTTTTATTGTTCGTCGCTTGATACAGTCAATTCCTACTTTTTTCGGAATTACAATTATCTCATATCTGCTAATGTCAGCAGCTCCCGGCGGTCCAACCGAATTCTTGCTGGCTGGCCCCAAGGTAACTCCTCAACAACGAGAAACCTTGCGTGTACAGATGGGCGTTAATGATCCGTGGGTGGTTCAATATTTGCGCTGGTTAGCTGGTGACGATTGGATGCGATGGGATACGAATGATGACGGCGTAGCTGACCGCAGTTTTCTGTTACCATTAGATGCCGATGGTGATGGTGTCCCTGAACCTATCGGACGCGGTAAAGGCGTTATACGTGGTGATTTTGGACAATCGTTTTTTGGACGACAACCAGCACTTAATCTCATACTGGAGCGCGTACCAGCTACGTTAGAACTGGGTATCGCTTCACTAGTTGTGAGCTTGTTAATTGGTGTGCCCATAGGGATTTGGGCAGCGGTGCAGCGTGGCGGCCTGTTTGATAATGTTACGCGGGTGATGGCTGTAATTTTTAGTGCAGTCCCTGTATTTTGGCTGGGATTGATAGTGATTCTCATATTTGGATCTGCTCTCAGGATTCTGCCGATGGGGAGTCGGTGTCCTGTTAGTCTGACAGGAGACTGCCCTCCAATTTACGGTAGGTTGAATTATCTCTTGCTTCCAACATTGGTGTTGGCAACAGGTGGGATTGCCGGGTATTCGCGATACATGAGAGCAGCTATGTTAGATGTCATCGGACAAGACTATATCAGGACTGCAAAAGCTAAAGGATTATCGTCGCGAAATGTCTGGTTTAAGCATGGAGCGCGTAATGCGCTAATCCCGCTGGCGACTTTCTTTGGGCCGGCAGTTGCTGGTGTATTGGGTGGTGCGCCGATCACCGAAACAATATTTTCGTGGCCGGGTTTAGGTCGGCTAGGGGTTAGTTCAGTCATTCAGCAGGATTACCCAGTTGTTATGGCAACTGTTATTTTTGCCTCAGTAGCAACTGTCTTAGGATTCATTTTGTCTGATATTCTTTATGGGTTGGTCGATCCCCGTATTCGTTATGATTAAAGTAGGAACTATTTATGGCATCGCAAACAGAAGTGGTTAATCTAGCTAGTCAGACTGCATCAGTTGGCGAGTCATTGACGACGTTAGCCTTGCGGAGATTGCGGCGTGACTGGCTGACCATAATTGCTATGGCAGTTATCTTTATACTGGCGATGTTAGCTATACTCGCCCCTTTTATTGAAAAACAGGTGCTCAATGTGAGTTATACAAGCACCAATGACCCCGCTTTCTTGCCTCCCGGTTCGCCCGGGCACATTTTAGGAACCGACGACATTGGACGCGATCATTTAATACGACTGCTATACGCGGGGCAGGTATCGTTAGGAATCGCATTCTCAGCCGCGATCCTGTCACTGGTTATTGGGGTAGGCCTTGGTGTTATCACCGGCTATTTTGGCGGGTTCGTGGACGATTTTGTCAACTGGATTATTACCACGATTTCTTCAATCCCCAGCCTGTTTTTGCTGCTGATTGTTTCGGCCGTGATTTTGACGAATCCGGCATTACAGAATTCTTTCCTTAGTGGACCGTTTTCACTGGTACTAATCTTGGGATTGTTAGGATGGACTGGCATTACTCGCTTAGTACGAGGCGAAACACTTTCCATTCGGGAACGTGAATATATCATCAGCGCACGAGCAATTGGCGCATCCCCATGGCGAATTATGTATTCCCATATTGTGCCTAACCTGTTTTCGGTGGTTATTATTACGTTAGCTAGTGATATTGGCGGCCTGATCTTAACTGAGTCAGCCCTCAGTTTCTTGGGTTTAGGGGTACGTCCACCTACTCCGACATGGGGAAACATGCTGACAAATGCGCAGCAATTGTTCACCAAAGGTGTCTATTTGGTTATAGCGCCGGGTTTGCTCATTGTGATTACCGTGTTGTGCCTATTTGTAATAGGTGATGGTTTGCGCGACGCATTTGACCCAATGACGGTTGACTAGGGCTTTATCGGGTCAGCAAATCTAGCTTGTGGCAGTAGGTGGTGCATTGTTCTCAAGTTGATACTGATTTTTCATTCGAGTTATCAACTCGTTTTGAATCGATTCAACTTGGCTTAGGCTCCTTAGGGGTTCAATCAATGCAGTATTTAGGTCAGTCGTTAAATTGTGATTGAAATATGCTTGAAGTGCTGCAACCGCATTTGACATTGCGGTTGTTAGAACCGCTTGAACCTCTGTCCCACAATCTGGAGTGTTCGTGCCAGCAACCGTATCGCGAAGTGTTGACAAATATATTGTGTCATCGTACACACTATCGGCGTTTTTGGCGGAAGCTTCATTCAAGCGAAGTAGAAATTCTTGACGGGTGAGCACTGTGACCTGAAGCCAAGATTCCAACTCCCCTGTGATATCACAAGTTCCTTCAAGTACTAAAGCGGGTGGCGCATTCAGTGTGATCGGCGGATTGGTTGGTTGGGCAGTGTCGTTGATCGCACAGGCAGCGAGCGCTAAGGGTAGCAATATTATGCCAATCTGGCGACGCACGTGTATGTGAAGAGTCATTTATCCACCTGTTTCATCGGGTTGAAGAACTTGATAGGTACAAGAACTATAATTGCTACCGAGAATTACTTCATAATCAGCGGTGCGATTTGCATCGGGTTCTACACGAACATTCTGAGGCTTTAAATTCAATATCTTCATTATATCTTCAATCTTACTGCCCTTTGTTTGCCCCGCATGATCAATCAAAACGGTGTCGACATATTGATTGTTATCAGTTGCCCCAGAGGCAACAGCATTATACCCACTCCACCCTAATCGATCCGCAGCGACTCTATCCCAATCAGCGTTTGCCGTACCATTAAAGACTTCAATTCTAACACCTGAGAGCGCCACCTGGCTTTCAGTGGGCGGTGTATAGAAATCTTCCATTAGCTGGCGAACAGTATCGGGCACGGGTAATTGTACATTTGCCCCATCAGGGGGAGTCCATGGAGTAGTATGGTACAGGCGTTGAAATGCGAAGTGTTCGATACGATCCGGATCAAGGCTTAGTGCATATGGAAGTAGGCCAAGCATGTCCTCAAATGACAAGTCAGTTTTTATGATTTGGGTTAATTGTGCCCACAACTCAGGCAATTTGGTGATTTGCCCATTGCCGCGTGCTGCGCGCCAGATTGCCCGTAAGAGCTGCTGCTGCCGGCGACCGCGATCAAATTCAATCGTCGTGTGTCGCGAACGCGCGTACCAAAGCGCACCGTCACCATTTAATGTATAAGCACCAATTGGAAGTACATAGTAACCATTGTCATCCGGCCCTTTGGCTTGAGTAGGTGGTTTTGCGCCAATTAGTTCCTGATCCTGAATGGCACAATCTACAGTGAGGTTTACCCCGCCAAGCGTATTGACAATTTCCTTGAATCCGCTGAGTTTAACCTCGATATAATAGTGAACATTTATGCCGAAATTATAAAAGATTGTTTGACGTAGCAGGCCAAATCCTCCGCCAGTCCACCCAACTTGTTCGCCGTGCGTATACGCCAAATTTAGCCGTTGCATAGTCCATCCGGGGATATAGACGTACAGATCCCGCGGTAAACTTAGCATTGAAACCGTGTTGGTAGTACGGTTGATTGACACAATTATCATTGTGTCCGTTCGATCAATATTGTCACCTGTAAGCTCGCTATCTACCCCCAGAAGGACAATGTTGACGAGATCATTGCCGTTTCGATCTATGAGTGGAACTTTTGTTGGTATGGCTGTAGGAGCCACTTGATTGGGATCCGCATCATCAGGTAAAAGAGGTGTGGGTAAGGCGTTCGGAGTAGAGACTGCCGGCGGGATGACAGTAGCTACGATGGGAGCAATCGTTGGTTCCACTGTGAAAGTTGATAACGGTGTAACTGTAATTGTAGAAGTTGGTAGCGCTGTTGCTGCGCCTAAAGTATTGATCGCGGGTATAGTGATAGCAATTGCCCGTGGCGTGTTTGTGACAAATGCTTGGGCAATCAATGTCGGTTGTTTGGTGGTTGTTGGAATTGGCGAAGCCGTGGCGGAAAGTGATGGCGTAATCGTTGACGTGTTTGTTAGTGTCAGCGAGGGCGTTGCAGTATTTGTAGGAATGAGGGTGGCTGTAGCTGTGTTTGTTGCTGTTACAGTAGCACTAGGTATCAGTGTATTGGTCGTTAATGTTGAAGAAATCGCATTGGCAGTTTGAGCAAAGACGGGCGCACGCAGATTGGCATCTGATTGTTCACTGATATATCTAGATATGGATTGTAATGTGCCGGTACTAAACCCGCCAATTCCAATAATGAGTGCGATGGCGGCGAACCAAAACCCCAAGAAGCGAAGAAAACGGCGAAAGCGCGTTGGTCTTTTTTCAGTCATACCACGTTCCAAGTTAGTGTACAAAGCGCCATTAGTTTATCATTTAACTGAACCAAACGCGACAGTATTTTGAATGCCGTATGAAAATCGTCGGCTAACGCAGTATTTATTCTGGCTGCTCTTGCAGGGAGTTAATTCCATCCTCAATGCAGATGTTAGCGGCAGTTTGAGTGCTGTGGTATTCATATGATTAATTTACATTAACTTTTTGATAAGAGGTTATTTGGAATGGAAAAACCAATAGATATTCTTGTAGGTGGACACTTATGTTTGGATTTGATACCCGGCATGACCCGTGTTGACAAGAATGATTTGATTACACCCGGGCGACTATATACGATTGACCCGATTGCAGTCTCAACAGGGGGTGCAGTATCCAATACTGGCTTAGCACTTCATAAACTGGGTGTGCGTGTACAACTGTTGGCCACTGTTGGCGATGACTTAATTGGGCAGATGATATTGATGTATTTGCGACAGCGTGACCCTAATCTGGCTTCATTTATCCATATTAAAACTGGACAGCCGAGTTCGAGTACTATAGCGCTTTCGCCGTCGAATATGGATCGGACGTTTTTACATTGTGCTGGAACTAATAGTAACTTTGGTGTTGACGATATCGATTTTGAATTGGTGAGGCAAGCAAAAATATTTCACCTCGGATACCCAACGTTATTGCCACATCTTGTTGAACGGGACGGATTGGAGTTGCAGGAGATTTTTGTGCGGGCAAAGGAAACCGGCGTGGTTACTTCTTTGGATATGGCGCAACCTGACCCCAATGGCGAAATTGCCCATTTGAATTGGAAGTACATTTTTGAAAGAACACTCCCGAATGTCGATATATTTTTGCCAAGTATTGAAGAAATTTTGCTCACTCTGAGGCGGGATGATTATGATCAATGGATGCCCAATGTGTTGGCTCACATAAATCGGCGCTACCTCCGCGAACTGGCTGATGAATTGTTGGAAATGGGGGTTGCGATTACGGGGTTTAAATTGGGTGAATTGGGCCTTTATTTGAGGACTGGCAGCAATGAAGTATTCGGACGTTTTATGGAGGTTAATATTGATGTGCAAGAGTGGGTTGGCCAAGATATATGGATGCCTGCATTTGCAGTTAATGTAGTCGGCACGACCGGGGCTGGTGATTCCGCATACGCAGGTTTTCTGGCGGCGATGTTAAGAGGACGAACACCAGAAGAGGCAATGCGTTGGGCGTGCGCAGTTGGCGCGTGTAACGTGGAGTCCGCCGATGCAACGAGTGGCATCAGGTCATGGGCAGAGACTGAGGCTCGCCTAGCCACCGATTGGCCTACTCGAAACGAGCGATTGCCTGATTAATGAGGCGATTACCGATATAATGCCCGGGGCAGATTACAAGGCGAATACGA
This sequence comes from Aggregatilineales bacterium, assembly GCA_038251045.1. GTDB lineage: Bacteria > Chloroflexota > Anaerolineae > Aggregatilineales > Phototrophicaceae > CFX2. The sequence continues at coordinate 1,784 of JBBSBS010000122.1, read as the reverse complement.
TTGGATGCCGTTACGTTGCAGTCAGTAGAGATAAACTGTATGGGGTTGAGCCTCCCAATCCGTTAGCGGGGCGGTTTATAATGACGGGTGGAACGTAAGTATGAGGAATAGGTATTGTCGCAAGCATATAAGATTTGCCCTATCTGTGATACCCCAAATCATCGTAACGCAGCACTTTGCAGCACTTGTGGAACAGCGCTGGTCAACGTTCCAACAGTGAGCGATACGGGCGCTGGTAAGTCATCAGACTCTGACTATGCCGCAATTCATGGTGAAACTGATCTGCGTGAAGGGAACTTGAAATGGCGTGGTGGCACATATGTAGTCGGAGGTCTCGTAACACTGGCACTTGTGGGATGTATCGTAACGCTAGTTTTTGCCGGTTCTCGCTTGTTTAATGTTGTTGCACCCCCTGCGACTCAGAGTCCTTTGGTCGTGAACAATACCATTACATTGACCGTAAATGCGTTTAGCGGTGAACTCGTAACTAATACACCGCGTCCAGCATTACAGTTTTCTACGATTACAGTCGGCCCACCGACACCGACTCGTACCGAAACCCCGACTATAACCCCTACGCAGGGACCATGTGTTCAACAAGTGCTTCCCGACGACAGTTTGATTGCTATTATTGCCCGTTGTGGACATCGAGATTATAAAGACTTGATGCAAACAGTGCTGGATATGAACAGCTTGACCGATGCAAATCAGATACAGATTGGGAAATCTATTGAGGTGCCATGGCCCACAGCAACCGTTGACCCAAATGCGCTTCCAACCGAAACTGCTGCTAATGTGGAGGGTTCATCGCTTGATGGTGGTACGCTTGTGGCAGGCGTGGATATAACCAGAGATTCATCAGGACTGCGTGTACGGGCGACTGAAACACTTCAGGCGGGTGTGACATGGCATACGGTTAGTGGAGAAGAAAACATCATTATGATCGCAGTTGAATATGGGGCAACGCTGCGGATTTTATCGGAACTTAACCCTGAGATTGCATTTTCACAATGTGATTTTGGTCAAGGCTCTGGTGGGCCGGGCTGCACAGTTTTGTTGTACCCGGGTCAAGAGGTGCGTGTGCCTGCCCCGACGGTAACGCCGACTATCCAGCCTACTGCATCGGGTAGTGAAACCCCTACACCAACAGCAACACCAACTTATAATGTACCTACATCACTTAGTCCTAGTGACAAGGCGTTCTTTAGGCAGGATGATCTGGTGACATTGAGATGGGTTGGAACTGGTGCGCTGAATAATGATGAAGCGTATCTGGTTCGTGTGGAGGATCAAACGACGGGACAAGTTTTTACAGCGATGACTCAGGGATTGTTATTCATTTTGCCGCCAGAATGGCAAAGTCCGAAGGGCGATCGCCATAATTACGTGTGGAGTATTGGGGTTGTGAAGCAGAGTCAACCCGATAAACCTAATTTTGTCACCGAACCTCACCAATTTACATGGCAGGGACGGGGAAGTGGGACATAATGCGATATATGCGATGGATTGGATTAGGCCTAACTATTATCTTCATGGGTGCATGTAGTAGCGCACCACAGGGAGATGTTACCCCAACTGTAGAAGCAATACTGTCTTCAGCTACTCCATTATCGACCCTTACGATGACTGCTAGCGCAACAATAGTTGAACAAACCCTTGAGCAAGTATCTGTAAGCAGTCTTACGCCAACCGCTACAGCCGCGCCGCCTACGGAGACTTATACGCCCAGTCCAACGCCGGGACCTTATGAATATACTATTCAGGCAAATGATACGCTTGGATTT
>JBBSBS010000121.1:0-15709 GCA_038251045.1 Aggregatilineales bacterium | reverse complement strand
TATCGCAATGCCCGCTTCAATGCCGCTAATGCCAGCAGTGCGAACAACGGATCAACAATGTTATACAGTGCCAAACGGCTGAAATACACATGGGCTGGATACGTAGCGAGGAATGCCGCCGCAATCAATCCGGCGCGTCGTGACCACCACGCACGCCCTAATGCATACGCCGCCGGAATGCTCAATGTACCAAACACGAGTGATACCAACCGCGCTGAAAAGATCGTCTGCCCGAATAGCGTCATTGCGCCCGAAAGTAACCACGAAAATGTTGCGGGGTTGCCATTGTGACCTGCTGCGAAGATCGGGATGCGCTGACCATGCAGCATATCGGCAGCCCGCGCCGCAAAGCCAATTTCATCAATCAGCAGCGGCAGCCGCCCCAATGTATATAACCGCAATCCAAATCCCAGCAAGATCAGCAGCACGAGTAGTGGCATGGCATAACTCACCACTTTAGGACTTGCTTTTCTGTCATTTGGGATATTTGGGATATATGGCTTAGTTAACCTTCCAAAAGCCCACCATAAACTCACAATTAAGGTAATCCACAGGGAAAATTGTAGCTTATAGCTAGGCCAATCATACACCGTCAAATTTGGGATATATTTCCCAAATTGATCCAATCGCGCCCAATCACCCGCCGTCGCGGGCGGCAAGATTGTGATGATCGTCAGCGCTATGCTGCACCCAGTAGCGATGCCGAGCGCCAATACACCATGTATTTTCTTGGTGCTCTGGATGTGCAGACCCTTCAATTCTGTTTGCTGCATGTGATCGGGCGCTCTGGCAAGTCCGCTATATTGAGCTGCATCCCAAAATACGGCGAGGGATCAAGCGTGTTGCCGATTACTGCCTCATTCTTGAATGTCCCATCATCCTCACCAGTCACGATACTGAAGTGAATATGCATCCCAATCGGTGCGCGACCTACCCCTGCGAATTCACCTTGATAACCCAGCAAATCACCGCGCTTGACCGCCACATCAGTCACACCGGCTGCGAACACCGGCGCAATAAACGAGCGTGAACCATCCCGCGCTGCCATATGGGTGTAATATGTCCAAATTGTACGTCCCATTTGCAGCGGATCATCATGTTTGATGATGACCGAAGCCAGCCAATCTCCCCGCCGCGAGAGCAGTCCGTCATAGGCGGCATAGACCGGCACCGTACCCGGTTCACCATCCCCGAAAATATCCATTCCAGTGTGCGCACTAAAAATCGTATATGGCGCGGCGGGGTCATTCCACAGCAAGCCGATCAAACCGTTTGATGGCAGGCTGAACGGTACGTCTGGGCAGGTCGTGCGGTTCATATTAGTCGTCAACGCTGCCCGCAGTGTTGGCTCGTCGAACCATCGCGAAATCACCGGATTACTATTGCTGCGTGAATCACTGTATCGCGGCAGCAGCCACTGGTAAGCCACAAAAATAATCCCCAAACCCGCAATGACTACGATGCCCAACACAATCAGACCTTTCTTCATGCCGCCAGCGCCTCACACTAAAATGCTTGGTGCGTTGAATTATGAAGGTATTACCATCGCCCTGCAAGGTTTGGCAGAAACACCCGTTTACTAAATTAAATGGAATTGTGTTTTTGGAAGTCGTTTTATTTTTTATACCGCGAAAGCCTGTTTGCGATAGAATAGTGTAGAGGGTAGCTAAAGGAATGAAAATTATGACTCAGGCGGGTGCTTTGCCGACACTGTTCGGTAGGCGTTACCAAACAGGGAAAATGCTCGGGCAAGGTGGTATGGGGACGGTGTATGAAGCCGTTGATCGCTTGACGGGTGAAACCATTGCCCTCAAACGTGTGACCGGATTGACCGAAAACCAATCCTTTGCGTCTCCAGATGACAGCCTGAACTTTCGTATGGCTCTGGCGCGTGAGTTCAAAGTGCTGGCTTCTCTACGTCACCCCAATATCATCAGCGTTTTGGATTACGGCTTTGACGAACAACGTCAGCCCTATATCACTATGGAATTGGTCGATAGTGCTGCAAATTTTGTTGAAGCTGCCCGTAACCAAGAACACTCACAACAAATTAATCTCCTGATACAACTGTTGCAAGCGCTGGCATACCTCCACCGGCGCGGCATCCTCCATCATGATCTCAAACCCAGCAACGTCCTCGTCCGACCAAGTGCCTTCGTCAAAGTATTGGATTTTGGTCTGGCTATAGAACCTGAACAAGCCGAGGGTGATGTTGTCGGTACGTTGGCATATATGGCTCCAGAGATTATTCAAGGTCGCGAACCCACGCCCGCTATAGATCTTTATGCCGTAGGGGTCATCGCCTACGAAGTATTCACCGGCAAACATCCTTTCGATACCGGTAATGCGCAAAAATTGCTTCAGGATGTGTTATTTAGCGATCCGGATTTGACCACCATATTGTCACGTGCATCAGATTACACGACCTCAACCACAACCACCGATACGGATGACAGGACGCGGAAGCTGGATGATGAATTTAAGACACTTCAACTCGATAATCTTCAAACCAATGTAGTTGAAAATTTTGATACGCTGACCGTCAATCCGGATGAAGCCTTTATCGACAACAGCGACTTCGTTTTCTCGGATACCGATGATACCGACAGCCTAGCCGGTATCGTTGGCAAGCTGCTCGCCAAACGCCCCGAAGACCGCTACAGCGACAGTGACCGCGTAATTGCCGATTTAGTTGCTGCTCTCGGCATCAGTGTGCCGCAGGAGTCTGCTGCCATCCGCGAAAGTTTCTTGCAGGCCGCCACCTTTGTCGGGCGTGAAGCTGAATTACAAACACTGACGGAAGCGCTGGAGTCAGCCATCAGCGGCAAAGGTAGCGCATGGCTAATTGCTGGCGAAAGTGGCATCGGCAAATCCCGCTTGATCGAAGAAATTCGCATCCGGGCATTGGTGCAGGGTGTTATCGTGCTGCGTGGACAGGCCGTAGCCGATGGCGGTCTACCTTATCAACTCTGGCGTGAACCGATACGCCGTCTGGCATTGACCGGTGACATCAGCAATCTGGATGCCAGTATCTTAAAGACCATCATTCCCGACATTGGCGAACTTCTGGGTCGCGCTGTCCCTGATGCGGTCACTTTGGAAGGAGATGCTCGCCAGCGTCGCTTGTTCGGGGCAATCGCCAATCTCTTTCAGAATCAGACACAGCCTATCATGCTGATGATTGAAGATCTGCAATGGTCAACTGAAAGCCTCGAAGTGGTTAAGATGCTCTATGATATGGTGCCAACTTTGCCAATCTTCATGGTAGGTAATTATCGGCACGAAGAACGCCCGGCTTTACCTGAAGATTTACCGGGGATGCAGGTCATGCGCCTCGAACGGCTGACATCTGCCGATATAACTGCCCTTAGTGTATCCATGCTTGGTGAAGCGGGTCGCCAGCCCGACGTACTCAATCTGTTGAAGCGCGAAACTGAAGGCAATGTTTTCTTTTTGGTAGAGGTTGTACGCGCCCTAGCAGAAGAAGCCGGCGGTTTGCGCAGGGTTGGCAGCATGAGTTTGCCAGCCAACGTGCTGGCGGGTGGCATCCAAACCATTATTCAACGTCGTTTGGAACGTGTGCCCGAAAGCGGCCGGAATCTGTTGCAATTAGCGGCAATCAGTGGGCGACAGATTGATCTAGATGTCTTGGAACATGTGAAGGCTGCTGTTGATCTGACGGATTGGCTGACTACCTGCGTCAACTGTGCTGTTCTGGATGTACAGGATGGTCTCTACTTCTTCGCCCATGATAAGCTGCGTGAAGCCACAATCGCCGCGATCCCTGAAGCGGACAGAGTTAACATGCATGTCCAGATTGCCGAAGCGCTTGAAGTGGTCTATCCCAACGCACCGGAACGTGCAACCGTCTTGGCGCAGCATTGGCGGGCGGCTGGTGATTTAGCTAATGAGTTTCACTACACGCAGGAAGCCGCCGACTACGCCCTACGAATCAGTGCCCTCTCGGAAGCCATCAACCTTTTTGAACGCTGTCAGGATTTGCTGCCCTCGGTCATGACTGATCCCGCTGAACGTCGCTTTGTCGAGGCCGATTTATACGTCAAGCTCGGTGAGGCGCTGCAATACACGGGTGACTACGCCGACGCCGAACAAGAAATTGCTGCTGGCTTGGAATTGTATCGGCAGATTGGCGATCAAGCCGGTACGGCACGCGCGCTCAGCCTTCGTGGTGATAACTACTGGCGTACTGGTAATTACGAAGCTGCGTTGCAAGCTTGTTCAGAAAGTTTTGCCTTATATCGAATCTTGCGCTACACAGAGGGCGAAGCCCGAACCCTCAACCGCCTCGGCATGGTTGCCTTTGAACAGGGGGAATATCCCCGCGCCAACGAGCAAATTCAGGCTGCGTTAGCCGTTGCCGAAGCGGCTCAAAATCCGGTTGCCCGTGCTGCTAGCATGAACAATCTGGGTCTGGTTGCCCTGCGGACGGGTAACTATGCGGATGCTGTTCACTATTTCGAAGTCACGCTCAACTTGCACCGCGAAAATGGCGAACGCTGGAAAGTCGCCAGCACATTACATAACCTCGGTACCTTAGCCGGAATTCAAGGTGATTTGAAGAAGGCTAACCATTACTTCAATGAAGTACTTACCATGTGCCGTACTATCGGTGATCGGCGCGGCATCGCCCTTGCCTTGGATAATTTAGGTTTTGTCGCCCAACTGCACGGCGAACTCGATAAAGCCACAACATATTTAGAAGAAAGCATGTCCATTTCAACCGCGATTGGCAATCGGCAGGGCACCGCCAACACACTCCTCAATCTGGGGCATGTTGCCACAGCCCAAAACGAGAAAACCCGTGCTGCCGATTTATTCCGTCAGGCATTGCGCCTCGCCCATGAGATTGATGCTGCCCCGATGATGCTCGAAAGTATTTGTGGCTTGGCAGGGTTGGAACCGGACGACTTGGCCTCACTTTCGCATTTGGGTATGGTGCTGCATCATTCCGCCACAACTCAAGAAACCCGCGAAATGGCGACTAAAGCGATTGACCAGCTTAAAACCAACCATCCGACCGAATGGGTGATCTCCAATACAGCCTTAGGTGAGAGTTTACAACTAGAAACGGTCGTTCAGAATATTCTCGGTTAGTTCCTTTGTTCTCTGAATCAAAAGGCGGTGACCATTTATATAGTCGCCGCCTTTTTTAATCCTTAATATGCTCGTCTACAAACGCACGTTCTGCCAAACACGTTTGGAAACCCCCTCATCATAAATTTATGGATGAGGGGGTAGGTATCCTTTACTTCTGTACCTTGAAGCTCCACGTATCGCTCCACGGGCTTACTTCGCTGGATGAACAATCGGAGAACGCAACCCGCCAGTAGTAGGTGCCGTTCGACAATGGGATGGTGCTCATGGATTGGCTGTCAACCACGATTGCACCCTGCAACGTATTATTGAAGTTTGAGTTCTTGGCGATTTGTACCAGGTAGCAAACATTGTCGCCCACTTCCCAATCTTCATCATCCGTCCATGTCAAATCAACAATCTTATTGCGTATAGACGCACCTGAGCTTGGTCCGTGCAGATGCGGTGCATACGGCGGAACAATCTTCACTATATCAACACCTTGGAAAGACGCTCCATAATAGGTCTTACCCATCATGACGGCTTCCGTTGATGTTGCTGTCAATTCCAACTTTTGTACTTGGAACCACAGTATGCGGTCCATCTTCCCATCTCTGTTGATATCGAAGGTCAGGGTTTTGATGCGTCCGAATAATTTAACAGCCGGTGCGCCCGCTAAGGTCACCGTATTCGGATCTACCGCTGTAGCATCAAAAGTCTTGCTGCCAAAAATTGCTGCCGCCACCAAACCGCGCGACTGTAAGTTAATACGATTGCTGCGCGAATAGGGGCGTATATCAATTTGAACAGCCGTCACACCCGATGTAACCACCCATGTAAACGCGGTAGTGGCTTTACCTTCTGGTATCCGTCCGTCTGTGACCGTCACGACGATTGGGTACGTGTTGGCTGAATTGGCTGCAATCGTCCCGCTGATGAGACCCGTCTGTGTATTGATGCTGATTCCCGATGGCAGACCCGGTGCTGCATATGTCAACGTGTCACCATCCGGGTCATTCGCCATCACTTGGAACGATACAACCGTTCCTTCTTTATCGTTGCGGTCGCCAATTGCGGTAACCGTCGGATTTCTATTCGGCGCACACAAGAATGGGGTAAGGCTCGTCGTGTCAATCAAGGCGTTACTAAACACCTTGTTGCCAGAAGCATCCAACGCCAATGGTGGATTAACACCGTCAAAATGGGTAGCATTCGGTACAGTCGCGCACATACCCGCCAACACACTAAAGGCTGGTGCTGCAAAGGATGTGCCAGCCGCGAAGCTGTTATTGCCCAGTGGATAACCTACTCCGGGTGCGACCACGTTAGCATCCTGCGAGAACGACCAGATGTCATTTTTGTCATCCAGTGTAGCGCCAACCGCAATCGTTTCTTTCCAGCTAGCAGGCGCGAGTGGGGCATCACCCAACCACGGGCGTAAATTACCCGACGAAGCCACAATCACTGCACTGAAGTTCTTGCTTGGATTTGCACTATCGCTCAGGTAAGTACGCAGCAGTTGTCGCAAACCTTGGAATTCATCACTGGTAACTTTGCCCGCCAATTGTCCCCAGTATGCGCCCACTTGCTCCGATGGCACACCCAGATTTTGTGTCAGATATTGGCTGACACCGAACCCTTCAGGCTTAGGACAGGCTGTAGTGTTCTGATTTGCCGTTACAGTTGTGCCACTCAGTTTCCAGCTCAGATTACTACCATCGAACGGCACCACAAATACACTTTGATGCAAACCCGGTGCGAAGGTCGTAACCTGCCCGCGATCAGACGGATACGGCATAAACTGGTTCTTGTAACCGACCGCGATGTTCGTCCCGACAGCGTTTGGATTGTTATATCCGAAACGCGCCTCGAATTTGCTCGAACCTAAGTCCGCCACACATTCGACAATCGGTGTTACTTGCTGTGTCGGGGCTGGAGGTGGCGTAGCACATGGGGTTGAATAGCGGCTGGCAGTAGCAGTTCGGCTTTGCCCATCTGGCCCCTTCAGCGACCACTTCAGGGTGCTGTTTGATTTAAACGTCACCGCGAACACAAATTTCTGCCGTCCCGGCTCAAACTGTGTCGGTTGTGATTGATCTTGCGGCGATGGGCTAAATCCGTTTTTGTAACCGATCGGAATGGTCACAAGCCCGGCATTTTCATTCTTATAGCCGAAATAGGCAATATAGCTGTCATAGTCACCACCGGTCTTGGGATGACTGACCCGCGACCTGCCATAGCCATGATCGTCGCTCGGCTTCTTAACCACACATTCCAGCACCGGGCTTATCGCCAGTGAGGGTGCTTCTTGGTTATTTGCCGCGATGACCGTTGCAGCTTGATTGAAGTCAAACGCAGGTAGTTGCGTGCCGTTGACGATTGGCCCCGGATCAGTACATGAGATCAGGCCAAAGCTCATATTCAGCACAAAATGGTGATATTGCGGTTGCAAACTTGTCACCATCGCTGAAATCTTGCTTGCGATAGCATCCGCATTGTACTTAGTATTCACATCGCTAATGTCGACCTCAAAGCTGTCGATATGCAGGTTAGGCTCACGCAGCTTAAGCGTATTAAGCGAATCATCTACCACTTGCTTGACGATTTTGCCGTGAGGCGCATCACCCGTGAACTCGTCCACTATTAAAATGGCGGTCGCTTCGGTGTTAAATCCTAGCCGCGTCAGGAAGAAGTTCAAACGGTCATCAACCCATTTGCCGACAGTGACCGGATTATCGCGAATTTCCGCTGCCACTACCAATGGGTCAAGTCCTTGTCCCGACACCGAGAAGCCTTGTCCTGACACCGAGAACCCTTGACCGGATACCGAGAACCCTTGTCCCGACACCGAAAAGCCCTGACCGGATACCGAAAAGCCCTGACCGCCTAACAAATTCGGCGTAACGGCACACGCCGGGGCAGATGTTGGGGTTTGTGCTTGCAGCACTCCGCCAGTCATAGTCATCATGACCAACATCAAACCAACACTTAACAAAAGACTCAATTTTCGCTGTCTGAATAATTTACTTATCATAAAATGCTCCCCCGACGAGCGTGGTGACAAATTGACGCGCCAAAATGGTCGTCTATGTATTTGATACACCCGTGATGTTACAAAATTACGCAATCAACCTAAATATTACCTAAAGGGAAGAGGACTAAGGTAGCAGTTTAGGATATAAACTTGATACGTTTATAAACCATATTCCAACATTTCTAACCCAAAATACTCCGGAAATATAACTTAAAGGATTACTTAAGGTGAAAAAAGGAGAAATTTGGCTGCAAGGTTGGCGCTGCAAGGTACAGATATTCTAACTTTTCTTTCGATTTGAGCTGGATCATGTAGCAGAAGTCATCAACGGATTTTGAAGTGCAGCACTGTTTCTTCGCTAAACCCGCAGGCTTTATAAAATGCCTGCGCCCGTTCACTGCCTCGCTGCTCGTTCACACGTATCGAACGCAAATTGAGACGGTCTGTCCGTCGAACAACCGCTTCTAGCAGCGCTGCCCCCACACCTTGCCGCTGATAGGTCGGCAGTACCGCCATATCATTGATAAATCCTTGTCCGCCGGTGAGTCCTCGTAAAATCGATAGCGCGATAAATCCGATGATGATCCGTGGTTCCTGCCTTGATACGGCTACGAAGACCTCAAACCCCGCTGGCTCGCGGAACCGCAGCGTGATCTCGCGCCACTCATCATCACTTAAGTTGTAATTAGCCGGAATCATTGCCAGCAGTGCCCTAATTTCCTCTACATCAGCCGCTTCTGCCGGACGAATGTCAAAATCTCGCACTGTAGTATCGCTGTCCGACTCATCTTCTGGCGCGTTAGCTTGAGTGCTTGATACGTTATGCTGCGGCTGATGGTGCTGCCATTGTGCAATGGTTTCACGGTGTGTCCGGAAGGGCAGTCTTGGGATGCTTCCCATCAGAAATACTTTGGCCTCGGTCGCGTCATCGCCACCTTGCAGAATTCCGCCAACCGGTCTCGCCTTATAAAAAATCATAATGCCGCTCATCGGCGGGCCTTCCGGAAACGAGTTGATACCCATCATTTCGATGACCTCTACCGTGAGTCCCGTTTCTTCCTTCGCCTCACGGATCGCTGCCGCTTCCGCACTTTCATCCGCTTCGATGAACCCGCTCGGCAGTGTCCATTCTCCTTGATGTGGAGGCTGTCCGCGCCGGATCAGCACCACACCGCCATCCATCTCAATAAGAATACCTACCGCTGGCACAGGGTTAACGTAATGCACATAACCGCAGTTGGAACACGCCTGTCGCATCCTCCCGCCGACATCTTTCATTCCCAACGTATGCCCGCACACCGGGCAGTAAATCAGTTCAGTCATATATGGAAACTTTACTCTGCTTTTGCTTCCTGCATTTTTAGAAATCCGCTGTCGAATCCGGACATGATTATAGTATGCCCATAAACAAATAGAGACGACCTAATCAGCCGCCTCTACTCTACAGTATTGCTTGTTTTCCTGTCCAGAAAATGCTAACTGCCTCTTATGCTGTCCGCCAGAATTCAACCGCCCGTGCCAGATGCCGTACTTCACTGCGGGCATCCGGTTGCCACTTCCTGTAATTCTCCAAAAATGCGCGGATGGCTGCTTTTTCGCCGACATTCAGCGCCCCGACTCGGTTGAGGAAATCCGTTATCTGCGAATGTTTCAACGGGTCAGTCTTTTTATCCAGATACTTTTGCAGCAATGTCGGGTCAGGCGGAGTCAAGCTGTGCATCAAGCCAATCGGTAGTGTACTGACGTGGTGATAATAAAACATCGCCGCCAGCATGAAGGCCGGTACATAATACCGGAAGCCTTCCGGTGTCATCAGCGGCAAATCAACATGATAGTTGGAGAGTGTGGTCAGTTGCACATCTCGCCAATTCTTGCCCCAGAATGCGCGTGTAAGGGCGGCGCTATCCGTGTCCGGTTTACCGATCTTGTCATCACCGGGGTAGGGCGTGTGGGCAAATGCTTCCTCAATCTGCGCTGCCACACGCTGCCGCGTCTCTTGCGCGGGGGATAATTCAATCTTAGGAAATAGCTCGGTACTGGACATACTGCAATTCCTCGTCTTGGACTGGCGCGTTGCACAGGGTCAGGCCGAATGTAACGATAAGTGCAACGGCATAACATTCCTGTTATATCACAATTTTAGTCCAATTAGACTTGGAAAAGAATTAAGCGTACCGCCAGAATTCAATTGTTTTGCCCACGAGGTCGATGTCATACAGCAAATATCCCATGGGATAAACCGCCGCAAACGTATCAAGAAATGTTAATATGGCTGTCTTTTCGGCTGTATTAAAAGCCGCTGCCCGCCGCGAGAAGTAGTCGTTGTATTCTCCCGCCACGTAATTATTGATCTGTTCCTCCGATTGCGGAGTCAGACAAAAAATGAGGTTGTCCGTCATCGTCCCGATTTTGTCATGGTGCAATAATGCCGCGCGCATCATCGCCGGTGCGAAATATCGGAAGCCCGACGGCGAAAGCAGAAACATATCCCAGCGAAAACGGTACAGCGTTTCGTGGCTCACATCTTGCCAGCGTTGACCATTCAAGGTCGCCACCAACGAGTCGCCATCGCCTCCGGTAATCATCTGCTCGCGCGGGTACGGAGTCTCTGCAAAAGCCAGTTCGATATGTCTTACGACGCGTTGTTGTAATGTATCAGCCATATTGTTATTGATTATCGATCAAAATAGTTGTTAACTGCTGTTCGAGTTCAGGTAAGTTTTGACTTGCAACTTGCCACACAATCTCAAGATTTACGTTATTGTAATTGTGGACGATACGATTTCGCATCCCTATTATGTTCTTCCACATAATTTGTGGATGTGCTTCGCGTGTTTCTTCGGTCACTCTGGCGGCGGCCTCACCGATAACCTCAATAGCGCGAACGACCGCATATGCCAACATGGTGTTAGTCAATAAATCGCTTTTTGTATGTCCAACCATAAACTGCTTTACTGTACGTGTTTCATCAAATCCGTTCATAGACAACCTGCGCATTTGCGACCACTTTATCTCGAAAATGCCTGCTCAGTGAACCATAAGTATGTAGATCAACTTGCCGCTCATACAACTCACTGAGTTCATCTTGCATCGAAACAAACTCTCACCCCGGAATGTGGTCAGGGTCAAACTCCACCAGCACATCAATATCACTGTCTTTTCCAAAATCATCGCGAAGCACCGAATCAAACAGCGACAATCTGGTTATATGATTACGCTGACAAAAATCCGCTATGCATCGATAGGGTGTCGAAATATGTTCTTGAAACATCATTCAAATATCGCCTGAACAGCTAACTTATATCACTCATAGTATACCAAAAGGACATGCCGCAGCACGCCCTTTGATTGTTAACTGCTGCCCAAACCCAACTGCCTACATCTCCAGATAATCGCGTAACTGGCGGCTGCGTGTCGGATGCCGCAGCTTCCGCAGCGCTTTCGCCTCGATCTGGCGGATGCGTTCGCGCGTCACACCCAGATGTTTGCCGACTTCTTCCAGTGTGTGGTCTTGCCCGTCCTGCAAACCGAAGCGCATCTCCAGTACCTCGCGCTCACGTTCGCTCAACACCCCCAGCGCCGACCGAATTTGCTCCTTCAGCAGTTGGCGGCTGGCAGCATCCACCGGCCCCATGATCTTGTCGTCCTCGATGAAGTCACCGAGCAAGCTGCTGTCTTCCTGACCAATTGGCATTTCGAGGCTCATCGGCTCTTGGCTAATCCGCATGATCTTGCGGACTTTTTGTGCCGCCCGCCGCAGCTTCCGCAGCAAACCGGGGTCAATCTTCTCGCCGCTTGAACGCAGCATCCGTATCGCGTCTGTCTCGTCTTTTGTCAGGAATTCCATCTCCAGCGCGATCTGTTCAGCGCTTGGTTCACCACCCAGTTCTTGGATCAAATCCCGCTGCACCCGCATCAACCGGTTGATCGTCTCGACCATATGCACCGGAATACGGATCGTCCGCGCTTGGTCGGCAATCGCTCGGCTGATCGCCTGTCGAATCCACCATGTCGCGTACGTGCTGAACTTGAAGCCCTTGGTATGGTCGAACTTTTCGACCGCCCGTAACAGACCAATGTTCCCTTCCTGAATCAGATCAAGGAAGTTGATGCCGCGCCCCATGTAACGTTTAGCAACACTCACCACCAACCGCAGGTTCGCCCGCGTCAATGATTCCGCTGCTAAGTTAGCCCGTTGTTCCAACTGCTCAAAAAATTCTGGCAGTTCATTCAGGCCATCCTCGTCTGCCATCAAGTGCTCATGAAAAGCTTCTATGCTCGGCAGTTTGCCAGTGGTCTTATACTCATTCCGGATGAAAATGATCTGGTTGAACGGAATCAGGTAAAATCCCTGAAACACGTCGAATAACCGCCGTGCCAGTTCCGTCCACAATTCATCGCGTCCCCAATCCTTTTGTCGCAGATAATCACGGATGTAAGACCGACCGCCAATGTCCCAGTTTTCATTAATGAGCGTCATTTCTTCAATGATCTTCCGTAAATCCGGTGGTTCTACGCCGAAAGCCTGTGCGCCTTCCGTCGCTTCATCCCAGTTGCGGCTGATGTGCTGGTAAGCCAGTTCCACGATCTCCGCCGGACTTGGTAACCCATCCGACGCGCCGTTCTCCACTTTTGAAAGCGTATGTACCAGATTATCCAGCAGTTGTTCCGCCGCGACCTGTGTACTCAGCCATGTCTCACGGTTCGTATCCAGCAGCGGTACGAGGCCGATTTCCTTCAGATACATCCGCACCGGATCATCTACCAATGCTGCGGTATCCATCGAAATACTTTCGAGGCTCAGATCTTCGTCATCAAAATCCTCGTCAAATTCATCCGGTTCTTCTGCCGGGAATTCGCTAGTATCGGTGACGCCGCTGTCAAAAACACTGTCATCATCGTCACCGGCATCATCATCGCTTTCAAATTCGTTTTCCGCGTCCTCGCCTCGCACCTTCTGCATCTCCTGCGAAGCATCCACATCGTCTTTTCTGCCTTTACGTCGTTTTGGCATTATATTCACCTATTCGCGCACAGAATTTTTGATTTTCTGAAGATTAGTGTCTAGTAACTGTTGTGCTTTGTTGAACAAGAAGATCATTTGCCCATAGCGCACCATTGCCGCTTCATCATTGCTGGCTTGGGCATCCATCTGCAAAAAGACCAATTCTTCCCGTTCCCGTTTCAGCCGCTTCCCCCGTAGTTCCATTGCCTGTATCACAACCGCATCATGAGTCTGGTTTCCCTCAATCACCCGCTGATTATGGCTATATATACGCTCTAAGTCGGCTAAATGGCTTTCCCGTACTCGTTGCCGCATCCCTGTCAAATCATCCGCAAGTATAACATCAAGCTGTGGCTGTAAGGAAATGTCAGCTTTCAACCGCAGGTAATCCATCGGGTCAAGCTCATCCTGTTCCAGCGCCGCTTGGAAAGCCTGCATCAACGCCCGCGCATCAACTTGCGTAAAATCTTCCGGGCAGCAGTCGCATAACGGCCCATCAATCATTGTTCGGTCATCATTGGCGAGTTCACGCAGTTTACGATTCACCGCATAATACGCCATCGGCTGCCGGAATAATCCCCGCAGCACTTGTCCCTCTATAGAAACTTCTCGAAGTGATGTGGCTCGCCGTAGCGGTTGCCCCATCGCCGCCGCATAACTGCCGTTGCCTGCCGGTACAGGTGCACGGTCACTACCAATATCTGGCGGGTACGGCTCATCCTCTAACGACACATCCGGCGGTGTAATCCCCTCATAATTCAGAGGTGGCATATCCGGCGGTTCTAACCCCTTACCTGAAACCAGCGGATGAGAGGGCTGAACTTTCTTTTCTGGCGCTGAAGAGATTCTTAGTTCTTTAGTTTTCTTCTTTCGATCAGCCTCTTCCCATTTCAGCAATTCCCCAAGTTTTAATAGCTCATCCGGATTAATCTTTACGCGATCAGATAACTTTACAACGTTGTCGCGGTTATATGTGTTTTTCTCAGAAGCCATCAGCAGAGGCAGCAAACTTCGCGCCACGTCTTCTCGTTCTCGTGTGCTGGCATCGGCAGACAAGGCAGCCGTCTCCATATCAATCACGAAATCTGCAACCGGCAGGGCATTCGCCACCAGTTCTGCCCACCGCTCCGGCGCTTCACGGATCAGGTCGTCCGGGTCTTTTGCCCCCGGAATCTGTAACACCCGTATATCGACCGACAACCGCCCGCCAAAATCAGCTTGCAGCGTCGTTCGCGCCGTTTCAAGGCTGCGTCGTGTGGCGTTCTGTCCCGCTGCATCCGAGTCCAGCGCCAGTACAATCCGCTTCGCCGAACGCGTCAGCAGCCGCAGTTGCGTCTCGGTCATCGCCGTGCCCATCTGCGCCACCACATTCTTGAATCCCGCCTGATGCGCTTGTATCACATCCATGTAGCCTTCGACGATCACCGCCACCTCACCCTCACGGATGCTCGTCTTGGCAGCGTCTAGCCCGAACAAGGTGCGGCTCTTGTCGAAAAGGGCAGTCTGCGGTGAATTTAGGTACTTGGGATTATCCTCATCTGCCAGCGCCCGTGCCCCGATGCCAATCACCCGCCCGCGTTCGTCACGTATCGGGATAATCAACCGGTTGCGGAAGCGGTCATAAACCCGTCCCGTGTCATCATTCTTAACTGCCACCCCGACCTCGATCACATCCGCTTCGCTGTAACCCAGCGTCTTCAAATGATCCAGCATATGCGTCCATCCCGGTGGCGCATAACCGATCTTGAAAGCTGTGATCGTCGCGTCTGTGAATCCACGCTTCTCCCGCGTGTAGTGCAGGACTTCTGCCTGTCGCTCGACCTTAGCATCCAGCAGCGCGTTATGGTACGCATCCGCCGCCGTATGCATCAATCCCCGCAGCATATCCAGTCGTTCACTGTTTTGGCGTTGTTCTGGCGATTGCTTCTCGACTTCCACTCCCGCCAGCTTGCCTAGTTCTTGCAGCGCCTCTCCGAATGACCAGCCGTTGCGCTTCATGGCAAATGAAAGCACATCGCCGCCTTCAGCACATTGACCAAAACATCGCCATGACTGGGTATCGGGGTTTACCACAAAGCTGGGTGTACGCTCATTATGGAAGGGGCACGGGGCTTTCCACGTCTTGCCAGCGCGCTTCAGCGGTACATATTTTTGGATGTAATCAACAATGTCTATTCTGGCTTTAATTTCGTCGGCAACCGACATGAATTTGCACCCCTCGCAACACGTAGGTGCATTATACGTATGTCTACTGGCTCATGCAACTCGCAATGATTCGTGCCGCTGACTCAGTCTGCGGACAGTTCATAAATCGAAATGCTCGGCCCGTTACCCGGTCGCTCGATCACCGTAAGCAGCTTGCCTGGCGCGCTGTCCGGTACATACGGGATGTCTTGTAGCAGTACATAGACACCATCGCTGCGTTTTTCGTTCATCAACTCCACCAGCCCACTGATGCTTGAACCATTCGGGATCAACCTAGGGCACTCTACCGTGAATTTCTCCATCGACAAATAGCGCAATGCTTGACAGTTGCTCACTAGACCGCTGACAACACTCACCGCATAGCCTTGCAG
>JBBSBS010000120.1:0-15776 GCA_038251045.1 Aggregatilineales bacterium | reverse complement strand
TTGGGGATGGTGCGGTGCTCAATTATCTGGTTTCACCTAAGTACAACGAAGGTGCACTGGCACAACTTGAAGAGGGTGCCAAACAGGCCGGTAAGAAGATAGATGATATAGACCGCCCGCAACTGGTCGTATGCTCGGTTGACCACGATCGGAAAAAGGCGCTGGATGGCGCTCGTAAATTGGTGACTCAGTATTTGGGTCAACAACCTCATATTATGAAGGCCAGTGGGGTAAGACAAGAATTGTTAGATGAGATCTCGCAGGTGCTGACGTGGCCGGCGACTGAAGAACAGATTGAAGAGGCTATGCATCTTGTGCCGGATGATGTGGTGCAGATGATTACGGCTTCCGGCACGCCCAAGGAAGTGCGAGCGAAGGTTCGTGAGTATGTGGAGAATGGCGCGACATGCCCGATTCTGTACCCATTGGGTGATGACGTGCGTTTGATGATTGATACATTCTCGGATGGTTATTCAAACTAAATATCACGCAGCTTTTGTGAAAATCAAGGCGACTTAACGGTCGCCTTTTTATTTGCAATTTGTGTCATATTTCCGCTGAAATAGCGGGCAGGATAGGAGCGCGAACCCGCTGAATCGTCACAAATGACTGGCGGCTAGTGTGGCTAGTGCCGTCGAGCGCCGCGGATGGCCCGGCAATGGCTGCCGCGTGTCACTATTGACGTATTTACAGCGGAAGCAAAAGGGGTTATCGCGGAAAAATTGTACATCATGCCATCACTTGCTTGCGTTTGAAATAATAAATGTCCCTGAATTGCGACGCAAGTAGAAAGTTAAGGCCATTCCACAATTGACGACGGTAAATCACAGAGTGAATTACACTATCATTTTAGAATAAAGGTTCTGATCCGTCAATGCCCTAATTATATCACGCAATGATAAATGCTAATTCTCATCACGGCATCTCATCTTTCTACCAATGTGCAAGCACAAAGGCGGATATCACTGGTTTTATTCGGTTCTTGAAACTGTAAACTGTACCATTACACTTACAGAATATAAGCGTCGTATAACGCTGTGGGCATCAATCGGATTTCTGTTTTTTTATTCGCAGTTTAGATACTGGAGTTTGCGCTATGGAGAAAGTCAACATCCCCGAAGCACTGGCATCTTTGACGGAACACTGGTCGCAGAAAATTATTGAAGAGGCGAATGGACAGTTGTTCAAAGTAGCGAAGGGCATAGGCGAAACACGATGGCATAAACACGATGATCAAGATGAGTTATTCATTCTTTATTAGGGACATTTAACCATCCAACTCCGTGATAGGGATATAGAGCTATATGAGAATGACCTATTCGTTGTCCCTAAGGGAATTGAGCACTGTCCGAAGGCGCATGGCGAAGTTGAATTCGTGATCGTTGGCCTCAACATCACCTCAAATGCGGCGGGCGGAAAACCCAACTTATGAAAACCCAATCTGCGAAATATCACCACTACGCGGTAAAATAGGTGCATGATAAATACACTGATGTCGAGCGTCTATAAGAGGCGCTCGCTTGCTATATGGGCGTTGTTTTGCACCATCGCCGGAGCGACATTTCTGGCTTATACGCTAACGAGTTTGGCGAATGGGCGCGGACAATTCGTTATGCCGCTGGATGATGTTTATATCCACTTTCAATATGCGCGGCAGATGGCAGCCGGACAGCCCTACGTTTACAACCCCGGTTTGCCGCCGACCTCCGGTGCGACGAGTTTCCTTTATCCCTATGTGCTGGCAGCAGGTTATTTACTCGGATTTCAGGATCTAAACCTCGGTTTGTGGGCGATGGGAATAGGTGCGGTCGCGTTGGTTGGCGCAATATGGCTGGTCTATAAATTGGTAGGGTTGTTGGGTACGGGTGAATGGTTAGCGGTGCTGGTGGCACTCGGATTTGGTTTGAATGGCTCGATAGCGTGGCATTTCATGAGTGGAATGGAAACGGGGCTGGCAGTCCTGTTGACTCTGGGAACCCTGTGTGCGGCAATAAGGGTTGTCGGGCAGGGAGAAGTTTCGCGTCACCGCGAAGTGATTGTGTGGGCAAGCTTGTTAGCGTTGATACGACCTGAAGGCAGCGTATTAGCGGTCATCACAATGGGGATTGTGTGGTGGCAACGTCGGCAGAAACAGACAGTTGAAAGCGGAAAGCCCAACCAACGATGGGGACGAATAGGATTGTTCATTCCTGTGCTGGCGGTGGGTGTGCAGCCGTTAGTCAATCTGCTGTTGACAGGCTCGGCGGTGGCATCGGGGAATGCGGCGAAGTCGGTGTTGGGAGCGGTTCCGTTTTACTGGGGCGAGGTGATTCGGCGGATTGTCGAGAACTTTGTGCGGATGTGGGTGGAGTTTGGAACTGGCATCAGCCCGCGTGAAGGGTTGTATATCATGCCGCTGCTACTGTTGTTCGCGGTTGTGGGGATTGGCCTGCTGTTAATTATGCGACATTTTCGTCCGATTGGCGTGATGTTGGTGCTGTGGTTGGTGGGCGGAACCTTGATGCTATCGACATTGGATACGGCCTTCTGGCATTTTAAGCGTTATCAAATGTCGTTCATCGCGCTTCTGTTTCCGTTGGCAGGGTGGGGGATTGGAGTCGTTGTAAATTACAAATTGCAAGTTCCTAGCAATTTGAAGTTACTTGGCGATATTAAAGGACAGTTGGGGTGGGTGGTCGCTTGTATGATGTTACTGGTCGGTGCGTTTACGAGCGTGCAATTTTTGCGGTACTACGGCATAAACGTGGGGTATGTTTATGCACAGCCGTTGCAGATGGCACGCTGGTTGGAGGCAAATACGCCCGCTGACGCGGTGATCGCTGTGCATGACGTGGGTATGATGCGCTATATGGGCGGACGAACGACATTAGATATGGTGGGTTTGACGACGAAGGGGGCAGCAGATTACTGGCGGAATGGGCCGGGAGCTGTGGCTGAGTTTTTGATGCAGGAGCGACCGGATTACATCGCATCCTATGGTTATGGTCACGGCTACGGGTTGGGGATGATTGCTGATACGGATATATATGGCGAACCGTTGGCGAGTTTTCCGGTGGAACTGGATAATAGTGCTAATGTGGCGCTGGCAGCGGATTTTCAGGGAATCTATAAGCCGGATTGGTCGTTTACTCAGAATGTTAATGAGTCGTTACAACCTAGTACCTATAATTATTGGTTTAATGGATCTCTACACACAGGAAGTGTGAATGTCGGCAATATTGAGAGTGAAGACCATACAAATTATTCATGGCATAACTCTGAGCACCTTCCCGGTTTCGCTACAGAAGTGCATGAGTTTGATTACATTAGTTGTGCCATTAAGTATTGCAACATTGTTGATGGCGGACGTTTGATTAATGGTGAAGAGTCATTTAATTTGTGGTCATTCTTAGATAATTCAGGGAGCAGTTATGATCTCGCGTTAGTCACTCGACTGAATCCAGCATTTGCTGGAACATTTGATGTATACGCAAATGGTGAATTTGTAGGAACACGTTGGATACCGGCTAATCCCGGACAATGGCTAGAGGTAACCACCTGTATTCCAGCCAAGATTGCGGAAAAATCACAGGACAATACTGTCAAAATTCGCATTGTTCCACATGTACCAGGTGGTTACTATATGCCTTACTATCATTGGATATATGGCTGCCCAAAACCTGAGTCTGCTCCGACAAATCCGATCAATATTTTTCAAAATGGCGCAATTCAGTTGGGTTCGACGGAATTATTTTACAAGCCTGATGTGGCTAAATTGGATGTTAATTTCGAATGGTATACCGACGGCAGCGCAAAGGGTGATTACAAGGTGTTTGTGCATCTCTACGATGACGTGAACAAGTCGCCGGTTGCCCAGACGGATATGCGTCCGGGAAATGGTACGCTGCCGCCGGGAAATTGGCTGCCGGGTGTGCTTCGCGACACAATTACGGTAGACTTAGCGGGTATCCCGTTGGGGAAGTATAAAGTGGCTATTGGCATGTATGATCCCGTGACTTTTGAACGGTTGCAACCCACTGGCGGCGACGAACAGGGACGCTTGTTTATAGGTGAGGTAGAAATCAAAGGATGAGCGAAGACCGTGCCGTTTATGAAGCGCTGCTGACGGCTAAAGAACAGGACGAACAGGTTGCGTTGGCAACTGTAGTTAATGTACAGGGCAGTGTGCCGCGTCATGCTGGTAGTAAAATGTTAGTACGGCAGGACGGTTCGATTGTGGGTACGGTGGGCGGCGGTGCTATGGAAGCTCTTGTGGTAAAAGAAGCTCTCGCTGCCATTCAGGATGGTCAGACGCGGATGCCAAGCTACCGACTAAATGATCTGGCAAACGGCGACCCCGGAATTTGTGGTGGTACGGTGCAGGTGTTCATCGAACCTGTGGGTGCTGCGCCAACGCTGCTGGTCATCGGTGGTGGGCATGTGGGGAAGGCGCTGGCAGAATTGGGTTTGTGGACGGGCTGGCGCGTCATTCTCTCGGATGATCGTCCAGCTTATTGCAATCCCGACTATGTGGCAGGATTAGCCGAATATGTGGTCTGCAAACCGAGCCAGATTGTTGAGCAGGTCAAGATTAATTCACAAACTTATATCGCAGCGGTCACACGTGGTTTACCAGTTGATATTGATCTGATTCCGGCGCTGATGGCAAGCGAGGCGGCTTATATCGGTCTAATTGGAAGCCGCCGCCGTTGGGCCTTGACGATGAAAGCATTGCGCGAGGAACGGGGCTTGACGGACGCAAATTTCCAGCGCATATATGCACCCATTGGTTTGGAACTAAATGCCGAAACCCCGCAGGAAATTGCCATCAGTATTATGGCGCAGGTTACGATGGTGCGGCGAGGCGGAGATGGCCATGCGATGCGATGGGCGGGTGATACGGAAACGTTTCTGGACAATGTGCTTAATATACCGGAAAAACAATAGTTCAAATATCCTTTTTAGGACTTTGTGTGAAGATTTTATGTGTCAGTGATACTGTTATGCCGCAAATGGAAAGTGCGGTGAATCTGCGACGACAGTATTCGGATGTGGAACTGCTGATTAGCTGTGGGGATATGCCTTCGGTGTATCTGGAGTTCATTACTTCGGTTTTGAATGTGCCGCTGTTTTATGTGCGCGGCAATCATGATGAGGGTTATAAAGATAACCCACCGGGTGGCGAGGATCTGCAAGGGCGATTGATCGAGTACGGTGGATTGTCATTTTATGGGTTGGAAGGCTCGATTCGCTATAACAAGAGTCCTATTCAATATACTGAAGGTGAAATGTCGCGGATGGTGTTAAGCGCGGGACTGCGGCTGCGCTACCGGCGCATGAAGTACGGATTTGGTGTGGATGTACTGGTCACACATTCGCCCGCACGGGGAATCCATGATGCCGACGACATTCCGCATCAGGGATTTAATTCCTTGCTCAAGTTTATGGATTGGTATCATCCACGTTTTATGGTTCATGGGCATGTCCATACTTATGATCGACGGACCGTCACAAAAACGCAGTATGGGAGTACGGAAATTCTGAATATTAACCCCTCGATGCTGCTGACTATCGACCCGATAGATGTTGATAAAGACAGCAGTGTTGTCTGATGAACTATAACCTGTGCTATAGTGAGCAAAACATGGTGGAAGGACGGGTTAGCGGCAGCTATGTGGAGTCAATACTTTAACGTAACTTCGGTGGCAGAAGCGCTGGAACTTTTGGCGACATACGGCGAGAAAGCACGTATCATCGCTGGCGGCACGGATATTCTGATTGAACTTGAACGTCATCAGCGGCAAGGTATTGAGGTGCTGATCGATATTTCACGTGTGCGCGGATTGGATACAATCTCCCTACATGGCGACCACATTCGATTAGGTGCGTTGGTTACACACAATCAAGTGGTTGGCAGCGATTTGATCATAGAGCGAGGATTTCCGCTGGCACAAGCAGCGTGGGAGGTCGGCGCACCGCAAATTCGTAATCGAGCCACCGTAGCGGGGAATGTCATCACCGGATCAGCAGCCAATGATACGATTACGCCCCTCATGGCGATGGGAGCCGAAGTTACGCTTGCATCATTAGATGGTGAACGAAGCATTCCGTTGAGCGCGTTTTATACGGGGCTGCGGCGGAATGTGATGCGCCCAGATGAAATGCTGACAGCAATTACGTTCCCGGCGCTTTCCCGCTACGAGCGTGGCATATTTATCAAATTGGGATTACGGCGGGCACAGGCTATCTCGGTGGTTAATGTGACGGTGCTGCTGAAGTTTGACGGCGCAACAGTGACTCATGCGGCAATTACTCTGGGATGCGTCGCACCGACGATTATTCGTGTGCCGGTGGCGGAACAGTCTTTAGTTGGTCGCACGTTGACTACGGAGGCAATTGCCGATGCGGCGCGGTTGGCAGCAGCTACCCCTACACCCATTGATGATATTCGCAGTACTGCCGAATACCGCAGCGAGATGATCCGTGTATTGGTGGCACGTGGTTTACGTGCGTTGGCGGCAAACAGTGAACGAGTAAATTGGCCGCAGAAACCTGCTATGCTCTGGGGTTCTCAGATAGAAAATGGTCAGTTTGCTCCAGTGTCATCAGTGGAGCATAATGCAAATTCAACGATTACAACCACGATTAATGGCAAACAATATGCTGTCCACAGCGGTCAGCATAAAACATTACTCCGGTTTTTACGTGAGGATATAGGGCTGTCGGGAACCAAGGAAGGCTGTGCAGAGGGTGAGTGTGGGGCTTGTTCGGTGTTTCTGGATGGCGCGGCGGTGATGGCTTGTATGGTTCCGGCTCCGCGCGCGGATGGTGCGGATGTGGTGACAGTAGAAGGGTTGCAGCGAGAAGGTCAGCTGCACCCGATTCAGGAAGCGTTTGTCGAACAGGGAGCTGTCCAGTGCGGTTACTGCACACCCGGATTTTTGATGGCAGGTGCAAAGCTGCTTGAAGAATTTCCTGAGCCAACCCATGAGCAGATTCAACAGAGCATCACGGGTAATTTGTGCCGCTGCACCGGTTACTACAAAATTATTCAGGCATTTGAAGAGGCCAGCAAAAAACAATTGGCTAAAGGAGTATCAAATGATTAACAAGAAAAAAGAACCCCGTGGTAAAGCGTTTTGGCCCGTATTAGGGTTTTTGCTGGCGCTGTCATCTGGTGCGCTGGCTTATGTATTTGCGCCTTCAGTGCTGCAATATTTGAAGGGGCACCTTACCAACTTTCCACCGATTACCACGACTGTGACGCTGATCGTCACTGGCATCTTATTTATGCTTATCGCGATGCTATTTTCGTTGGTTGTTGCTTTTGCAGTGCCTCGTAAAAAGAGTGTTGTAACCGAAATTCAGATCGCAAAAGACCGAACAGCTATGGTTAATGAAAAGGTGGCTCGGAAAATCAAACAACGGGATATTAACCGTCAAAATAAGGCGCGGTAAGGATTATGGATCGTACAGTTCCCAAGACAGGCAGCGAAGAGATTCAATTGTATATGCGAACGTATTATTCGCTGCTGCGTTCCAGCCATACCATTCAGATTGAAACGCTGGTAGAGAGCCACTTGGCGATGGAATCTCTGCTGCACCCATTGGCTCGGAGCACTGAGCCTGATACGGCGGCTATCACCTATGCTAGTTTGCGCTTACCGGACTGTATCCTTGATACGGATGAGGTGCTGATCGGTCAGATTGAAAGGTCATTTGTCGAGGCGGGTTATACCGATGTGGTGGAATGGCAACGTGTTAGCGCGGCTGGGCGACGGCGGCGTATGCATTTTGACGGAAAAAATGCTCTAGCTGTGTTTATTGCTAGCCGTTCTGATATTGATGATCTGGTTCCAACATTGACGGCCTACCAGATTGAATGGAATAAGCTGCACATGCTGCTTCAGGTTGAGGATGTGCGGGCAATGCTTGAAACTCACCGGGGTGAGAAGTTAAGCGAGGCAGACACGCAACTGCTTGCGGAAACGCTTTACCTGAGTCTGGATGAATTGCGCCGTTTAGAAGTTGTGTGGGGTGAGCGATTTACGGAAGTTCTCTACCAGATTTCGCAGCGCCGGAAGCATATCGGGCTACGGATGTTGGCAGGGTCACTGGCAGACTACCGGCGGGCAACGGCTTATTGGTGGTCCGAAGTGGCTGCCGAGATGGATGAAATTGATCTCGAAAATCGACCAGTTTATTTCGTGTCGAGCAATACCCATTGTTTGGCAAATTTGTTGACAGGATTTGCCCAGCGCGAAGAACATAATCTGGCAGAGTACATCGAACAATTCAGCAAAGGCAATTTGATGGCTGAGTATCAGGCCATCCGTGATAGTGACAGCCGCAAAGGGCTGGACAACTTGCTGTACTATGTGCTGAAAAAATACCTCGCCGATCATGGACAAAAAGCGCGTGATTCACAAACAGCTGATGAGCGCACAATTGGTATATACCGTGTTCCAAGCCGGCATGGATTTGATGTTGAGGCGCAGGTTATTGACCTGAAACGACTGCGACTGGATTGGATGGATAAGCGATTGCAAGATTCGGTGGACAATTCGCGTTTCGCAAGCAGCGATGCGCTGATTTTGAATATTGATTATCCACTGGGCCTGGGCGCTTATGAATTATTGAATCGTGTGACTGAACGCGTGGGCAGCTTGCGCGGTGTGTACATCATGGGCAAATCCGCGACCTTGAACGGGCGGGTAGGCGATGTGATGATTCCGAGTGTTATACATGATGAACATTCGCAGAACACCTATATGTTCCAGAATTGCTTTTCGGCAATGGATATTGCGCCGTACTTGACCTACGGCATGGTATTGGATAACCAGAAGGGCATCAGTGTGCCGGGGACATTCTTACAGAATCCACGGTATATGGATGTTTTTTATCAAGAAGGTTATACCGATATTGAGATGGAGGCCGGGCCATTCTTGTCGTCGATATACGAGGCATTCCGACCGAAGTTGCATCCGTATAATGAAATTGTCAATTTGTACGGTGTGCCGTTTGATGTCGGCTTCTTGCATTACGCGTCCGACACACCTATGAGCAAGGGTAAGAATCTGGGGTCGAGTAATTTGAGTTACGCAGGTGTTGATCCTACCTATGCTACGGCTATCGCAATTCTGCGTCGTATTTTTAGTCAGGAAGTGATCCGACTACGACAAAAGGCAGCGCTGCGAGTAAATGTAACAGCGGAAATGTAAATAGAAAGACTAGTCTGCTCGTTCATCGAGTTGACAATACCGTTTCGGAAAACGTGCTAATTGACGTTCATAGATCATCTTTGAGGGCTGGCGATGCCGCAAGAAACACAGGTCGCAATCGGAGATAATATTAAACGGCTTGATGCCGTTGGTAAAGTGACAGGCGAAACACCATACCCCGGCGATATTGATATGCAGGGGCAGTTATGGATGAAGCTGCGCTTTAGTGATCGCGCCCACGCACGAGTGGTCGATATTGATACCAAGGCGGCAGAGGCGTTGGCAGGTGTCGTGCGCATTTTTACGGCGAAGGATGTGCCACACAATGAGTATGGATTGGTGACCAAAGATCAGCCCGTACTGTGTGGCCCCGGCAGTAACAGCCAAGTTCCGGGCGCGGATGTCGTCCGGTGTTACATGGATTATGTCGCGGTAGTGGTGGCAGAAACCGAGGCGATTGCGGCTCAAGCGGTAAAACTCATTGATGTGACCTATGAGGAATTACCTGCGGTTTTTGACCCTGAAAGCGCTATGCAAGAAGGTGCTCCCCAAATCCATGAGCAGAATCCAAATAACATTTTGTGTCATTATCGCATCCGCAAGGGGAATATGGACGCGGGATGGGCGCAAGCCGAGGTGATCGTAGAAGGTAAATACAGCACGGGGTATCAGGAACATGCCTTTTTACAACCCGAAGCCGGGATAGGCTACATTGATGAGCAAGGGCGCGTAACGGTTGCTGTCGCTGGTCAATGGGTACATGAAGATCAGGAACAGATTTATCATGCTCTCGGTTTGCCTGAAGAACAGGTTCGCGTGGTTTACCCGGCGATTGGCGGGGCATTCGGGGGACGCGAAGATATGTCAGTACAAATTGTGCTGGCGTTAGCAGTTCTTAACCTGCGCCGTCCTGTGAAAATTATTTGGAGCCGCGAAGAGTCAATTCAATATCACCATAAGAGACATCCGGTTACTATTCAGGCAAAGTGGGGCGCGACCAAAGCGGGCAAAATTGTGGCGGCTGAAGCGCGAGTAGTGGGTGATGCGGGACCTTATAATTACACCAGTACCAAAGTGATGGGTAATGCTAACCTGACCTGCACCGGTCCCTATGAAATTGAGAACATTCATATTGATACTTTTGGGGTGCTGACAAATAATATCCCAACGGGCGCATTTCGGGGCTTCGGCGGGCCACAAGGGGCATTAGCCGCGGAAGGGCAGATGAATCGGCTAGCGTTGGTGCTGAGTATGGATCCGGTTGAGCTGCGAATGCGCAATGTGATTCACGAGGGCAGTATCGCTAGCGTGGGTACTCCGTTTCCTAAAGGGGTTTCGATGCCACAGGTTGTGGAAGCCTGTGCTCAACAAAGTTATTGGGAGCAGCCTGCTTCTGGTTGGCAGCACATCAAGTTAGAACAGCCTGACAATCCATCGCTGAAACGGGGAATCGGATTTGCCTGTGGTTTCAAGAATGTGGGATACAGCTTTGGCTTCCCGGAGCAAAGTTGGGCAACGGTTGAATTGCATGGCAAAGGCGAAATTGAGCAAGTGATATTGCGGGCGGCAGGCGCAGATGTGGGGCAGGGAGCACACACCGTATTTGTTCAGATGGCAGCCGCCGCAATTGGTGTGCCGATTGAACGGGTGCGGTTGATGGGGCATGATACGTCTGAAGCGCCCACTTCCGGCAGCGCCTCGGCCTCACGATTGACGTTTATGGCAGGGAATGCGATTAAGGGTGCAGCGGAAAAGGCTCTCGAAATGTGGCAGCGGGAAGAGCGCCCAGCGGTTGCTACCTATCAATATCGTCCACCGAAAACAACACCATATGATCCGATGACAGGTAGAAGCGAACCGAATTTTGCCTATGGCTACGTGGCACAGGCGGTCGAGGTTGAGGTCGATATTGAAACCGGTCACATACGGGTTATCAATGTGGTTTCGGCTAACGATGTTGGGAAAGCGGTAAACCCCCAATTGGTACAGGCACAGATTGAAGGATGTGTGGTACAGGCGCAGGGTTACGCGATTATGGAAAATCTGGTGTTGGTTGAAGGTAAGATTCGTAATCCGTATCTTTCAACTTACTTGATACCAACTGTTCTCGATATTCCAGAGACCGTTAAATCAGTGGTTTTAGAATATGCCGACCCGATCGGCCCATGGGGTGTGCGAGGGATGGCTGAAATGCCGTTCTTGCCGCTGGCTCCAGCAATTGCGGCGGCGGTACATGATGCAACAGGGGTATGGGTAGATGACCTGCCAATGACCCCTGAGCGGGTGGTTGTGGCGTTGCGGCAGCAAGGGGTTGGTGTTCTTTAGGACACGTGACTACCTTTCTTCGGTCTGCGGAGGCACAAATAAATCCAATCGAAAATTAAGCAATTCTGGTGAGAGCCGGGTATGAAACTTCAAAAAGCGTTTGAAATTGTTCCCGGTGATGTGGTCGCTTTTGTAGGTGCCGGGGGCAAGACATCGACGTTGATTGCGCTGGGGCACGAGCTGGCAAGCGCTGGATTGCGCGTGCTAGCGACAACTACCAACCAGATTGCTGCTGAAGAGTTGGATTTGATGCCTTACGCAACAACGCTCGACAGCGGCATGACCCACCTATCACTGGCGTTAGGTGAAAACCGCTTCGTTTTTCTCTATGATTACATTAAGAATACTCAGGTGCATGGGGTCGATGTCAAACAGATTCCCCGCCTCTTGGATTCAGTTGACTCGGATGTGTTGTTAATCGAGGCCGACCATGCTGGCGGGCTGCCTTTGAAAGCGCCGCTGGCTGATGAACCTAATATTCCCTCCGAAACAACATTAGTCATTCCAATGGCTTCATTAGCGGTTTTGGGGCAGCCACTGGACGAGGAGCATGTTTATAACGCGACGGCTATCGATGAGCGTTACGGGTTTTTGCTCGGCAATCGTGTCAAATCACCGTGGGTCGCCCAAGTGCTGCGCGATGAGGAATTGGGGTTGAGGGGAGTACCGCCAAGTGCGCGGGTGGTTGCTTTGTTGAACCAGACCGCGCCACAGGGTTATGTACGAAGGCGTGCGCGATTGATTGCGCAGTTCATTTTGCGTTCTTCACGTTTCTATGGAGTAGCGTTGGGGTCCGTGCGCGGAAGCGAGCCGATTTATGAACTCCAGAAACACATTGGTGCTGTAATATTGGCGGGCGGCATGTCCCGGCGCATGGGACAGCCGAAAGTACTTTTGCCGTGGGGCGGGCATCGGACGATCATCGAACACATTATTGAACAACTGCGGTTGGCGCGTGTTCCACAAATAACGGTAGTGACTGGACATCTGGCGGGTGAAGTGCGACGGGTGGTTGCGCGTGTGGGCGTGGATGTGGCTCATAATGAGCAGTACCGAACAGGGGATATGCTTTCTTCGTTGAAAGCCGGTTTGCGGGCGATGCCTACACATATTGGGGCTGCATTGGTGGTGCTGGGGGATCAGCCACGCATTCAACCCAAAGTGATTTCGCAGGTGTTGATGGCTTATGCTGAAGGGGCAGGTGATATTGTTGCACCGAGCTATCAGATGCGGCGCGGACACCCGATTTTAATCGATCGTCGCTATTGGCCTGAGATTCTTGAACTCCCGGAAACGGGTTCGCCACGTGATGTAATTGATCGGCATAAAGATCGCATCGCGTACGTTAAAGTTGAGACGGATAGTGTGCTGCGTGATGTGGACACCCCAGAAGATTACCGACAAGAGCGAAAACTGGCCGGACTTGATAGCTAAGTGATTGATTCGTTAAGGTAATCCCGCCGTAGGGACACGGGCCGGCGGGTGAGGCTGCCGTGTGCGATGGCTCGTATTTCGTCGGAATATTTCATGGGTGTGACAACGATGAGGACATCATGAGGCCTGAGTGTACGCTTTGGGGGAGGTGCGTAAAAGTAATGACCATTCTCGGTACGAAGGCCAATGACCCCTGCTTGAAATTTCTTTTCCAGATCGAGTTCAGCAATTGTTGAACCGATCCACGCTGACTCATCTTCCAAATACAATTCGGTGGTTTCGATTCTGGCATGATAGTTGTAGACCACATATTGCAGAAAATCGCTTACGACGGGTCGTGTTGCAGCCAGTAAAATGAAGTGAGCGGCAATTTGAACCGGCGTGACAACCCTGTCCGCACCTGCACGTCGGAGTTTGGCGATCATGGTGTCGTGTTCGGCGGTTGCAGTGATGAGCAATCGTTTACTGAAAGCCCGACAATTGAGCACTGTGAGAACTGTAACCGCATCGTCTTCAACCGCCACCATAATTGCTAGCGCCCGATCAACACCTGCTTTGAGCAGTGTCGACTCTTGCGAGGGTATGCCTTGAACAACACGGAAGCCCCGTTCAACAAGTTCCTTTGTATAAATTTCATTGTCGCTAATAATGACAAACGGGCGGGTTGGGTCAAGCTGGTTGATGGCGCTACGCGCGACGGCGCCTGTCCCACAAATGATGTAATGCTGAGACATGTCTTGAATAATCTGTTCACTTTCATGTAAGGCGTAAATGCGATCTGGAAGTTGGGTCGGTTTAGATGTAACCGGTATGCGCTGCCAGTTCGGACTATGTAATTCGGCACTGTTCCGTCCACGACAGGCAGAAGTTAGTTTAACTACATTGCGTGCCGGGACAACGGTTATCAAGATTTCGTTTTCACGCAAAATATATTGCTCATCAGGTGCATAACGGTAGACGCCGTCATCCCGGCGTAATCCAATTACACCAGCTTCAAATTTTTGATACAGACGCAAACTGCTCAAAGTCTGACCAATCCACGGCGAGTCTTCGGATAAGTCAAGTGGAATGGTGGTGATTTCCGAATTGTGAGTAAAAAGCATACTATAGAAAAATTCGCTTACTGCGGGACGTAAGGTTGCATTGTTAAGGAAGCTAGCCGCTGAGTCGTAGTGGGCAATCACACCATTCGCCCCTACCCGTATCATCTTTTTTGCAATGTTATCATCCAAGGCTGCCGCTGTAATATCGACTGTTGCATTGAGGCTGCGCGCGGTAAGAACTGTAAGCAAGCTTTCGGTATCATTGTCCAGCATGACCATCACGCCCTTGGCATGACTAATTCCTGCGTGAATAAGTACATCATCATTAGTGGGATCCCCCTCGATAACACGGAGGCCATTTTCCCGAAGATGTGTTGCAAATCTTAGATCTGGTGTGACGATAACCACAAGATTGAGTAGGCTTTCTTGGGCGTGAATAAAATCCAAATACGTACGTTGTGATGTTCTGCGAAGTGATTCACTTTCAAGCAATGTTTTTATTGTTTCATCTACTAGATTTCCAACCCCACAAATAATGAAGTGTTTTCGTAGATGGTCAATTTCCCATTGGGCACGCCGCCGCTGACGTAAATCACGAACAGCAGGGCTGAGGAAGAATCCTGCTGTAGCTTGCAGGCCATAGGCGACGGCTCCTAGACCAAAGACAATTAACAAAAGTGTGAAAATTCGTCCTAGCGGTGTATTGGCGACAACATCGCCGTAGCCAATAGTCGCCAGTGTAATAACTGTCAGCCAGATTGAATCCAGCAGAGAGAATTTTTCGATTACCATGAAGCCGATTACGCCAATGGGAATAATGACCGCAAAAACTAAAATGGCAATCTGCATCTGACGACGCGTTTCCTTGAAGGAATTCATGCAAATTCTCTACGCAGATTAAGTGATTTTGAATGGATTTGAAGCATGAGCCTATTATAGAAGAGGTTCGGTCAGTAGGCGAACTGCGACAATTTACCCGTTGCGATGACAAACCATTTCCAAACTTGAGATGGAGGGTGGATAGATAATGGCTAACCACAAATAGAGGAGCTAATGCGAGGCGGAGAGGTTGTTATTGCTTGAGCCATTTCAAGAGGCGAGTTACGACATTGCGCCGCCTGAGCAAATCTTGATTGAATTCCTGATCAAGTTGATGCGTTAGGTATTCCAGTTCGGCAAGTCTCATGCGCGCACCATTAACGATAACCCAACCGTTATCCAGATTTTGAATGTCGCGCGGTTGACGATTATAGAGCTTGCGATAGGCCTCTGAATATTGGGCAATAATGTGATCGTAACCCATATCCATAAAAATATCTCCAATGATTAGATTAATAGTAGCTCAAAATGCTATACTTCGCCTAAGGATCGTACTATTTACCTATGTATTGTGCATTTCGTTGGCAAATTGATCCGGAATAGCCCTGTTCTAAAGTGAAGGGGTATAATGCACACATTATTTACATTGTAATCTTGGAACAGCGTACACATGAGTTATACCCATACTGATTATGCAAAAGCGGTGGCCGTTATTCAGGCGCGGACGAACCTTCGGCCTGAGATTGGACTCGTACTCGGATCAGGACTAGGAGGATTGGCAGATACTCTGGATGATAAGGTTGTGATTTCGTATCACGACATTCCGGGCTGGCCTCAATCAACTGTTGTGGGGCATAGTGGGCAGCTTGTTATTGGCTACCTCGAAGGGAAAGTGGTTGTTGCGCAGCAGGGAAGAGCGCATTTTTATGAAGGATACACGCTAGAGCAGGTCACA
>JBBSBS010000119.1:0-15806 GCA_038251045.1 Aggregatilineales bacterium | reverse complement strand
GTGCCATGACAGCGGGTGCAATTGGCTGCGTAGATTTGTGCGCCTGCGTCCAGGTCCGGTGTGGATTGGGGCAAGTTAACAGTTTGAGCAGGTTGTTGGACAGGTGGCAGTATGGTGGCAACGATGACAGGCTCGCCGGCCAAGCCAGAGCAACCGGCGGCGGCAAGGGCGAGCAACGCTAAACCAAGCCCTATGATAAATGGGTGTCGTTGTATCATGATTTCTTCGCTTTTTATTTTAATTTGTCGATTCGATGTAGGCGGCAATGGCCTGCTCAATGGCATCATCAAGCTGTTCATCAGGATCAACCGAGTTGGTCGGAACGGGTTTTTTAATGCGATCTACTTTGAGCGATTTGGGTGGTGCTTTAACGCCGCGTTTTTCGAGTGCTTGTAAAACCGCCACACCTTGCTCGGTAAACTGGCTTCGTTCTGATTGATAGTCGGATTCGGATAGTTTTCCCGTGAGATAATCGTCATCAAGGTCACGAATGGAGGCTAAGGTGCGCTCGTAAGTCGTCAGCAGGGCAGCACGTTCTTTCTGATTGACCAGTTCGCCGGCATTGAGTGACGATTTCCGACGCAGCAAGGGCAGCGCCAACCAAACTAATCCGATTCCTACCATAATAACTGCGGCAATGACGCCTTCTGTAGTCACGATTTCTTACTCCTTAATCAGCGCCTTGTCGATGGTTGCGCTCAATGCAGACTTGGATACACCGGCATAAATGAATTCAAAAATGTTGCCTTTACGATCAACAACAAAGGTTTCAGGCACCCCTTGAATGTTATAGGTTTCCGAGATGCGCGTGCCCAAGTCTGGCCCATTCAAGTAGGTGATGTCATATTGCTTCATGAATTCCAAAGAACGCGGGCCGTTGTCGGCATAGGCGATGCCGACGAAGACTACGTCACCCCGTGATTTATAAGCGTCCCAAGTGGCTTGTAAGGCGGGTGCTTCATCTTTGCATGGTCCGCACCAGCTCGCCCAAAAATTCACAACGACAACTTTGCCCGCCAGATCGGTTAGTTTGAACGATTGCCCGTCAAACGTGGTTAAGCTGAAGTCGGGTGCTGGGCCAGCGGTGGGCTGCGACTTGTTCTGGCGAACCAGCGCAAGGCCGAACACTGCTGCAACAGAGAGGATTCCGATGAGCAACATGATTGATCCCAGACCGAGGCGACCGCGAGGTTGTTGAACTTCGATTGGCTGGCTTTCCGACTGGTCAATGGAGGCTGGCTGCCCAGACATTGTTTCTTCGCTCATTCTTCCAAGTCCTTTTCCAACAAGTCGTGATACTTTTGATGGTTGTGGTTACCAGTCGCCGACTGCGGAGTCATGGTTACGGGGTTTCTTCCCCGCCCACGACCTATCATCACCCGCCCAACAATGACTAACACACCGGCGATAATGATCCACGGGGTAACCAGTGATAAGGCACGGAGCGCAGCATCTTGCGGTGTGCCGACAACACGATCACCAAAACGCTGCACAAAATCATCTACGATTTGATCTTCGGTACGTCCGGCTTCGAGTTGAATGTGGATTTCATTGCGCCAATCCTCACAGGCCGCCGTGGCGCAGGTGTCGAGGGTGATGTTCTCACATACAGGACAGTAGAGCTTCTTCGCAATGGTATTCACCTGATCATCGGTGACGGGTTCAGGCGATGCGGTTTGTGCATGGGCCGAGATTGCCATTGCAAACACGATCAATATAGTTAATGTGACTTTTGCAATGCGGCGATTTAAAGGTTGTTTCATGTGTCTATACACCTTTTCGTAACAGCCCGTTCGGCACAAAAGCGTCAACTTCGTTTCGAATACGCTGGGGCAAAATTTCGGTGGGCCAAGCGGCTAAGATGGTTCCGATCATCAGGATCAAACCGCCCCACCAGACCAAGTTGATTAGCGGATTTATGTAAACCTTGAAGGTTGCCGCATTTTGTCCGACAGGCTCCCACCCGACGAGCAGCACATAAAAGTCGTTTTCAATGGTGCTGTAGGAACCGGCAATAGTCATGGTATCCATGCCTTTAGCGCCTGTGAAAAAGTCGCGGCGTGGGCGAAGCTGGGTTAATTCCTGACCGTCTCGTAACACGGTGACATCGGCGATGTCCATCGTGCGGCCATCATCAGCGATTTGTCCACTTCGCAGCCCGTCATAGCGCAGGGAATAGCCACCGATATCCAAACTTTGTCCGACGGCTAGTGTACGTTGAGTCTCTTGCTGGAAGGCGGTGCTGCCGATCACACCGAGGCCGATTATGGTTATGCCGACGTGAATGAGGTAACCCCCATAGCGGCGTGGATTACGGCTAAACAAGGCTCTTATGGAGTTGATGTAACTTTCTTTATGTGCCTGTCGCCGAGCGTTCATGCTGCGATAGGTTTCATAAATGGCAACCCATCCGGCTAGGAGGCAGATGCCGTAAGCCAGCAGTCCCATTGCGCTGGTTACCCCTCCAATGTAGAAGAGGATTACCGAAACTATGGTCAACAATAGGGGTACGAGCATCATTTGCCCCAAGCGTGAAAGTGACGTTTTACCCCATGCGGAAAGGGGAGCGATGCCCATCAGGATATAGAGGGCAGCGAAGAGGGGCGGCGTTACACGCATGAAGTAATCTGTGCCCAAGGTGATGTTGGTATCCATGACCAATTCGCTGATGATGGGTGCGCCGAAGCTACCCCAGAATATGGCGATGAACAATGCTAAGAAGATGAAATTATTCAGCATAAAGAGTGACTCGCGGCTGAAGAGATTGGTGTTTGAGTGCTCGTCACGGAGTTCGCCGCGGCTGCGCCGCCACAGGATTAGTGAGACTGATACGATGGTTATGGCTCCCCAGAAGAAGAACATGGGGAAGCCGATTTCGCTACGGGCAAAGCTGTGAACGCTATCTACCAACCCGCTGCGGGTGGCAAATGTGCCGAAGATGACCGCGCTGAAGGTACCAATGACCAGAAACATATTCCAGACTTTGAGCATGCCGCGCTTTTCCTGAATCATGACACTGTGCAGGAAGGCCGTGCCGATGAGCCACGGTAAGAACGCGGCGTTTTCCACGGGGTCCCAACCCCAGTATCCGCCCCAACCGAGTACATCATAAGCCCAGCGACTTCCGAGGAGTAATCCGAGGCTCAAGAATAACCACGCGACCAATGCCCAGCGGCGGGTGGCTTTTATCCAATTGGTCGACAGGTCACCGGACGCTAGTGCACCCATCGCAAATGCGAAGGGAATGACAAAGGATACAAAGCCGAGGTAAAGCATGGGGGGATGGATCGCCATGCCGAAGTGCCGCAAGAGCGGATTCAAGCCCTGAGCTGAGTCAGCGAGGTTGGTGGCAGAAGGTATGGTGGCTCCGAAAGGCATCAAGCCTGCTTTGACGACTTGTTGGTCAACTGGATTGGTGGGGATAATCCACCAACGGTCAAACGGGTTTTCAAAAAGGATGACCAAGGCAATGAAGAAAGCGAGGGTTGCCATCATATAAACGATGGCATAGGGCATTAATCGGCGTTGGCTTTTCCAGTTCAAAACTACTGCTGCCGCCGCAAAAGCGCTCATTAGGAATGACCAAAACAGGAGTGACCCGGCCTGTGATCCCCATAAGGCGGTGAAGCGGAAGAAATTCGGCATCGGTGGACTGGAGACCGTCCATACGTAGGCGATCTGGTACTGTTGGGTCATTAGCGCTATTTCGAGCGCGACAATCGACGTTAGCATTAGAGCGAACGTAAGGAGAACGGCGTTACGTCCGCTGAGTACAATGGCTTCGCTGCGGGCGAACCGCTCACCATACAACGACGCGCCGATCGCATACAACGATGTGAAAAAGGCGAGAAACGTTGCCACCAAACCAATTTCTGCAAGCATATCAAGAACCCTTTCTTTTGCGAGGCGGGTATTTATGCGCCCTGTACCTGATTGGGGACGGCTTCGTCATAGCGACTCGGGCACTTAAGAAGCAGTTCGTCGGCATAGAACACACCATCCTCGCCTAATTTGCCCGATAGAATGGCCTGCGCTTCATTTTTCAGAAGATCTGGCATTACAGTATTTTCGACATGAATTTTTACACGCCGGGCTGACGGGTTGGTGACTGCCTCATGCAAAACGCGCGCAAGATCGGTCGTGTCTTCGGGGATATTAGCAACGGTAAAATCAATCGTTAAATTAGTTTTGTCAACAACGATGGTCTCGCCGATAACCGCACCGGACATACGCACGGTTTTGCCGACATATTCAGAATTTTTCATCAGATCATCAATTGTAATGAAGTAACGTGCGCCGCTGGTGGTTCCCGAAATGATGAGATAAACCACCGCCCCTAACATTAAAAGACCACCGATTATGAACTTCAGATATTCGGATGGGGACTTCGAAGTCGAAACGGATAGATTGGGTTTTTCCCATGTATGCTCTGCCATAATCACCTCACTTGTTGTAAGCTTAGTTGAACGTTTACTATATTCACAACTATAACCATTTTAATACAGATTGACGGCAATAATGCCGTTTTTGTAATAACGGCTGTTATTTTTTAATGTTGAATCTCCTGACTTCGTAAGGGTAACTTAGTTTGAGCTGAGAAGAAATTTCTTCCGTTACCTATCCTTCATGATGAATGTCATCACTATAAAACTGCAAAGAACTTCATAATTGGAATGATTAGCACCCCGATGGGCGGAAGTTATCGAAATTAACGAAAGCAAAAGGTTATGCGACCATTAAACAGTATTCGTGTAAAGCTAATCCTCGCTTTTGTGGGGCTCATGTTAATCACGATTACTGGGATGGCACTGTACGGCTACTTTTTCACCCGCACAGCCCTTTATGGTCAAGTACTGGAACGTTCCAGTCATCAGGTGCATTTACAGGCAGAAAGTATTGTCAGTTCGCTAAAGCAAGCAGGCGGTGATGCGCTTTATTTAAGTGTGCTGCGCAGCCTTAAGATGCTGCGAAACTTACGCCGTGAAGGAGATGCAGAAGATCAGATCGAAGTGTGGGAAAAGGAAGTTGCGCAAGATTTTCTGATGTTTTCGTCGGTGCGTCCGATGTACCAAGCCGTACGTTATATTGACGCGACGGGACAGGAAATTGTCGGTGTCGAGGCAGACGGAAAGAACGTTAGTATTTCCAAAACCGGAGTTGATCGATCCGTAGAGAGCTACTTCCAGACCGTCATGGTTTTGCGATCGGGCGGGGTCTATGTGTCTGCTTTTGCTCAGGAACAAAATGCGCCGAACGAAGGTAAACCATTTGTTCATTACGCGTTGAAACTGCCTGATGATGATGGAGTCTTGCTGATTGATCTTCATGCCGGTTGGCTGCTGCGCAATTTGCCAGCGAATCCCGGTCAGGATACGTGGGTAATGCTCGACCAAGACGGTAATTATCTGGTGTATCCCGAAACGTTCGATCCCGCACAAAATCACTTTGATGTCCGCCCGATGTTGGGGGGAGGGCTGGGCAACTTTGAAACGGCGGAGAGCGTCTACGTTTACGATGCGGTTCATCCGTCGGAAACGACTCCTGATCGTTTCTGGGTCATTTTCCGGCAGACTCCAAAGCTTTTACTTTATGAAGATGTAACTACTTTTTATGCGATGACAACGGTGGTCATTCTCGGCGCAGTCATGCTTGCTCTGGCATTGTCATTGATCGCTAGTGATCGCATATTGAAACCGCTGCTTGACCTAAAACGACAGGCAGCAATTTTTGGTCATGGGGGCGCTGCGCCTATTTTGCCCGCGCGACTGGCTCCCGATGAGATTGGTACCTTAACCTCCACATTTTATGAAATGGCGCAGGAGCTTGAGCGTAAACGGGGCGAGGAACACCGCTTGATTGAGAAGCTTATTGATGCGCAAGAAGAAGAGCGTAAGTTGGTGGCTTTTGATTTGCACGATGGGCTTATTCAGCAGATGGTGGGCGCACGCTATTACCTGACTAACTGCCGCGAACAATGCGGGATGAACCAGCAGGGTGGTTGTGATGGGTTACAGTTGGGATGCGACACGCTTACTGAGGCAATTATAGAAGGGCGACGAATTGTGGAAGGTTTGCGTCCAGCCGTTCTTGATGATTTGGGGCTGGCAGCAGCGATTGAGGAAGTGGCTCAGTCGACGGCGCGGGCAGTTGGATTGGAATTGACGCTAGACATTCAAAGCATACCGTCTGAGCCAGACAAAACGGTGGGTGTTACGGTGTTTCGTATTGCCCAAGAAGCTCTGAATAATATCCGCAAACATGCAGATGCTCACCACATCCAATTAACTATGCACAATGGAAATGGGATTGACCTGATGATTGCGGATGATGGTAAGGGTTTTGATCCTAGTTCAACGAGTGGTGAAGGTCATGGACTGGGAATTACTACTATGAAGGAACGTGCGACACTGATACACGGGATTTGTGAAATTGAGAGCACGCAGGGACAAGGGACACGCATCCACGTTTGGGTACCATTGACACCTGACTCTGACCTTCTAGCTTCCAATATACGGAAAGCATCGAGGTAAATGATGGAAAATGTTGCTCCTAAAGATGTGATACGAGTCGTAATTGTGGATGATCATGGAATCGTCCGTCAGGGATTACGCGCATTGTTAACCCGACCGGGAATTCAGGTTATTGGGGAGGCAGACAGCGGAACGGCGGCGGTTGAAGCGGCAAAAACATTGCAGCCTGACGTTATGCTGCTGGATATTCGCATGAAAGATGGTGACGGGTTGCAGGCGTTGACCCAAATAAAAGCAGTTTCGTCCTGTACCAGTGTCATTATGTTAACCACCTATGCAAATCCGGGGTATCTTGCGCGTGCCATTAGCAGCGGTGCATCGGGCTATCTTTCAAAAGAGACCAACCCTGATCAGATTGTACGAGCGGTGATAGCTGCCGCGACGGGGGAGGAATTGATCGACAGGGCATTGCTTGAGGTTGCTCTGGCACAGGCGGTGGATATGAACACGCCTACACCAGAACCAACCGAGCTTCCGATTGAGGCACTGTCCGACCGTGAATATGATGTGCTAAACCTAATCGTACAGGGACTTTCAAATCAAACCATTGCAGAGACGCTTAATATCAGTATACCGACGGTTAAAACGCATGTTCAGCACATCCTACAGAAATTGCATGTGTCTGACCGAACACAGGCGGCACTTCTGGCTATCCGGCAGCATTTAGTGCAGTGAGTTTTTTGTGGAAATCATTCTGTGGAATGATAGAAGATCATGCCTTCGATTGATTACAGCCGAAGTTTGATTTGTGATAATCATGAATGGCAAAACTGTTGATGGAGCACTTTTATTTCATGAGATTGGGAAAAGGGCGTATGGCAAAATGGTTTCCGGTTAGTCTCGCGTTAACGGGAAGCCTTGCTCTGCTCATTGGTATTTTCGTAGCAGTGTTGTCGATACCCGAAGTTGTTGCGGGCGGGCATCTTGGAGGAAACGTGCTGATGCCGGGGGCTTTGTATGTGGGAACAAACACCTGCTTTACGTGCCACGGCGATCAACCATTGGATTGGTCTCTTACCCTTTATGCCCAAACTGTTGTTGATCCCCTACAGAAACCAATGGTCATGACAAATCTTGGCGCGGATGATGAAATCCGAGTGGTGGATGTGGGCGATATGGTTGAAGCGTATACGACCGAAGATCAACTTACAACAGATCACAATTTGTTTGGTCAGTACTATGTCATTCAGACAGAGGACGGACACACGGTATTTCCTAAACAGCAGTATGAAGATGAAGCAGAGCCGGGAAATAGTTTGACCAATTGTGGCACCTGCCATACAGCAGGCGGAGCGACAAAGGCTGTTGAAATCGCTACAATAAGGTTGGCGGTTCCGTTGGATATCGTGGCTAAACAACCCATAATGGCTGGTGTTACATGGTCTGGATCTGTGATGATCGCAAATCAACGTGCCACAAGCGTTTTTGGGATGTGACCGATGTTCATAGACGTGTTTATTGAATCGTTATTTTGAGCAATTTAGACCGGGGATAATTAGTAGCTTGCCAATAAATTCCATATCTTGTCATTAGAACATGGAATTAGGGAGCTATGGGTGGAGAGGTCATCAGTGTGAAAACATCGCGGATCAAATTACTGATCTTCTTCGGGTGTATGTTCATTTTGAGTGGTGTAAGTCTTCTGATGTTTGGAAGTTACACTGTTGTGCGCGCCCAAGATGATACCAGTGCTTCATTTGTGGGCGCGAAAGAATGTGCGTCGTGTCATCGCAGTTTGGCCCAGTCACACGCGGATAGTCAGCATGCGCTGGCGCTGCAAGATGTGAGCAAAAAGAAGGGGGCTATCTTAGGTGATTTCGATCTGGGGGATGATTTGCGTTCGGTACAGTTTCCTGATGAGGATACGGCACGTCCCTTTACTGAGAAAGACATTGCCTACGTCGTTGGTTCGGGCGAGCATGTGCAACGCTATTTATACAAAGTAGCCGCCAATGATTATATGGTGTTACCCGCCGAGTGGAATATTGAAACCCAGCAGTGGGAAGCTTATAAGCTAGCGGACTCGTGGCCTGCTGAAGCTTTTGATTGGGAACAAAATTGTGCTTATTGTCACACGACCGGTCTTGATGTTGATCGTGGTCGGTGGAAAGACCCGGGTGTGCAATGTGAAGCATGTCATGGCCCAGCGAGCGATCATGTCAAGCTAGCAAAGGATGCGGGGAGAAATCCTTCTGATGAAGAACTTGTTCAAGTTCGGGCCTCAATTTACGCGACACCGGATGCCCAAGTCTGTGGCCAGTGCCACAGTCAAGGTGTGAGTAACGATGGTCATCCTTATCCGGTTGGATATATACCGGGCGGGAATTTGAGCGATGTTTTCCAATTGGTTCCAAGAGATAGTGCGGACCACTGGTGGGTAACAGGCCATGCCAGTCAACCGAATATGCAATACAACGAATGGTTTAATAGTACCCACGCCACATCCCTAAACGATTTAACGCAGAGCTTTGCGGCGGATGACAAATGTTTGGTTTGTCACAGTCAAGATGCCCGCCACAACGCAGATTTGATTGCTGCGGTGGCGAGTGGTGATCGAGATGGACAAGCCCCTGAACCACTTACGGTGGCTGATGCGAAATGGGGGATCACATGCCAAACCTGCCATTATCAACATACGGATTCCGAACAGCCTTTTGAACTGGTTCAGGAAGCGAATTCACTGTGTATGAGTTGTCACACGAATCCGGCGGACACAAGCGGGGTTCATCACCCGGTCACAGAAATGTTTGAGGGTGCGGCACTCGTCGCCGGAATTGACGGGGTGGAGGGTGCGCATTTCAAGGCTGAAGATGGTCCGGTGTGCATGACGTGCCATATGCAGCAGATACCGGTCGGCACGAGCAGTCGTGCTAACCATACGTTTAAACCTATTTTACCGGGTGAGGATGATAACCAACTACCGAGTGCGTGCTCTAGCTGCCACAAAGACTTAACGGTCACTGATATGCAGTATCTTGTTCAGGATACGCAGGAAGCAGTACGTGCCCGACTCGCCGTGTTATCCGCACAATTCGACAGTGTGCCTAAACCGCAGCCCAATACTGAGGATATGTCACGCTATGAGCAGGTGAGTGCTGCGATAAAGTTTGTCAAGAATGATGGCAGCCTCGGAATTCATAATTACACCTATGCTGACGCGCTTCTGAGTAGCGCCGAACAGGATCTTGCTGCGCTAGGTGCAGTGGACACGATGGCTGAAGCTACACCTGTTGTTACGCCAGAAGCAACTGCCGTACCTGATACCAAAAGTGCAGTGCCTGACTTGACAACCGAAACTGTCTCAAGCGGTGTTCAGCCTATCACGATTGTGGTCATTGGCGCGGTTATTGCTTTGTTATTGGGCTCTGCTGTCGCATTTTTCCGAAAGCCCCGTGCGCAGGAGACTCATCATGATTAACCGCAACCAGCGCTCCCGTGTCATTAAAATAT
Source organism: Aggregatilineales bacterium (assembly GCA_038251045.1). Taxonomy (GTDB): domain Bacteria; phylum Chloroflexota; class Anaerolineae; order Aggregatilineales; family Phototrophicaceae; genus CFX2. The sequence goes on along the minus strand of JBBSBS010000119.1, from coordinate 5,826 downwards.
TACTAGCAGCCGGAATTCTCCTCGTAATGAGCGGAATGGTGCTGCTGACTTTAGCAGAGGATAGCGAACCGCCTACACCGGAGGTCACGCCATCACCGGAAACGGTGCCCCAAATCGATATTGTTCAGACGACGAGCGGACAGGCAGATGATACGACTAAGCCATCAAATGCGTACTGCTTGCTGTGTCATGCTCAACCGGGTCGAACATGGACGCTGCCTAGTGGTGAGATTCTTCCATTGACGGTTGATGCCCATGTTCTGGCCGATTCAGTACACGGTACGAATAATTCCGATGGTGCTCTTGCGTGCGTGGATTGTCATACGGAACAGCGCTTCCCGCATCAGCCGGAGGCCGCGCAGTCGATACGGGAATTCCAAATAGAGCGCTACCAGACCTGCCGGAATTGTCATGAAGACGAATACACACATTCGGAAGATAGTGTTCACGGAGACGCTATCAAAACCGGTACGCTGGAGGCGGCTACCTGTGTCGATTGCCACGGAAGTCATGACATCCAAACCCCTGATGTTCCGCGTCAACGCATTTCCCTGACCTGTGGGAAGTGCCACGGTGCAATATTTGAACAGTATCAAAATAGTGTTCACGGCGCTGCGTTGTTTAATGACAGCAACCCCGATGTTCCAACCTGCATTGATTGTCACGGGGTTCATAATATTGATGACCCAACGACTAATTTGTTCCGTGTTCGTTCACCGGAGCTGTGTGCCAAGTGCCATGCGGATGCAGCACTTATGTCGAAGTATGATATTACGGCTAATGTCTTCGATAGTTATCTGACTGATTTTCATGGGACGACAGTGGCGTTGTTCAATCAGCAGGACCCCAGTGTGGCTACCAATAAAGCTGTTTGTTATGACTGCCACGGTGTGCATGATATTGCCAAGGTCGATGCCAGTAACAGTCGTGTGATCCGCGAGAATCTGTTGACGACATGCAAACAGTGCCATCCGGGCGCAACGGCTGATTTCCCGGCGGCGTGGGTAGGACACTTCCCGCCAACCCTAGAGTCGCAGCCGCTGCTGTTTATCGTCAACGCGTTTTACACAGTTCTTATTCCGGTGGTGGTCGGTGGATTTTTGTTCCTTGTTTTGACTGACATCATCAGGCGCATCCGACAACGCTTTGGTTCGCGTGCGAAGTCAGGAGGTTAGAGAAAATGGCAACGGAAACCCTACCCGCACAAGAATACAAGCGTTTTGCTCCTGCACAGCGTATGGAGCACATTATTCTGTTGACGACCTTTATAGGTCTGGCTGTTACCGGATTACCCCAGAAATATGCAGCCGAGGAGTGGGCGAAAACGCTGATTCTAATCCTCGGCGGTATTGAAAGTATCCGGATCATACATCACTTTCTAGCCACTTTGTTGATGGCTGAGGCTATCTTCCACGGGGGAGTTATTAGCTACAAGCTGTTTGTGCTTGGTTACCGCGCTACCATGATTCCGGGCATTAAAGACTTCTGGGATGTCATAAACTGGATTGGGTTTAATCTGGGGATTCGCAAGACGCACCCGCATTTGCCTCGCTATAATTTTGGGGAAAAAGCTGAATATTTGGCGGTGGTGTGGGGTACATTGATGATGGCGGTTACAGGATTTATGATGTGGAATCCGATTGCCACGACTAAGTTGGCTTCGGGCGCGGTCATTCCGGCTGCGCGGGCAGCACATGGTGGCGAAGCGGTGCTGGCTGTTTTATCGATAGTTATCTGGCATATGTATAACGTCCATCTTAAGCGATTTAATCGCAGCATGTTCACGGGAAATCTCCCGCGAGATGCGATGGCGGAAGAACACGGCGAAGAACTGGACAGTATAGAAAAAGGCGATGTGTCACCAACGTTGCCAGCGGAAGTAATTGCTCGGCGTAAAAAGCGCTTTTGGCCGTATGCAATTGTCATGACAATTATACTGACAGCGGGACTCATCTGGTTTATAACTTTGGAGGAAACCGCCATCAAGACGGTTCCACGGCAAGATATTGTGGTCTTTGCACCGGAAGTTACGTTGGAGACAGGCAATGCCGCACTGGGTGAATCTATGTGGCCCACCTTGCGTTGTGCGCGATGTCATGGAGACACTGCCATCGGGGGGAAAGATGTGCCATCACTGCGCGGAACGGATCTGAGCTTCGAGGTATTTTTCCAGCAGGTTCGAACAGGAAAGCCGGACAAGATGCCAGCTTTTAGTGCTGGAGAAGTCCCTGATGCCTATTTGCTTCACCTGTGGACATGGCTCAAGCAAAAGCCCTAAGCCGTATCATGAACGGTCCCGGATATAAAAACGTGAGGCATTTTGGTTGTCTAGAGCCTCACGTTTCATAAACCTGGGCAGCTTATGGATATAAATGGACACTCCTGATTGGCAATCAAGAAGGTTTGTGGAACGAGTTTAGTTCTCGTTTGGTTTGCCAATGGTCAATAAAGATACCAATTGCTGCTAGTGCGATGACAGGGACACCAATCCGCAGGAAAAACAATACTGCGACACTTAAGGTTAATAGTAGTTGTTCCATTTTATTCTCCAATTCGTGTCTTCACTTATCTTTGAACTCATCGTAGCAGGAGAAGCCATCATCCGTAAATCCGATGATCCCCCTAGCTACGGGATGGGGTAAACACCCTATAAACTGAGCAGCGCCCATTGATTTATGATGAATCGAGAGCAGATTGGGCGTGCTAGACGAGGCATATTATGTTTTCGCTTCCGTGGGATGAAGCGCTGATTATCATTTTTTTCTTCTACGGGCTAGCGTTTTTTTCGATGGGGCTAGCCTTATTTGTCGAATCAGATAGGACATCGGAATTAGAATTTGCCCGCTCGATGCGGTTGCTTTCCGCGTTCGGTATTTTGCACGGTATCCATGAATGGCTTGATATGACCGGGCAGGGGGTCGCTTATTATCATCATCAACCCCTTTATGAATGGTTGCAGTGGATTAAGCTGGCAGTTCTCGTAACGTCTTTTGTTGCATTACTCATGTTCAGCGAACGGCTGTTGATGCACGCTCGTCCTAGTCACAAGTCAAATTGGCGGCTAACGATGATTGCGGTAATTTGGTATACGCTATCCTGTATTTTTGTGCGGGCAGCGTACGGGCTTGATGATGCGTCATGGTTGACGGCTTCGGATGTTTTGGCGCGTTATATTCTTGGTATTCCTAGCGGTCTATTAGCATGTTGGTCTTTATGCCAAGAGAGGCGAATTTTCCGCGAAAGGGGTATGGATAAGTACGTGCGAGATTTGACTGTCGCTGCTGTTGCGTTAGCTTTGTACGGTGTTATTGGTCAGTTTATCACCCGCACAAGCATCATTTTCCCATCTACATTCATCAATAGTGATGCATTCTTGCGGCTAACAGGATTTCCGATCCAGTTATTTCGTGCAGTTGTAGCAACTATTGTGGCTATTTCCATGATTCGTGTCTTGCGTGCATTGGAAGTGGAGAGTGAACAGCGCTTGAATGCTTTGGAACGTGCCCGCCTTGAAACCGAAACCACAAGCCGCAGCGAAATGTCCTGGTTGAATACAGAATTACAGGTTGCTAATAAAGAGGCGGAACGATTGTTGAAAGAAGTCCAACAACGTGACGCGGTACGTGGTGAATTGATCCAGCGTATTACGAATGCACAGGAGAGCGAACGGAAGCGGATTGCACGTGAATTACATGATGGTACAGGACAGGCGTTAACGGGATTAGCACTCGGCTTGCGGGGATTAGCTTCAAAGCTAGACAAGGACTCCGATTCAAATGTAAAGGCGCTGGCGGTATTGGAGGGTATGGCTACGGGTTCACTTGGTGAGTTGCGCCAGCTTATCAACGACTTGCGTCCTCCACAGCTTGATGACATGGGTTTGGTGGCAGCTTTGCGCTGGCTGACGGGACGATTCAATAATCGCGACAAGCCAGCGCTTAAACTTGAAGTTGTTGGGGAAGCTTATGCTTTGGCTTCTGAGGTGGAAACCACCTTATTCCGGATTGCACAGGAGGGATTAACGAATGCTATCAAACATGCTGAAGCAGAACGTATTTGGATTGTGCTTAATTTTGATGATGGCCCATCACTTTGCATTCGGGATGACGGTATAGGCTTTGATCCCAAGGCTGCAATGAACCCTTCTGCAATTCGTACTGCATGGGGAATTGCTGGAATGCAGGAGCGTTCTAATCTGATAAACGCCACCTTTATCGTTCATTCTACGCTTGGGGAAGGAACGGCTTTCACTGTTCGTCTAGCGGAACCTTTATCGGTGGAGATTGTGGATGCCCATAAAAATATTGATTGTTGACGATCATGCAGTGGTACGCGCTGGTTTACGGATGTTACTTGAGAATGATGCTGAACTCACTATTGTGGGGGAGGGTGAAAATGGAGAGGATGCTATCCGCTTATCCAAAGAACTGACTCCTGATGTCATTTTGATGGATGTGAGTATGCCCGGTGTTGATGGTGTGACGGCGACTCGTCGTATCAAATTGGCGGCACCGGGTCAGGCTGTGCTGGCGCTGACCATCCACGAAGGGGCTGATTATTTTTTTCAGATGTTACAGGCCGGAGCATCCGGTTATGTGCCCAAGCGGGTGGCACCTGAGGAACTACTGTGTGCCATCCATGTGGTGGCGGAAGGCAATGTTTTTCTGGATCCCAGCGTTGCAAAAGATTTGGTGGCGGATTATCTGAGTAATGTGCGGGCAGGAAAGGAACTTGAAACCTATGATGGTCTGACTCCGCGCGAACGCGAGATTCTGACCATCATCGCCGAAGATGCGACTAATACCGCCATTGCTAATGACCTCGGAATTTCGGTGAATACGGTCGAACGGCATCGCGAGAATATTATGCGGAAGCTGAATATGCACACGCGTACCGAACTGGTCAAGTATGCCATCCGCAAAGGACTTATCACACTTGGAGATGAGCCGTAAAATTAAGCGAAAATTTATATTACAGCCTGTAAGTGTGATTGACACTGCAATGGAGTGGTTTACCGCTAGTTTAGTAAAGTTATTGACGGCTGATGGAAACCCGCTCCCCCTGAGATAAAAGTGCTGCCTCATAAATTCTCATAACTTCCAGAGCAAAATCCATTGAACCGATTTCAGGAGCTGCGCCAGATAAAACACATTCGCAAAAATAGGATATTTCTTCATAGATTCCCTGAACGAACAGGCTGTTATTTTCCAAAGTCGCCAAACGATTTTGGACTTCCCAGACCACCGCTCCACTGTCGATTCCGGGCGGGGCAAACGAGGTTGTCTGACTGTATTCAAAGGGAATGCCACGATGCCAGCTTAGGCGTGTCGTGTTATCAATCGTGATCGCTCCCTGATCGCCAATCAGGCTGTATCGCTCGGTTGCACTCGAATAGCCACCCCACGCACCGAGGTGCATCACCCCCAGCACCCCACTGGCAAATTCTAATATGACTGCTCCGCCACCGTTCGGTGCGCGATGGGTAATAACCGCGTTGACACTGCCACCAACCCGAACCATGAATGAGAGAGGATGGACACCGTTTCCCAGCCAATCGGTGAATTCCCCATTAGCAAGCACGGCTGCGCCATCTTCGGGCACGCTGCACGGGTATTCGGCGGAGATGGTTGCTAATTTGCCAACAGCGTTGTTTTGCAGCAGTTCACTGGCCTTTGCAGCGACCGGCATAAACGCCTTTTTGAAGCCGACCACGATTACTTTATTGAGCATGTGTTGTTTGACTGTTTCCAGTTCGATCAGACGCATGGCTGGCGGTTTTTCCATCCACACGTGCAGACCAGCATCGAGCGCCTCTAACGCTAATTG
>JBBSBS010000118.1:0-15946 GCA_038251045.1 Aggregatilineales bacterium | reverse complement strand
GGGTGCATAGCGAAGTAATCTTCAGCTTCCAACGCGGCCTGTGAACTCTTGGTGATCGGCAGGTAGCCTGTGCCTTTGTGCCACTGGGTCATCTGCTCAGGAGCCAACAGCCATGTAATGAACTTGACTGCGGCCTGATTTTCTTCGTCAGGGTGTCCTGAACCTACCCACAGGCTTGCACCGCCGATGATGACACCGGCGCGGTCAATATCACCATTTGCTGGGAAGAAGCCCGTACCAAGTTTAAAGCCAGACGTTTCTGCGCCTGTTGTAAATGTACCCAACGCGCCTGTACTTTCCACAATCATCGCTGCTTGCTTGGCGATGAAAATCTGGTTTGCACCTTGGTTATCATGCAATTTACCAGTGTACGTCCAATACTTATGGTCATTCAGGGCTTTCCAGAATGTTAGGATGTTCTTGGCTGCATCAGTGTTGAAATTGGTTTCGGTGGCGCGGTCTTCACGTCCATTACCATTGTTCGCAAGTTCCTGATTTTGCAGTGCCATCCATTGTTCAAAGTACCATCCGTAAATCTGCATACTAATGCAGTTCGGTGCGGCATTCGCTTTGACAATCGCCTCGCAATCAGCTTCCAATTCCTGCCACGTTGCCGGCGGTTTTTCCGGGTCGAGTCCTGCTGCTGTGAACATATCTTTGTTATAGTAGAACAGAGGGGTAGAGTTATTCCATGGTACTGAATTCAGTTTGCCGCCTATGCTAAAGTAGCTAATCAACGGAGGCAAAACATCTTCTTTGATTGCAGTCAGTTGGTCAGCCGAAAGTAATGATTCGATAGGGGTAAAAAATCCCGAATCAATCGCCAATGGGGTTCCCAGATCAAAAATTTGGGCTATGTTCGGGCCTTCTTGCTGTCCCGCTGCTTGAATAACAGCGTTCAGGGTTTCGTTATAGTTACCTTTGTTTTGCTCGGTGACATGAACATCAGTCTGTGATGCGTTATAAGCATCGACCAGTTCGGTAACAACCTTGCCATTATTGCCGGACATGGCGTGCCAGAATGCGATCTCGACTGGGGCGGCCATGACCACACTCGAAATGCTGAGGGCAATTGCCGCTCCCAGCACACATACGATACACAATAACAATTTTCTTTTCTGCATTATTCCTAACTCCTCTATAAATTCGGCCTGAATGGCCCTTTATACCCACAAATTTAGTTTGGAGCGACCGGATTTAACCTCCTAAACAGTAATGTTAAGAGCACATTATCCAATATTAACTACAACCACGCAACTTACAATTGGTTACTTGTTTTGTGTTATATTTTGATATCAAATAATAGTCTTGATAAAGTATTATTTACGAGGAAAATAGTTTAAGCTGGCGACTGAATTCCAAGAAAAAGAGATGTTAATAAATAGTTGAATTGTGTTAAATCATGGCGCAGGGTTTGCGTTGTATTAAGCTGTTAAGATCCGAAGTTACTTGAAAATAGTCTTTATTAGCGATGTTTTGCTCTCTCCTTCCCCAACCGCCGTATAATAAGCTGAATATCTCCCAGCGTTCCCAACCCCGCCAGCGCCCCGACCGAAAATACCACGAACGCCAGTACCGCCTCGCCCACATCGTTCGCATTCACCAGTTTGAGTGCTGCCCCCAGCGCTACGCCCCAAAATACCAGCGCCGGCAATCCTGCCACGAATACATATGCCCGCGTACTTAAATCATCAGGAATATCCACATAACGGAAGTGAACCCGCTTCGGTTTTCGTCCTATTATGAGCAGCGCCAGCACATGCAAAAATTCGTGAGGCGGGCCAAATATCCGATATAAAATGTCCAAAATAAAGGCTCGTAAATGGGTTTATAGAGTGGTCTCAGCAGCTTTTGACGGCTTCTATGCGTCTGCTATTCTCGGTCGACAAGACGCTGCATCATCCACAGCACTAATCCTATGATGGCTAACGGTAAAACAAGCGGGAGCACAAAATCGACCACATAACGCATAGGCCAGCTCAGTTGGACTAACCGCGCCAGATTGAGGCATAAAAAGTAAAATCCGCCTACAAACAGCGTTCCCGTTGTCGCCGCCGACCGGGTTCGCAGCGACATCCCCATCAAAATGCCCACCATCGCCATCATAAACGGTTCAAGCAGCATCCGGATAATCGAAACGCCTAATCCACAAACAATCGCGACCCGCGCCAGTATCGGATTCTGATCCAACGGCCACAACGTCCCGTAATACGAAATCAATACAGGCGTGCTTAACAATGCCACACCCACCATCAGCAAACCTAAATCCTCAACCTGCCGCCACATCGCCGCCGCTGCCTTGCTGACAACGATCTCGCGCAAACTGAATGGCGTGGTTCGCAGCACGGTAAGCGTATCATTCTGCAATTCATTGGTCATCGACCGTGCGCCCGCGCTGCCCACCATGACCAGTATTCGCGCATAGATAATGAGCGCGAACGGTAACAGAATAATAGCCGCCGTGACGGTCGGCAGTGCCAGTTCAATCAAAAATGGAAACGGTAACGTCAGGCCGATCAATATCGCTTGCACGATGAATGCCTGCCGCAGAAAATCCAACTCTGGCAGCATCGTCCGCCACGCTCGACCTAATTCACGTCGAATCAGCGGGTTAGATCGGCGCGCCCAGTGTGGCAAGCTGGTGTCAATATCCTTGCCTCGCTGGATCATCCGAATAATCTGAAGTTCGCTGCTGGTGTGTTCCACCATGACCTCAATTGATGCTATCTTTAGTCACAAGTATACACACAACTGGGTACTTTTGTTCATCCGGTTCAATGGAGGGCAGGGTGTTTATTGGTCTCAAAGATAATTTAGAGAGGAATGAGGTCGTCTTGAAAATGCTGGATAATAAAGCCATATGGGAGGGTTTGACCCCTCCCGTAGGTATATTTATTGCGGCGCTGGACACACATCAAGTGCTATAACACTCTGAGCTTGAATCCATCCGCTAACCTGCGTCGTGGTTCCTTCATTCATCAGAATGAGATACCATAAATTGCTGATCGGCGATGAGTCTTGAGTGTACTGTTGGTACAGCACAACCGCGTCACTTGCGGGCGGCAGTTCACCAATTACGGCTGAATTGCTGTTGATATTCAGCGGTGCTGCAAATATCGGCACACCCTTGTCATTTCGGTTGTAAACGTGACACAACCCCGTTTGTGCTGGTTGTGCGCTAAAGCTAGCGGTGATTTCAAGGAGCTGTCCTTGTGAAAGGGTAACTGTCTCGCCATTTGCCCCTCGCAGTTGATACGTCCACTGTGTCCCATCAAAACCCGCCATCGTAATTTCCACCCGACTGTTCGCACTCAAAGAACCAATCGGGCGGTTGATCATGATAACCGGCGGGTTTGTTCGCATGACACTATCAAAATAGGCAGTCGGTGTCGCCGCCAATGCTGGCGCAGCAGCGATTACACCTGCTGGGACAATCGTCACTGGCACGACCCCCACAGAAAAAGCTGGCGATGCCGTTGTCAAGCTCATACTATTAATTGGCGTAACCTCCACCACCTGAATAGCCGCATTCCCCGGCATGATCGTAAGTACGGCCACTCCACTATCCGTAATAACCTCGTTGGCAGGGCAGGGATTTGCCGGATCAACCGCTTGCGTCAAGTTAGCACTCACCCAACCTTGTACCGAATTCCCATCCACATCAGCTTTGATGAAAAACCATTGCGACTGTGGCACACTCGTATCGTCCTCGGCGGCGAATCCTGTCGCTAGTGTTTCCAGTAGTGTACCTGCCTGAATTTTCCACACCGCCGTTGAATGATTCGATGGACGGACGTGTACGGTGCTGTCCGCCGTCATCACCTTAGCGCCACCACAAACCGGCGTGCCCACAGCGCTGACGATCGGTAGCCCATCTGCTGGCGGTATGATCGTTCGTGATAGCACACTTGCTTCGCTAAACATCGATGGCGTGGCTGTAAATGTAGCTGTTGGCACAGGGGTCGCTGACGCTGCTATTGTCGGCGTAGCGCTGGACTGCACCTGTATGCCAGCTTGTAATCCACCTGTGGGGGTAGGGCGCATCAACATCGCACCGAGAAACAATACCGATACACACGCCGCAACCAGTGTCATGGGCAGCCAGCGTTGTGAACTTCGGCGCGGATCCGGTAACGTAATCGTTGTCATAATTAAATCCTTCTCACGATGATTGGTCGAGTGGTTGAGTGATGAACCCAACCGGCTCACATGGAGATATTCGCTTTCATAAGCCGCGTTGATTTCAGTGATCATCTTCGCCAGCAGCGGGTCGCGTTCTGCTTCATTAAGGACAGCCGCTACACCCGCAAAGTCACCCCGATCAAGGGCGCTGCTGTAACGGAACAGGCTTTTCTCGCGCATCACTTGGCGCGTATTGAGTTTACGCATGGTCATTCTCCTGTTCCGCATAGGCCACCCGCAGTCGCCCCAGCGCCCTGTGCAGCCGCACCCGTGCCGTCCCCGGCGAGACATTCAACGCCTTTGCCACACTCGCGCCATCCAGCCCGTTCATGATCGCCAGTCGTATGATGCGTTCATCTTCGCGCGGCAGCGATTTCAGCAGTTGGTGTACATCCTCCCGCTCATCGAATGCGTCCGATGCGGTCGCCGCCACTTCAGTGATCCAGTCAAACAATTCATCGTCACTCATCTGCCCCTCCACTTCAGGGTGCAAATCCCGCACCAGCGGTTCACGTTGGTCTCGTCGCACCACTTCCTCTTGCCTGCGTTTGACCAGATTGGCTGCAATGCCCAGCAGCCATGCGCGTGGCTGCTCGGTACTGCGGAAGCGTTCTTCATGTGCCAGCGCTTCTGCCACCACATCATTCAGTAAATCCTGCGCGGCTGCGTCTAAGGGCAATCCACGCCCGCTCATACCTGCACGAAACAGGTAATAGCGCAGCGTTCCCAGCAAGTTGCTGGACTCCTGCTCGATAAACTGCCTCAGGCGCGTTTTCTCCATCTGAGCCATAAAATGGAATACCTGCTTTCGGTACCTTTGCATGTCTTCCTGTAGTCTATTCAGTTTCCGCCCCCGAAATGTTACAGCGATCTTCAATTCGTGAGCTTTTTGATGACCGCATCTACCGTCAACACCCGCTTTGCGAGTACAATAAGGCATAGCATCGGTTATATACCATGCGTCTGTTAGTGACCAAAGGAGGGTTAATCCTCATGTCAGAAGTTGAACAAATCAGTCCGCGTGCTCACCGCTTGCGTGAGGCCGGGCATAAACTCACCAACGCTCGTTTGACTGTGTTAGATGTGCTCGAAAATAGTGGCGGTCATCTGACCTCTGCCGAAGTCTTAGACAAAGTTGAACAGGTCGATTCTACTATCGGACGTGCCAGCGTTTTTCGCACACTCGATTTGCTTACCAGCCTATCCATCATTCGCCCGACCTATCTCAATAGCAGCATGACACCCACCTATGTGCTCATGCCCGGTGGACATCATCATCACGTCGTTTGCACCAATTGCAACCGCATCATTGAATTTGAAGATTGCGGCCTTGCTGCCATCGCCGCCGAACTCGAAAAGCGCCTGCACGTTAAACTCACCGGTCATCTGCTAGAGTTCTACGGTGTGTGTGAAAAATGCTCGTGATTCTGCTGTTATCCATCAATTTCCTTAAACCGTCAAATGTCATCTCCCCATGCCAGTATGATTTTGACGACCAACTATCAACTGTAGACTGACGACTATTTATGCATATTGCTTTTAACGGCTGGTTCTGGGATCAGCCCAACACAGGCAGCGGTCAATATATCCGCTACTTGCTCCAAAATCTGCGTCGTGTGGCTCCCGATTTGCAATTGACGCTCATCGTCCCGCCGCACAACTCCTCGCCGGATAACTTGCCTGCGAATGTCACCGTCATCCCCACGCGCGGCAGCAGCGGTAATTTCGGTAAAGTCTGGTTCGAGCAGCGTACCTATCCGCAAGCCGTTAAACAATCCGGTGCGGATATCGCCCATGTGCCTTATTGGGGGCCGCCGTTGTCGTCGCCTGCCCGTCTCGTCACCAGTATTCTGGATGTTATTCCGGTCGCTTTGCCTGAATATTCCAGTGGCTTCCGTGCCCGTCTCTACACCTCACTGGTCAGCGCCGCCTCGCATGGTGCTGCCCATACCATCACAATCAGCAACGCTGCCAAAGCCGACATCGTGAAGTACCTCAACCTGCCCGAAGACACCATCACCACCACCTACCTCGCTGCCGACGAAGCCTATCACCCCCGCATGGGTGCAGAGCGTGATGCCGCTGTTCGTGCCAAATACGATTTGCCCGATCAATTTGTGCTCTATATGGGTGGCTTCGATGTCCGTAAACAGGTCAACCAGTTGCTACTGGCCTATACCTATGTCGGGCAGGCAGAAGGCGATAACATTCCGCTGGTCATTGCTGGGCGTGAACCACAGTGGGGCAGCCCCATGTTTCCTGACTTGCGTAAATATGCTGAAGACTTAAAAATTACCGATTACATCCGTTGGATCGGTTACATTGATGAGGCCGATAAGCCCTCACTCTATCGCCTTGCGGATGTCTTTGTGTTTCCCAGCGTCTACGAAGGCTTTGGCCTGCCTGTGCTAGAAGCGATGGCCTCCGGTACGCCGGTTGTCGCCAATGAAGTGTCATCTATTCCAGAAGTGACTGGTGATGCCGCTTTCCTCATCGGTGAAGGCAATGCTCGTGCTATGGGCGGCGCGATCATCGCACTCTTACTGCAACAATCCTTCCGCGAGTCTCAAATCAGTCAGGGTCTTGCCCGTGCCACCAATTTTAGCTGGCGCAAAACCGCTAAAGAAACCCTCGCCGTCTACGAAAAGGTCATGGCGATGTGATGATTTTTTTCTGCTTTTTGCCCCACAAACCGTTTTCTAACTCTCCAATAACACTTTGCGCGTTCCCGCTCCCTCAAAATGGTTGGTAACGGACTCGCTTAAGTGTTACCAAAATGTCACCCTTAACGCCTCAACCTATGATACGATGTTCCTATCTCGTTATTATTCTCCCGTGGGGTCTGCGTGCTAAATCTTTCCGGTCTTCCTCATGTATTTTCTCAGTGTCTCTTTGGTCAATAGTATTGCATTTGCCGTTTGCATATTCCGCGCCACGCTCCCTCACATCCGCTGCGACGGTACGACATCCGACGACGCGGCGGACATACGCGAGCCAATCGCGGCGCTCAGCAGTTTCTCCCTCACTTCCCGTGAGTCATTTGTGTCGTTTCAGCGGCTTTTCCCGTGCTTCCCGCCCGTCATTTCAGCGGTAAATTGACAATTTGTGCAACAATTGCAACAAGAGTCACATCTCATTGGGGTTCAATTAGAATTGTTTTTTGTGCGGAGTTTTTTTCGCCAGTAGTCCGCGATACAATCCGTCGAGGTCTTTCACCAGCCGGTCTATCCCGTAGCGGTCAACCATCAACGCCTGCGCTTCCCGCCCGTCTGGCGGATTTTCCAGCGTTTCGAGGATCGCCTGTGCCAGCACCTCCGGCGTGTGCTCCGTCACCAGCTTGCCCAGCTTTCCATAATCCAGTAAATCCGGTAGCCCGCCCACATCCGTTGCTACCACCGGGCACCCTGCCGCTAGCGCCTCAATCACGGTAACTGGCGTACCCTCGTTCACACTGCTGATAACCAGCACATCAAGGTCACTGTAGACCTGCGCCACATCCCGCTGCCAGCCCGTAAAGATCACTGCTTCGCGTAATCCTAACGTGTCAACCAGTGCCTCAACCTCCGCCCGCGTGTTACCATCGCCCACAATCGCAAATCGCGCATTCGGGAGTTTTTTCCGTATCTCAACTGCTGCCCGTAAGAAAAGGGGATGATTTTTAATCCCCGTCACCCGCCCTACGATGCCGATAAGTGGAGCATCTACCGGAATATGATGTGCCTCTCGGAACTGACCCGTCTTACGCGGAATCTGCGTCAAACTTTCCAATTCCAAACCCAAGGGCAGAACCGTAATGCGTCCCTTTCGTGTGATGTGGTATTCCTCCGCTAGCTCACGCCGCAGCCCATCGGATAGGGTGATGATCGTGTCAGACATCCTTGCCGCGATTTGTTCCAAGGTGATGAATAAGCGAGTCTTTCCGGGGCCAAAGTACCCCCTGAAAACATGCCCGTGAAACGTATGCACAATCACTGGTACACCCGCCATCCATGCTGCCACTCGCCCTACGAAGCCAGCTTTCGCTGCGTGAGTATGTACCACATCCGGCTTCAACTCTTTGATCAGCTTATACAATTTCCACAGGGTGCGGATGTCGCGTATCGGATTGAGTTCGCGTCCCAGTTCGGGAACCACCACCGGCGTAATACCACGCTGTAAGGCGTAGTAAGTCATATCGCCTTCACCCGGTTCAATCGTTCCGCACACCAGAATACTCTCGTAATCCGGCGCGCCTAATCGTTCGGTCAGGTGTGTGACGGCTACCGCCGGCCCCCCTACATTCAGGCGGGCAATCAGGTTAATAATGCGCACTTTACGACGTGTTTGGCTCATCACCTATCCGTTCAGTTAGAATTCTTAATCGGAATGCCTGAGTCGTGCATAGCCTGCATATATTCATCCCACGCTGCATAGGCTAACCGCTCAATGTCTGCCGTATCTTCCGGGGAAGGAATGGCTTTCTGCTTTGCGTTGTCAATCTGTCGCTCGACCTTCAATACCGCTTTGGATACACTCACCAATCGTCCGATCAGCGCCATCCCGCCGAAACGCTTTTCTGCCCAGCGCCATGTAAATATTGTGGCTGTTACCACCAGCAAGATACTCGCGATAAAGCTGGTTGTATTCAACACATTATCGTCATATTGGATCGCCACGAAAGCTCGCGCCTCGTTCGTCGCCACCCATGTCACAAGAAATACCAAATATGGAATAGCGATACTAAACACAATCTTCCTTAGAATACGCCACGTATGTTGGCGTGTATTTTTTTTGATTGCATCCACCAATTCACGCTCAAGTTGAATGCTCTCGTCCAGTGAACTCGCTGCCATATTGCGTCCTTAAATGCCGTCCGTCACCGTATGATAAAGCCCGATGGTTTCTTTGACCATACGCGTTGCGCTAAAATGCGTTTCCAATCGTTCGCGCCCCATCAACCCCATCTGCTGGCGCAGTGCTTCGTCTTTGAGTAGTTCACCAAGCGCCTCCCGCAGTGCTGCCGTATCGCGTGCTGGAACCAGTATGCCTGTCTCACGGTCACTCACTACTTCTGGTATCGCGCTCACCGCACTGGCGATAATCGGCGTTTCCTGTGCCATCGCTTCCAGCATTACCAGCCCGAAACCTTCCCATAAACTGGGCGCGAGTAACACATCCAATCCGGCTAATAATCTCGGCGCGTCACTCCGCCATCCCATGAAATGTACCCGTTCATCTAATCCCGCCTGACGCGTTTTTGCTTCCAGTTCTGCACGCACCGGCCCCTCACCGATAATAAGCAGATGTGCTGCTGGAAAGCTTCTCGAAATCTGAATGAACGCGTCTAATCCGTAGCGTACACCTTTTTGCTCGATTAACCTGCATACCATACCTGTAAGAATCGTGTCCGCGGACAAATTTAATTCGGCTTGCAGTTCTTTTTTTGCTTCTGTTCGGTCAAGCGCTTTGATGCTCGTATCCATCCCATAATGAATCCGGTACATTTGCTCCGGCTTCGCCCCTTCCACCGTGATGCTAAACCGTGTAATCGCATCAGAAATCCCTATTCCTGCTGCGATCATCCGCCACAACAAACGGTTGACCGTAATAACCGGCTTGCGATACCGGAACGCATCATCATTGTGCCTGCTGCTGATGCTCGGTACACCCAACCACTGTGCTGCCAACGTTCCATACAAATCGGCATGGATGAGGTGCGTGTGGATAATATCAGGTTCAAGTAGGGATAGTTCACGCCGTAAGCGGGGAAGTAGTGTCGCATCTGCATGATGATGAATAACCATCGTCTGCACCGGCACACCACGCTCGGTTAGTGCCCGTACATAATCATTCATCGGGTTACTTGGCTCGACCAGCAAAATCATACGCGCATCAATATGATTTTCCCGCAGCCCACTCAATAATGTAATTAAATGCCGCTCGGCTCCTGCAATTCCCACGACTTTTATGATATGGACAACCCGCATCTGCCTATGACCTGCCTTGATACCATTCAACTGTGCGTTTCAATCCACTGTCGAAATCAATCACTGGTTCATAACCAAGCAGCAACCGCGCTTTGGAAATATCCGCCCGCGAGTGTTTCACATCGCCTGTGCGATCTTCTGCGTGGATCGGCTCGAAATGGGTTCGCATATGCCTGTTAATAGTCTCAACCAAGTCCAGCAAGTTGGTGCGCTGCCCCGTAGCAATGTTAATGACCTCACCGTTGGCTTGTTCAGATTGCGAAGCCAGCAAATTTGCATGAACAATATTCTCGACAAAGCAAAAGTCGCGTGATTGTAAACCATCACCATAAATAATCGGGGCTTTCCCATCAATCATGCGCGTGATGAACAACGGAATCACAGCAGCGTATTGTGAGGCAGGGTCTTGCCTCGCCCCAAATACATTAAAGTAGCGCAGGCATACCGTTTCCAAGTCATAAACTTGCGCAAAACTCTGACAATAATATTCGCCCACCAATTTGGATACACCATACGGTGAAATCGGCTTGGGTGGGGTGGTTTCGCCCTGTTGTTCTGATGCATCATTACCATAGGCTGATGAGGAGGCTGCATATACCACTCGCCTCACACCCGCATCGCGCGCTGCTATCAGCACATTGAGCGTACCATTCACATTGTTTTCGTGCGTCAGCAGCGGATTTTCTATACTCAGTGGAACCGAGGCCAATGCCGCGTGGTGGAACACCGTATCCACCCCTTCAAAAATCGGGCGCAGAGCACTTGGGTTGGTGATGCTCACTTCGTGGAACTCAACCTTGCCCTTTAGAATTTCCAGATTAGCGGGCTTGCCCGTAATAAAGTTATCGACGATCCGCACGGTGTGACCATCATTCAGCAGGCGTTCAGCGATGTGGGAGCCAATGAAACCTGCACCCCCCGTAACGACAAATGTTTTACTCATATAGATTTCCTAATGTGGTGATGATTGTTGGCTAGGTTGTTGATTAGGCTTCTGATAATGTACACGAATCCACATCATCAAAAGGAATAAACCAAGCAGAAATAACAACCCTGCAACGCCAACACGCAGCGCAATATCAGGTGGGGCAGCCCCGACCAGCATGCCGATTGTCCCGAATAAGATGCACGCCCCATACAGGATCAGTAAAGTTTGGCGTTGGCTAAATCCGATACTCATTAAGCGGTGCGAAGTGTGATCTTTGCCAGCTTGTCCCGGTGAACGTCCTTCAAGCAGCCGGGTAACAACCACCAGCGTAATATCGAATAACGGCAGTGCCAGCACCAGTATGGGAACCATCCACGTGACGTTTAACGGCTGTGTTCCAAACTTAAGTTTTATGCCTAACACCGCCATAATAAAACCCAGTACCAGCGCGCCCATATCCCCCATAAATATGCTAGAGGGATTAAAGTTGTAAATCAAGAAGCCGACCGCGCTACCCATCAATGCCGCAGCTAAACTGGTTACAAGCGTCAATCCTTGCGAGAAAGCAATCACAACGAAAAAACCGGACACAATCGCCGTAAATCCTGCGGTCAGTCCATCCATGTTATCCATAAAGTTAGTAGCGTTCGTCACCGTCAGCACCCATAAAACGGTCAAGGGAATATCAATCCACGGTGTTTGGAAAAGCTGTATACCAATCCCTGCCCATACCAATCCCAATGCAGCAATCGACATCGCGATTAGTCGGATGCGGATACCGAGGTTATAGCGATCATCCGCTAGCCCGACGAGGGCTAATACTAATGCCCCCGCAAGAATCGCGCCCAGTTCGAGTAGATGTTGCGGTGGACTAAACAGCAGCAGCGACAGTGCCAACGCGCCGTAAATCGCCAACCCGCCCATAAGTGGTTTATGGTCATCATGGATTTTACGCTGATTGGGTTTATCAACGACTCCCAGCCTCATAGCAATTCGTCTTGAAACTGGCGTTAGTCCCAATGACGCTGCAAACCCTACTACCAGTATCGGTATGAACTGCAATGCATCCATATTTCGAGGATCCACCTTTCGAGGCGAATTATACCTTAAAAGCAAATTGCCTTTAATCCATAACTTTGTTTTGGTTGGCTGCGATGATAAATAAGCTGTACCTAATAATCATGTTCGTGATTGTCGAAATGCTATTAACGACCTTATGATCGAATATGGATAATGTTTCGTAGTGGATGAGGCGTAAAGTAGCCAATGGTTAAAACAATTTCACAGCAGTCGACGCGGGATGAAGTTCGGCAGGTGCTCATCATTACTTTGTTCTTGAACTTGATTGTCGCTGTTTCCAAAATCGTCATTGGCGCATGGAGTGGTGTACTGTCGATTTCGGCTGACGGCATTAATTCGCTGGTGGATGCCTCATCAAACGTAATCGCCCTATTTGCGAATCGCATCGCCACCCGCCCGCCAGATGCCGATCATCCCTATGGTCATCGGCGCTTTGAAACGATTGCTGCCTTGGTCATTGGAGCCTTTTTGCTATTAACGGCCTTTGAGCTTATCTCAACCGTTTTGGAACGCCTGCGCGGGGGTAGTGAACCACTTTTCATCGCACCCATCACATTTGTGGTCATGGTCGCTACACTGGCTGTAAATATTTTTGTGAACACATACGAATCGCGTGTTGCAAGTCGTTTGCAATCTGAATTGTTGAGCGCAGATGCTGCCCATACCCGTTCAGATATATACGTCACCGTGTCCGTATTGGTCAGCATGGCATGCGTGGTGCTTTTTCGCTGGACATGGGCGGATACTGCCGCGACGATCATCATCATTGTTTTCATTCTTCGGGCGGCATGGGAGGTGATAAGCAAAACAGGTCGTGTGTTGGTTGACACAGCGCCATACTCCCCTTATGAACTTTCTGCTTGGGTAGAAGCGCTGCCGAGTGTCCAGCATGTCATTCGCGCGCGTAGTCGAGGTCCGGCTGATGCCGCACAGGTGGATATTGATGTGCAGGTGGCACCAGAGATGACGGCGGCTCAAACCGAGGCTATTAGTACTGCTATTCGCGAAGAACTTGCCCAAAAGATTAGAGGTCTTGCCGAAGTCGAGGTACATTTTGTTCCGGTCGCTGCCGACCATCTCGATTATGCATTGTTGACACGAGCGCGGGCAGATGCTTTAGGGTTAGCAACTCATGAGGTATACGTACGCGAAGGTCAGACCGGTAAAATTCTGGAGATGCATGTTGAAGTGCCACCGGGGCAAACCCTTGGTAAAGCTCACGAGGTGGTGAGCAAGCTCGAAGCAGATGTGCGTTCTCATTTACCCGAAGTGCAGGAAGTCATTACCCATATCGAACCGGCTATGTCAAAGGCTACGCTGATTGATGATCATCAAGATCAACAGATTCTTAATTTGCGCCAACAGGCTGCTGAACTGTTACAGGCGCACTTTCCACAGGCCGAATGGCACCATTTTGAGATTTACCCCACATTGATGGGGTTCACGCTTACCATGCACGTTACTTTACCTGCTCAAATTTCACTTGAAGCTGCTCACCAGATTGCGGAGAGTGCAGAGGTTCTTCTGAGGGCGCACCTGCCACTTCTGGAACGCATCACCATTCACACCGAACCCCCCGATTAATATGCGGTCATCATCGCTAACATATCGGTGAACAGAGCGGTCAACATATAGGGCTGGTATAAGTGACGTATCTCGGACGGCAAAAACTGAAACGCTTGTATTGTTTTTCGACAGGTAGGACTGTTACACGTACAGGCCATACTCCAGTATGGATCAATCTCGGTAGTTGAATAATCCATCAAAATTTCTTCGTCTGCCATGATCGGCTTCAGGGCAATCACGCGCAATCCCTCGCTAACGATAGCGTTAGGCTCGCAAGAATGATTCGTAAATATCATCGGGTTTTTGGGCTCAGGATCCAGCCACATTTCTTTGCAAACGCCAATCCAATTTGGATGCATTCTAGCAAAAACTTCTGAAAATTCACCCTCAACGAGTTGCCCCTTAACCTGATACACCATGTCCCCGGCAAGCAGTGAGGTTGAGGTAAATATACCCACCTTGTCAATTACTGACGGAGCTACATAAATCGTTTCGGTGAGCCACCTAATTGACATTGTTTATCTACTTACACTCATTATGCCCGGCTGCGGAAATACAAAACTATATTCAACTGTGGTTCCAACCCTACTTGCTCACTCAATTTCCTGTAGTGTGGGTTGTTGGTTAGAACTGTCGATTTCGTTCATTGACAGCAGTTCGATGACGAATGTGCCGCCTTTTTCATTATTGGGTTCATATCGAATGAGACCGTCATGTCGTTCGATGATTTCTTTTGCAATCGTTAATCCTAATCCAGTAGTGACTGTGCTGCCTTCACTGGTTCGAAAAAACGGTTGAAAAATCTGCGAGGCTTGTTCGCGCCGTACGTTCATTTCTGTGCTGCCGACCCTGATCACGGCTTTGTCTTGTGCGCGTGTTAGTTCTAAATGGATTTTCCCATTGGGTGGGGTGAAGCTGATCACGTAATTGATGATCTTACTGAGAGCTTGGGTGATGCGAGCGTTGTCGACCATGACGTTCAACTTCTCGGAAGTGAATGTTTCTTGCCACTCGATCCCTTTTGTAATGGCAAAAGGTCGCTGATCAGTACTAATATCCTTCAACAATTGACCTAGAGGAGTGAATAGCTCATGCAGTTCAATACTATGTTCACCGTAACGGGCAACGTCAAATATGTCCTCAACCAGTTCCGTCATTTGTCGAGTCACTTTGTCAAGCACGTTAAGATATTCTTCGGAACGATCCGGACGTTTTCGGGCGAGGTATAAATGTGTTCTGAAGTTAGCAAGCGGCGTTCTGAATTCATGAGCAGCGTGAGTGAAAAAGCGATCTTTTTGATTTTGCAGGATGGCGAGTTCTTCCAACCGGTGCTTAAGCTCAACCTGAGCGTTTTCGGATGATGTCAGAAGCTTATTTATGACAACTGCGAGACTGGAAAGTTCATCTTTTCCAGCGGAAGCAACCCGTTTATTCAGATCATTACTTTCGCTGATTTCAATCACGGTTCGACTCAAGTCCGCCATGCGGGATAAAACCGATGCCTCAAGAATAAACAGAATGGCTCCCCCAAATACGAGGCCGAGAATGATCAGCAATACAATGAAATAAGAGAGTGTTTGTTTGCCTTGCTGGTAAACACTGCGCGGCATATCCACCCGCATGATTAGGTCTGGCTTATGTTGCATGTCGTCGATGACGGTGTAGCCGGACAGTGCATTGTCGTCGATTGTTTGCACGAAAATGGGCGACTTGGCAGACAACATATTTTTTGCGGTAATCACGTCCGGTGGTAGATCGGTTGCATTATAAGCAAATACACGCAGTGGAACCCCGATTGTATCCGAAATGAGGGCGATTTCTTGGTCATCTAAATAGCGACCGAGGATGACAGTTCCGTTCGGCGGCCCTTCAAAATTACTTTTGAGTATTGGCCCGGCTGCCACCATTATTTTCTGACCTTCAAAGTCCACAATGCCGGACGTAATTTTAGGCTCATCACCAGTGTTCATGGTGGTCAGCAGCGAGTCGTGTGTGAGCATGTCCGTCACCTGGGAGGAGATTTCAACTTGCTCCTCTTGAGCTAAATCGAAGCCTGAAACATGAATAAGTTTCCCATCCTTGTTCATGAACAGCATCATGTTTAATTGTAGGTTTAGCAGGGCATCGTTGGTGATATTGGTGGTGACAAAATCGGGGTTGGGATCATCCACATATCGATAGGTGTCGTCCCAGTATGCCCAATCCACCATGACTTTTTCCATGG
>JBBSBS010000117.1:0-15996 GCA_038251045.1 Aggregatilineales bacterium | reverse complement strand
TGGGTGCCAGCAAACGACGAGGTGTCGCCCAGTCCTTCGCTGCCCAAGCCGAGGTAACCACCATCAACAGGTAATTCCGCCGCCGTGATGAAGCTGGCATCGTCGCTGCATAGGAACAACACCGCACGGGCAACTTCCGGCGGCTGTCCCATTCGGCGCAGCATATGATAACGTCCCCAGATTGGTTCCCACTTTTCACGGTCATTATTAGCGGCTTTGTCAACTTCGGGAGTCCATATCCAACCGGGGCTGACCACATTTACCCGAATGTTTGCTGGTGCTAGATCGAGCGCCTGACATTTGGACATGGTAATGATCGCGCCTTTGGTGGCGTTGTACGTCCAGCGATTAGGCTGGGCGATATGCCCCGATATGCTGGCGATATTAACCACCGCGCCGCCGCCTGCCGCCTTCATATGTGGGTAACAGGCTTGCACCATATTGGATGTGCCTCGCACGTTGACTCCCAAGCTGCGCTCCCAATCCGGCGTGGTGACATCCAAGCCTTTAGCGGTGAAGCTGACCGCGCAGTTGACCAGATAGTTGACACTGCCATATTCAGCAGCAACCGCCGCTACTGCCTGTGATACGGTTTCCGCATCCGACACATCGACGTTATGAAAGCGAACCCGATGCCCCGCCGCCTTCAATTCGTCGGCATAGGTTTGACCGAGCTGCACATTAATATCGAAGATGGCTACAGCAGCACCTTCAAGTGCGAACTCATGCGCAACCGCCGCACCAATACCCGACGCACCACCGGTTACGATGGCTACTTTGTCCGTAAATCTGCCCATAATTTCCCCGTACTCTATTAATATTCACTATTTTGACTGAACTATTTTGCAAAGACACTAACATTTTCCACCCAAAAACTTCGGTATTTTTGTCGAACGGCATGTACGTATGATAACCGTTGATCCACTAATTCATCAGCAGTCAAGCCATCAAATTTTAAACCATATGCTTCAGCTTTCTCGAAATAGTGATTGTCTGCCGTGTTACAGAAGTTACAGGCTGTCACAATGAAATCAGGGTCGTTCCTCTTAGGATGCCCCTTAGGTAGAAGATGATCGGATGAAAGTGTAAGCCAAGTGTCAAAGGATTTCGTTCCATCAGCACCACAATAGCGACATACGAAATTATCTTGCTGATGTATTTTGAAACTGTAGCCTCGTAGAGAATCATCAAAATTACTCATTTATTCTCCTAAATGAAAATGCGATACGCTATTTGTCTCAGCCTTTTTCAAGAAGATTGTTAAGTGGTGAAAGTGATTTTAGCGTTCTATGCAACTGATTGTGTTTACCGCCCCGTAAAGTCGCGCAGATAGAGGAAGTCGTGACCGATGCTGCGGCGGCTGAGTTTGGCAATGTTGGGCATGGTGCGCTTGTAGTGGTTGATCTTCACCCGCGACCAAACTTTCTCGACAAAGGCGCGATCAAAGCCTTCTTCCGCCACTTCGTCTACGGTATAGCGTTCATCCACCAGTAGGAATAAGACCTGATCGACGGTGTTATAGGTGTAGCCGAGTTCGCCCTCATCGGTTTGGCCCTCCCATAGGTCGGCGGACGGGGCTTTGTCAATGATGGGCTGCGGCACACCGAGCGCCCGCGATAGTTGACGTATCTGCGCCTTATAAAGATCAGCCAGCGGATGCAGCGCCACGCCGCTATCGCCATAAATGGTGGAATAACCCAGCAGAAACTCGGTTTTATTACTCGTACCCATGACCAGCCCGCCAAAGGCCACCGATTGATCGTAAAGGGTGACCATCCGCAGCCGCGCCATGATGTTACCCTTACGCAAATTGGTCATGTCGGGGAAGCGGTCGATCAGCGGGTCAGCCATATCGGTGATGGGAATATCGAGGTGCGGAATGCCCAGCGATTCGATCACCAATCCGGCATCATTCAGGCTGGCAGGGTTGGAGGTTTTATAGGGCATCCGTACCGCCAACACATTTTCCGCGCCGAGTGCCTCGACCGATAGGTAAGCCGAAAGTGCCGAGTCGATGCCGCCGGAAAGCCCCAGCACAGCCCGTTTCATACCGGCTTTGGTGATCTGGTCGCGGATAAAACTCGTCAGCATTTTGCGGGCAATATCGGTATTGATGTTCAAACGGTGCAGTAGATCAGGTGTGGTGGTAGTCGTCATCAGTTGTCCTTAGCATGGATTAGCGATGAAACAGTTATTCAAACATGGCATTAACAAGGCGACCAATTTCGTTGTAACCGGGTAAGGCTTCCCGCCAGAGCAAGGCAACCAGCAGGCTGAAATTAGGCAGCGATTTTGAGTGGTAGATTCCATCATCAGCAGGGATAACTTCGTCGTAAATGCCATCGTCATTCAATTGAAGGAAAAGCACATCTTTTTTCTTGTGGTTGACAATCCAATACTCAGGGACACCGCCGAGTTCATACTCGCGGCGTTTATCAACATAATCGGTGCGGGAGTTGCCTTCAGAGATGATTTCAATCACCAAATTGGCAGGGCCAACCACTTCATTCTGACGCAGTTGGTCAAGACGATCCTCTAACAAAACGAGAATATCGGGCGCACGGGAGGACGGCACATCAATCAAGCGCATAATCATAGGGTCACCGAGCACACGCCCGATAACGTGTTCAAAATAGGCACCAAAGAGTAGATGGAAGAAATGAATTAAGGCATCATGTCGTTCATCAATAGATAGCATTTCGATGACTACTCCGTTGACCCATTCCACATGCTGGCCTTCAAAGCCATTCATGAACGCCTCGTAGGAAACATCTGTAGCAATAATCTTGCCCGAAATGCGAACCTGACCGGGCATATCCAGTGCCAATGTAATTTTGTCCATAAACGGCAACTCCAATGCTTGTATTGCTGCCCTGCATTATACTGCGTTTGCAGCTTGTCTTTGGCGAACCGCTAGTCAATCATTTGTGAAATCGGCGTAGATCCTAGTTAATTTCAGCTTACTATGGTTCGTGACACGGTGATCAATCCGTCAATCTTTTTTGCGACCAGCACGAAATCAAATGTATCACGCTGCAGGCAGAGCAGAATGTCTTCCGGCGGCATATGGGCGACTTCGTTATGCAGGCAGCGCTGGATGAAAGCGGTGTTCATGGTTGTCCATAGGGCAGCGTAATGATCATAGGGTTTATCGGTCAATAAGTGTTCCAGATAATCGGCACAGGCTTCATCTTCGGGGGATTTTTCCAGAAGCCGCTGCCCCATGCCCACGATGCTTACGATTTCAGGATTTTGTTGGCGTACATAAGCCGCGATGGCTTTTGCCATGACATAGCTACCTAAGATCACGCGCTCCACATTTTGGGTGGCTGCTACGACTCCTTGAGTCCCGGCGCTGCTGCGAAGGACGACGGTTTTTCCGCGAAGTGTATCCGACGGCATTCGCAGCAGTTCAGTCGGTGAGTTACCGGAATCGAACCCTTCAATTTTGATGCCGCCATCCTCACCGGCTAGCCAATAACAGTAGCTGGTACGCAGGGCAAAGGCTTCTTCGGGCGAGGCTACCAGAATTAACTGTTCGATGCCCAATGAGAAAAGTACCGCGCTGGTCGTAAAAGCCCGCAGCACATCAATGATGATGGGTAGTCCTTGCGCCTGTTCTGCGCCTTCAAGCAAGCTGCTTCTCTGGACGATCATGCTTCCGCGCCTTTATTGAAGGTACACACCATTATTTTGTGCGGATAGTCTTCTGAAACAACCATTTGCACCATGTAGAAATCGCCGCGCGCGCCTTCGACCACCACCAGTGCTTGATGTTTATCGGCAGCAATAACGCGATCAATCCGCATTTTGCCGGACATGCGATATAGGGCCTTGAACTCCACCAATCGCGCTTTGGCGGAGGCGAATTCGAGTGCTGTGGAATCATAATTCTCGGTGATGTAATCGCGCAAGCGCGTGAAGTCACCCTTATTGAAGATGGTCAATTGGGCGATGAGCCGCATTCCGGCATTACTGGGGACGAGAAGTGCTTGAGGAGCAGTGGTCATATCATCTATTGTCCGTTTTTGTGCAGAATACGCTGTAGCTCGCGCTGCACAAGTTCGGGGCGCTCGTCACGAAGGAGCGGCAGGCGGGAACGGGTGCGATGCAGTTGGTTAAGGTCAATCTCCTGCACAACAAGTGCTTCGTCAAAATAAGGCGCATGTACCACGAACTCGCCGTCAGGGTCAACAATGGACGAGCCGCCCCAAAAGTTTTTGCCATCCTCGAAGCCGACACGGTTGCAATGGATCACATAGTTGGTGAACATGCTGCCATAAGCCTGATTTACTAGTTCCACCCAGCGCGAACCGGATAACCGGTCACCGGCATCCAGACCGCGACTGGGGCTGGCACTGTGGAAGATAAGGATGTCCGCGCCGTCCTGCCAGAGTAAATAGGCAGGCGACATATGCCAGAAGTCTTCGCAGATGAGCATGCCGACGCGCCCGAAGCGGGTATCAAACGCGCGGGCATGTTCACCTTGATCAAAGTACCGACCTTCATCGAACATGGCGTACGTCGGCAGATATATTTTGTGGTGAATATGCAGGCACTCCCCTTTGGAAAGATACGCTGCCGCAGTGTAGAAACGCTGGCGCACATCTTCATGCACGAAGCCGAACATGATATCCATTTGTTGGCTGGCTTCCAGCATGGCATTGAAGGTTGGGTCATCGGCAGTCGGGCGGATGGCAACTTCGGGCACGAGATCCTGCACCTGATAGCCGGTCATGGACAGTTCAGGGAAAACGATCAGATCCACACCCTGCTGGCTGGCCTGCTGAATGGTGTCCAGATGCTTTTGCAGATTGGCTTTCACATCGCCCACTTTGGGATAGATTTGTGCCAGACCAACATTCACGCGCATGAACTCGCTCCTCAAATATCCACGATGGAAACAACTAAAAAATGGGTTCAGTGTACACGTATGACATTAGCATAAAGCACACCTGACCGAAAGCACCAAAGATATACGTATCCGGTTCAGCGCTGTTTATCAATCACCCGCACGTATTCAAGCGTAACATCTTCCGGCCCGACGATGGATACACCCTGTTCCTTCACATAGCGCAGATAATCCACCATATCGGCATCAATCTGTTCACCGGGGAGCAGCAGCGGAATACCGGGCGGATACGGCATGATTTGTTCAGCGCAGACTTCACCGACGGCCTGTGCTAACGGCAGGCGCTTTGATGGCGCGAAGTTGGCTTGTCGCGGGTTGATGACCATCGATGGTACATCGGGCGCGTCTAACGGAAGCGCGGTGGATTCGGCAGATGTGCTGCCTGTGCCTTCGGCGGCGACTGCCCGTACGGCGTTCAAAAGGTAGTCGATGCGCTGCTCGTTATCGGCAATTGTGATCGAACAGATGATGTGCTTGGGGTCAACAAACTCGCCGTAGACGTTATGTTCCTGCGCCAGATGAAGGGCGAAGGTTGACCCATTCATACCTGTATCCACTACATGGATGACCAACTTGGTCGGGTCGTGGGCGAAGATACCATGTGCGCCGACAAGTTCATCGCCATAGCACCATAAACCGGGAATATCCCGAATACCGGCGCGGGCTGCGGCTGCCAATTGGATTGTCTTCCTCAGAAGTGCCTCGCCTTCGGTTGCCATTTGCTGACGGGCGGCATCCAATGAGGCGGTTAGTAAGGCGCTGGGCGAGGAGGATTGCATCAGCGACAAGATGTGTTCGAGATGAGCCTCTGGAATACGGCTGCCGTTTAGGTGCAGGAGCGCGGCTTGCGTCAATGCGCCGAGCGTTTTGTGTGAACTCTGCACCACCAAATCCGCGCCAACCTGTATACCGGATGGCGGTAAATCGGGATGGAACGGCAGGTGTGCGCCATGCGCTTCATCGACCAGCAGTGGAATGCCGTGTTCGTGAGCTAACCGCGCTAACCCACCTACATCCGAAAGATAACCGTAGTAATTGGGTGAGGTGATTTGGACGGCTGCCGTGTTGGGATGAGTCTGGAGTAATCCGCGCACGCTATCCACTGAAACACCCAGCGGGAAGCCGACCTGTGGATGATAGACAGGAGGCACATAGACCGGATTCGCGCCCGAAAGAATCAAGCCGCCGTAAACCGAACGATGGGCAGCACGCGGCACGATGACCGTCTGCCCATCACGGACAGCAGCCAACATCGACACTTGATTGCCGACGGTTGAGCCATTAATCAGAAAGAAGCTGCGATCCGCGCCAACGGCTTCGGCCTGCAAGCGCTGGGCTTCGAGCAGCGAACCTTTGGCAGCGTGGAGATAATCGACACCGGGGCTGATTTCGTTCAGGTCAGCCGCGAAAATACCCTCGCTGAGCAGCGCGGTCATCAGGGGATTGTGACCCGGAATGAACTTGTGACCGGGCATGTGGAATGAGTATTCGTGTGCGTCACGGGCGTGGATCAGGTTGGTGAGGAAAGGGGTTTGTTGTTGGTTCATAGGGATCTATTGTAGCGTTAGTTTGAAGGGGCGTGAATTCCTTTTTGCTGACAAAAGGTGCGAAGTGCTGTGAAATGCGGTAGAAAAGGGAACATATTTATGGAGGGTTAGGCTATGCTGGCAACCATTAGTCGTAAAATCGCCTTGACGCAGTTGGACCTCGAACATGGGGCTGTGCGTGACCTGATTGATACCCTCACCCCTGAAGAAATGACCCGCGCAGATACGATACGCTACGGGTTGTATTGGGATCAAAAGCTCTCGTTCAAAGACCTGCTGGCACATCTCATTACTTATGAGGCGTATTCGATTGAAGCGGTTGAGGCCTGGAAACGCGGCGAAAAACATTTCGCGATTGACGACATGCAGACCGAGAGTGGTGGTCGAGCTATTCATTATGGGGGCATCGAAGACCGGCGTGGGTTGACGTTGGCTGAAGCCTTAAATGAATGGGATCAGACCCAAATCATATTGACGGCGACGATCCGCAATCTGAGTGATGCCGATTGGCAGACGGCTGCTCCATTTCCAACGGGCACAGCGCTTGACCTCGGCGGCGTACTGGAGATTATTCTGGTCGCACCCCCGCGCCCACCGTACCGTCATCTGCCGGTGCATATACCGGATAGTGAGGCGTATATCCGTTCGCTCCGCGGGTAAGTGATTATTCGACTAAGCGTTCAAAGTATTGCAAATATTGCAGTTGTTACAGCATTTTTGCATAATTTGCATATTTATCCGCTGAAATGGCGGGCGGAAGTGAGGGAGCGCGGCGCCGAAGTGGGATTTTGTGTCGGCAGGAAGCAAGGCTAAACCCGCTGAAATGACACAAATGCCGCGGCTTGCTCCGGTGATGCCGCCGCTGCCAGAAGCGACAAGTGACAACCAATGTCCGTAGACGATTTAAGCACAGAGACCTAAAGAATTTGGTGGAATAGTTAGCGTTGATGCCATGCGGAAATCTCCAAATTAGGCGAATGATCAGATTAATTATAGAACAAAAGATCGTATCGAGTCAACGGTTTTTCGTTCGAGTTTACAAACCTTGCGGCATGTATTTGTGCAAATTCTTGATAGTCAATCAATTTTACCTTCGCCGCGCAACGGGCGGGGAGACTAACTGTTAGCCTCCTCACACGAGTATCAGAATTTATCCCGTATAGCCCGGCCCACGCACGACGCGCCCCGGTTTCGCGCCGGTATGTTCACCATCGGCAAGCACCTGCACGCCGTTGACGAAGACATGCAGCATGCCTGTCGAGTATTGATGCGGCTTATCGGGCGTGGCGTAATCCTGTACTTTGGCGGGGTCAAACACCACCACATCGGCAAAGTAGCCGGACTTAAGCGCCCCGCGTTCTTTCAGTTTGAGGTTGGTGGCAGGCAGGCTGGTCAAACGACGCACGGCTTCTTCCAAAGTGATTAACTGTTCATCACGGACATATTTACCTAGCAAGCGAGCGAATGAGCCATACGCACGAGGGTGCGGATTGGTTTTGAGGAACACACCTTCCGGTGCTTGCGACTCGGCATCCGAACAAAAGCTGACCCACGAGCGCTTGATCTGCTTACGCAGATTGTCTTCCGCCATGCAAAAGTACATGGTAAAAATGC
Source organism: Aggregatilineales bacterium (assembly GCA_038251045.1). Lineage (GTDB taxonomy): Bacteria > Chloroflexota > Anaerolineae > Aggregatilineales > Phototrophicaceae > CFX2. The sequence continues at coordinate 7,923 of JBBSBS010000117.1, read as the reverse complement.
GGCTGTTGTCCTCAACCACCAAATCCATGAGGGTTTCATCGGGGGCTGTGCCACGCTGCGCCGAGACTTCCGCTAATGTTTTTCCGGTGTATCCTTTGAGCGCGTCATTCTGGAAGCCGGATAATAAAATTCGATCCGCACCATATTCGTTATACATGTTCTCCCATGCCAAGCTGGGGGTGTTCATGTCCTGCTTGATCCGTTGGCGGGTGGCGGGGTCTTTTAGGCGGACGATCAATTCATTATGCCCGCCATCATGCGCCCACGGCGGGATGCAGGAGGATAAGCCTGTGCCGGAGAATTCGTAGTTGTACATATCGGCGGTGACTGGTAAACCTTCAGCCTGTGCCTGTTCTACCAGACGAATCACTTCATCCATTTTGTGCCAATTGGATTTGCCTGCGGCTTTGAGGTGATAGATTTCGGCGGTCAGGTTGGCTGCGCGGGTAATGGTCAGAAATTCTTGGATGGCTTCGACAAAAGTGCTGCCTTCATTGCGGATGTGCGAGATGTACATACCGTCATATTCAGCGACGGCTTTGGCTAGTGTAATCAGTTCGTCGGTGCTGGCATAAGCCGCTGGCGGGTAGATGAGGGCGGCGGACATGCCCATTGCGCCTTCTTGCATGGCCTGCCGTACCAGATCAGCCATTGCTTGCAGTTCGGCTTCAGTGGGTGGACGGTCGTTATCCCCCATGACATAGGTGCGTAATGTACCTGTGCCCACAAAGGACGCGATGTTGGTTGAAACACCGTGCCGTTCCAGATAATCCAGATACTCACCGAGAGTCGTCCATTCGACCTCATACTGAATGTGGCTATTGCCGAGGATGCCACGGGTGCGGCTGGCTTTCATTGCAGGACTCATCGGCCCCATTGATGTGCCTTCGCCCATGACTTCCAGCGTCACACCCTGCCGGATTTCACTTTGCGAACGTCCATCTTCAATCAATGACTCGACTGACCAACTGAGCATATTGATGAAGCCGGGGGCGACAGCGAGGCCGTTCAGTTGGATTTCGCGATTGGCGGTAGCATCACCAACGTCACCGAGCGCCGCAATCCGGTCTGCATGTATTGCCACGTCACCGCGAACCGGCGGCTGTCCGCTGCCATCGTAAATCAACCCATCACGTAAAATGAGATCATAGTCAGCCACTTTGTAAGACCCTTTTCTGAAGCATAGGTTTACCTAATGGCTGACGATATTAACCCACTATTCGGTAAATGCGTTGACACCAATTTGATGGTCAGTCACCGACCTGTAGTTCAGGCTGCGGATGTGCAGTTGGTATCAGTTCGACCGACACGCCTTCCAGATGGGCATCCGGCTCGCCTTCGCTATGGATTTGCACATTCCGCAAGGCGACGACCGCTAGAATACCCATCAGTATCACGACCACGAAACCGATGGCAGAGGTCACCTGTAAGGCATGGGTGAATGCTTCGCGTGCGATATTCGCCAGCGTATCGCCGAGTGGGGCGCTGAGCTGCGCGGCTCCTGCCAACGCGCCGCCGAGAGTCTCCTGTGCAGCTTTTACCATTTCCGCCGGGATGGTTGGTGGAACATTAGTGGCGATCTGGCTGCGGTAGAGGGCGAGGCCGAGACTTCCAAGGATGGCAATACCGAGTGACCCACCCAGTTCATTACTGGTTTCGGAGATTGCCGAGGCTGCGCCAGCGCGTTCCGGCGGGGCTGCTCCGATGATCATGTCGGAGGTCAGCGTAAAGGTAAAGCCAAAACCGATGGAGAGAATGGTGTTGCCGATGACCACCAATGCCAGCGAATTCTGACCGATGAGGGCGATCATGCCAAAGCCGATGGCGACGAAGGCCATCGCGATGGCGATGACATATGAGGGGCGAATACGGCGTACGAGCTGCGGCGCGACATTCGACCCGACGATATTGGCAATCGCACCCGGCACCGACCACAAACCGGCTTCTAATGGCGAGAGGCCGAGTACCAGTTGTAGATATTGGGCGATGAACAGGAATGAACCGAAGCCGACGAAGATGGCTGAGGTGTTGATGACCAGCGAAGCACTGAAGGCCGGAATACGAAACAACCGAAGGTCTATCAACGGATCAGCCAGCGTATGCTGGCGTTGAACGAAGAGTACGCCGACGACCAGACCAACGACAATGAAGACTATGGGCAGCAATCCTACGCCGTCCTGTGCAATCTGCTTGAGGCCAAAGATGATGGATAACACTGCCGCTAAGGACATGATGGCACTCAGCGGGTCGAAACGCCCCGGATTCGGATCACGGTATTCGGGGAGTAGGAATGGGCCGACGATTAACAGCAGCACCATCACCGGCACGGCTATCAGGAAGACCGCCCCCCACGAAAAATGTTCTAACAGAAATCCGCCGACTAAGGGGCCAATCGCACTCCCTGCCGAAAAGCCGGAAACTCAAATACCAATCGCGACGGTTCGCTGACGGGGATCAAGGAACATATTGCGGATCAATGACATGGTGGAGGGCATCAAGGTTGCCCCGGCGATACCCATCAAGGCACGGGTAGCGATGAGCATGGCAGGGGTAGTCGAGAGCGCCGCCAGCACAGAGGTAATGCCGAATGCCACCGCGCCGATCATCAGCAGCTTACGCCGCCCGATGCGATCTCCCAGCGTCCCCATTGTGACGAGTGAGCCGGCAATCATGAAGCCGTAAATATCTACAATCCACAGCAGTTGGGCGCTGGTGGGCTTAAGGGCCTCGCTCAAGTGGGGTACGGCTAAATGCAGCACCGTTAAATCCATGACGATCAGTAAAGTGGGCAGCAACAGAACGGCTAGACCAATCCACTCCCGCCGTCCGGCACGAGCTGGGGCGGTTGGGTTGGCATGAGCGCCGTTCGCTCCGGTTTGGGTCATCATATTTCCTTTGGGCTAGGTTACCGATTTAAGCTCATTTGCAGGGCACTTTATTGTGCATTATCGTCTGCAACAAATCATAAGTCAGGCAGAGCATCGCCGATCTTATCATCACTAGATGCTGCGTGCGTAGAACATATTTCCTTATGTCGTGTTACAATGTACAAACGTTCTAATTTGTTAGTATATTGACCCAGAAATCGCTAAATGCATTCGCGTTGATGCAGGTAACGAGAGGGGTTGGAATACCGTCGGGATCGGGTATCTCGTAGAGATAACTGTCACGGACTTCCAACTTCAGCGGTACTGTTTCTATTTCTAGATTCTCTTGCCAGCCTAAAGCAATGGCACAGGCTAATGGGTCATGGTGGAAGTTGATGATGTCAGAGGGCAGTCCGGGGCAAGCCGCACCATATTTGGTTTCAAATCCTTCGCTGCGGGCAAACAACTCGGCCTGCCGAATCAGTAGTTCACCTAATCGGCCTGTAGCGGATAAGGGTGGGAGATCAGAACGGCGTAATGCGGTTTGGGCGGTGAGTGTTAGCGGGACGAGTGTGGGATGGGCATGCTGTAGGACGTACTGCGTCGCCTGAATATCAAGCTGCATATTCCAGTCATCTTCTTTGCTAAATTGAGGGAAACCAGTAGGGATGTCATAGACATAACCGCCCATCAGGAACAGCTTGGCATCCTTCAAAATGCCGGGGTATTTTTGATCGACCAGCATGAAGTTGGTCAGTGGGCCGATGCCGACGAGTATCGCGCCGTGTTCGATGCTGGCTTTGAGCAAGTCCAGCGCATCATCAACGGGGTTGGGGCGCGGCGTAACCGGATCAGGCCAATTTTCTTCATCGGGCGGATACCCAAGTTGGTTGTAGCGGAAATGACCATCGGCTAAGTCCGCACCCGCCGCGACGGGTACGTCAGCGCGCCCCACCCTATCTAACACATAGCGGGCATAGCCAGCGCGTCTGCCGCCTTCTTCGGCGGTGGTTGTCACACCCGTGATTTCGAGGTCAGGCCATTTCAACAACATCGCGAGGGCACACACATCATCCATGTCGCCGCCAATATCGGTGTCCAGATGAATTCGGGTCATATTATCCTCCGCGTGAATCGTTATCAGAGTCTGGTCAAGTGGTTAGTCGTGGTTCGGCTTGAATACAGGAGCAACAGGCATTTCTGTATCCAAGAGTTCAGCTATCACTTACCACATTGCGCAGACTCCAATATTCTTATCGCTCAACGAAGGACGAAGATAGCGCTATCGGTTTAAGTCACCACCGCTTGATATTCGACCACGTTGACGAGATCACCGACCGTGAGCATCCCCGGTGCGCGGTGAATGGCGTTCTGGGCGAACATCACGCCACGATCCTGCTTACGATAGGTGTTGAGGGTCGCCAGCGGCTCGGCAGTGTTGGGTATTGTGCCGGTGGCGGGATCAACGGTGGTCAGCACGCAGCGGGCGCAGGGCTTGACGACATCAAATGTCATCGAACCGATTTGGGCTTCGCGCCATGTGTCTTCGGCAAAAGCCGGACTGTCGGTAATCACGATGTTGGGGCGAAAGCGGCGCATTGGAACAGCCTCACTGCCGCGCTCGATAAGGTGCTGGTTGAGGTCATCCAGCGAAGATTCGGAAACGATCAACGCCGGATAGCCATCGGCAAAACCCACCTGCGCTGGACTGGGGGCATAGTTGGCATTCACTTGACGCACATGATCATCGGTCATGCGCATTAAGCGGGCATCCACTTTGAGATAATCACTGAACCATTCAGCAAGCGCATCGCCTTCATCCCATGCCTCACAGGTATCTTTCCAGATGCGCACAGGGCGGGATTCAGAACGCACGTTTTCAAGCGGCAGACTGATTTCGCTCATGGCGGGAGCGGTCAAGCGCAGTGTGCCATTATCGAAGGACGGCTGTATTAAGGCCATCGGCGGCAGTTCGCGCTGCGTGTAAAACATGCCTTCGGTATCCGTCACCAGCCAGCGGCGATCCCACAGCGGGCCGCGTTTATCGAACGCAAGTGTGGTATGGTTCAGGCCGCCACATGACTTAATAGGATAGGTATGTAATGCCGAGATGTGCATAATCACTCCCTGTTGCGGTCATTTTTATTTTATGAGGAAACTCTAATTGTAGCAGTGAATCGGATGCTGTCATTGGCATCTTATAGCCAAATTCGATAGGACAAACGACAGTGACGCAGAAGACTGCTCCTCAAGCAAGAAAGCGAGTTAGCCAATTATGAGTATCTCCGTAACTAAACCGCAATAATTGTGTTAAAAAAATCTTTGGACTATAGCCAAAATGAGAAAAACGCTGTATTCTGTGTAGTATTGACATGACAGGATGAAGCGGCTACAATGCTCGCCTATTGCGGGCCTATAGCTCAGTTGGGAGAGCGCTTCAATGGCATTGAAGAGGTCAAGGGTTCGAGTCCCTTTAGGTCCATAGAAGCAATCCTGTTCCCAAAATGCATAGCAAAGCCGTTTCGCCCCTCACATACCACAGGGTATTGATTGATAGGGGTTTTTTGTTTCCACACCGCTGCCACTGGGTTTATGATCAGTGGTGCAAAACGAGAAAGGCTGCATTGTGGCAAAACAAAAGCAGAACGTGTTGGACAAGCTCAGTAATCGACTTCGTGAACTCCTTGACTCGGTTGACCGCGTGTTGAATCCGCCACAACCCAAACGTGTACCCGTGCCTGTTCCGGTACGTGTGCCGCGCCCACATTACAATAATCGGCGTGATCCATACGGACGTTAATCGTTAGTCTAGACGTTGCGATAAAATTGGATATTAAAGACGCGGCGGCCCACGTAGGGTACGCCGCGTTTTCATTTTGTCATTTTCACTGGCTGACTTAATGAATATCCACAGATGCCTGCCGCTTACATACACTCATCAAACACAGGGTATACTCCGGCATGATAGATCTGTATTTAAATAAACGGAATATTTACAGGGGATGCTACGATGCAGCAGGCGGTCGATGGATTCATATTTGATCTGGATGGCACAGTTTATCTGGGCGAGGGCGCGCTGCCCGGTGCAGTCGAAGGTATTGCTCGATTGCGCGAGATGGGTAAGCGGGTGCTGTTCGTTAGTAATAAGCCGCTTGAGCCGCGTGATAATTATGCCCGTAAACTGACTAAGCTGGACATCCCAACCAGCGCTGATGATGTCATCACGTCGGCTTATGTGCTGGGGTATCATCTGGCAAAGACACAGCCCGCGCTGCGCTTGTATGTCGTTGGTGAAAGCAACCTGCTCAACGAACTGCGCAGCTTCGGACTGACGGTGGTTAATGAGTTTCTCGATCAAGATCCGATGGAGGTCATTCGTCCTGAGGGTGTGGATGCCGTTGTGGTGGCCTTCGACCGGACGCTGGATTATCGCAAACTGAACACGGCTTACCAAGCACTGCGCAATGGGGCGCATTTCTTCGCTACCAATGCTGATAAAACGTGCCCGATGCCCGGTGGCGGTATTCCTGATGCCGGTGGCACGATTGCCGCGCTGGAACACATGACCGGACGCAAAGTGGAACTGCTGGCGGGCAAACCTTCAACGCTGATCGTCGAGGTGGCGCTGCAAAAGTTGGGGCTGCCCGCCGCGCAGGTGATGATGGTCGGTGACCGTTTGGAAACCGATATATTTATGGGGCAGCAGGCCGGGATGCAAACCGCAGCTACTATGACCGGGGCATCCACCCGCGAGGATGTGGCGCGGATGACCACGCCACCTACTTATGTGATCGAGTCGCTATCCGAACTGCCGGATATTGTGGCCTAAGTCGCTGCTTTGCAGATCATCTCGATTTTCTGGTGGTCACTGTTTCACAGATGTGTTTTGCTATTCAACGGGCAGCGAACCACAAGGGCCGTGCAATTCAACGGAACCGAGTGTCGTCCAACCCTGCCGACCATCCGTCCAGATGGTGACTTTGTACCAACCGTCGGCATTCACAGCGCCGACCTGCGCCCACGGCCCCGGCTTTAACACACCGACGACGGTTGATGAACCGGGACTGGCATATAGGTTGGTCGTGGAATGGGCGGTCACCGTACACAAGTCCGGTGGGATGACCACATCAGAGGCGGAAACATCACCCGGCAATTCCATGATTGGTGCAGCCGCAGTCGCCGTCCAGATGAAAGGAGTGGCGGTTGGAAATGGAAATAATCCTGCTGTCGAGCTAAAAGCCAACTGCGCCTGACTGGCAACCGCCGTTCGTCCATCGGCGGTCACAATGTCGTATAACCAATCGCTTCCGGTGAAGCGTGCGGTACTGATGCGCACTGCCGTCCCTGCCGTAATGTTTCCGACGGCTGAGGTGGTCACGATAAAGCGGCTGGCTGTGCCAATATCAGCGCCAAATATAGCGGTGGGGGTTGGTGTAAGAGTCGGATTAGCCGCGCCGTTGATGAATGTGGTGGTGGTCAGGCTGCCACACGAGCCATACAAGGTGGTTACTTTGGGGGAAACCCAACCGACTTGTTCGCGTGACACAGCGATTTGTAACCAGCCGTTATCCGCACGACCAATCACCAGCATATACTGCCCGGTTGATAAAGCGCTGATGATGTCATGCTGGGTTCCGGGTCCTTTGCGAATGTTGACTTCGTAATCACCCGCTGCTTTGAGTGAACATACACCGGATGGGGGTGGTTGGGTTGCGGCGGCTGCGACCTTTACAATTTGGGGTGGGGGCTGCGTTGCGCTGTCTAAAACGGTAATAGTGGGGGCGGCTGCCAGCGCTGTACGGGTGGGACTTAGACTCGGAATGACGGTATTGGTGACCATAATGGATAGTGTAGGTGGATTGAGCGCCACTTCATCTGCCGCACCCGATTGGGATAGGTTGCAACCGCTTAAACAGATAGCGGCTATTAATACGAACAAGATAATTATTTTTCTGGTCAGCATAAATACGATTCCCCTTTGCTCAAGCTCTATAACTAATAAACTCATAACAAAGGGGATTGGTTTGGACGCACACCCTACGGTCAACCTATGACT
>JBBSBS010000116.1:0-15997 GCA_038251045.1 Aggregatilineales bacterium | reverse complement strand
AGCGGAACGTCTGCAGTAAATGCAATTGATATGACCGAATACAAAATCGTCAACTGGCGGCTCTGTACGCCGGACTTAGCACCCGCCGTATACGCCCCGGCATCAGCGGGGCTAACCGTTCCAACTCATCCGCATCCAATGGGCGCAGTGCCAGCAGCAGCACCACGTACACCACGCTGCTCACCATCACACCCACAATAACGGGGAAAGTTCCCAGCAGCAGCAGTACTGCCAGCATCGCGCCCGTTGCCACTACCGGCTTCCACAACAAGCGCACCCATTCAACCCGCCCGACTGCCCCTTGAAGGATGATCGCGAACGGAATCAACAGCGCCAACTCGGATAAGATTGTCGTCACCGCAGCCGCCCGATAGCTGTACAGCGGGATCAAGATCAAGTTGCTGATGATGTTGAAGCCCACCGCGAAGAAGAACGCCCGTGTAATGCGCCGTTGCAAATCCAGCGCGATCAGCACGTACTGGGTCAGGCTGTTAATCCAACCTATCGGAATGCTCCAGATCATCAACTGGGTGGCAATCGCCCCGTCCGGCAGATATTGGCTGCCGCCCAAAATTCCGGTCAGCAAAAAGGCCAGCGCCGTAAACACCACGGCTACCGGCAGCGCTACGCTCACCAGCAGCTTGATAGCTAACCCGTAATTGCGCTTCAACGCCGCCCGATCTTCATGCGCCTGCCGTGACATCACCGGCAGCAGCGCCATCGTGAAAAACGCCGGAATCACATTCAGCGCGTTAATCCATTTATAAGCCACCCCGTACTGCCCGACCACTGTATCACCCTGAAAATACTGGATAATCACCACATCAATCTGGAAGAATATCGTCGCCAGAAAGTGGTTGAGCATCAAAGGCCAGCCCTCGTTCAGCATCCCGCCGATCAACTTCCGGTCAGGGCGGTAATCGCGCTGCGGCTGTACTGCTCCGGTATTTCCTGATGCCACCGTATCTTTCAGCAGCCCGCGCCCTACCCATACCATCACCACCAGCGTGATCGTATTGGTGATGATGCTCGCTGCCGCCAGCCCGATAACCCCATAACCCAGCACGAGCGCCGCCAGCCCGAATATCACCTTACTAATGGTGGCGATGGTCGAAATCGCTGCCGGATACTCGGCCTGCTGGAAAGCATAAAACAAGGCGGACATACCCGTGCTCAAGCTGTTCGGCAGCAAACCGATATACAGCAAACCAATCGCGATCAACGCCTCTTGAGTCAACGGTGTGCTGCCTTCCAACCCCTGCCGTGCCGAGAGGAATCCCGCCAGCAGCACTACCCCCACCACCATCAACAGCAGCCGCAGCACACTTGTATTATAGAAATAGCGCCATGCCTTGCTGGGGTCACGCGCCACTTCGCGCGTCAGGAAAACATTCAGCCCAAAGTTAGTGAAGATGTCGAACCAGCCGAAGATGAAACCAGCGTAGGTATAAATGCCGCTGCCTTCCGGCCCCAATATGCGCAGCATGATAAAGGCGAAGCCGAAGTCGATTCCCCGATTGAACAGGTTCAGGATAATCGGCGCAAGGCTGTTGCGTGCTACCACCTGCACCCCGCTCGTCTGCCCACCCGCGCTCACAAACAACCGCCACAGATAAATCCCGCCCATGAATACCAGCAAAATCCCACTGATGAACGAGGCGAATAAGCCAATCTGGAAACTTGGTGGGCTGTAGCTCACCCGCAGCGTCAGCTGACCGTCATCGAGTGCGCTGCGCTGCGCTTCTGGCAGCTTATCGTGTATATCCGCGAACGCCTTTTGCACCACCGGCAGCGACACATCCACACCGATGAAATTGTCCATTACTTTCACAGCTTCAAGTGGGCGCTCGGTATCTTTATCGCCACCACGCGGACGCACAAACGCCCGCCAGCCGGGTAAATACGTCTCGCTCAATACCAGCCACGACGACGGCATATTGTTCTGCACATGCGCCTGTATGATTTTCTCGCGACCGGTATCACTATCAATCACCACATCAAAACCGTAAATCCAATCCATCGCTGTAGTCGGCTCACCACCATCCGTCGGCTGTGCCACATAGGCACGCGGTGAGTAGGTGTGTTCCCAAATGCGTACCGCCTCATCTTCATGTGCCAACCGCCAACTCGGTTGGACGCGCAGATTATCACTGGTCAGCAGCTCTTCGGGCATGGTGAAGTGCTTCGAAGTCATTACATAGCGGACATTCAGCAGCTTCAATAATGGCGATTCGAGCGCATCTTCCAGCCGGAAATCTTGCCCCATCGCCGCGTACTGCGCATCCGTATAGAATGGCGCGACACGGTTGTAATCCAATTGCACCTGTGGCGCGAGTTGACTCATAAAATCCACGTATTGTTTGGGGATGATGCTCTCGTATCCACGAATATCATCCAACCCGTAGCGCCAGCCCATGTTGGCGTTCATGATCTTGCCACGGTCGCCCATCGTCACATCATCCACGACCGTATAGCGCCACTCCCCCGGCTGCTGCTGTAACCACGCAATCGCAGGCGGCGTAAAATCCAGCAGCGCCGGATCACTGGCGGGGTTAAAGCTCCATGAAGCCGCCATTAAATCCACCGCTACCAATGCGATGGCAACGACTTGCCAGAGTTTGATGTGGTTACGTCCTGCTTGACTACTTTCCGTAGGGGAGGGTCTGAGACCCTCCCGCTTGCGACTCCCCGCCCACAAAAACACCACGCCCGCGCCCAGCAGCATCAAGCCGAGCATCGCCACATTCACAAACTGGTAGCTGTAAAACATCCTCGCGCCGCTAAAAGCATCACTCGCCAGCGCCATTTCAGTTACGATACGCTGCACCAACGGCTCGATCTGGGCGAAGAATAACCGTGTCACAATCAGACCCAGCAAAATCAGCCCGCCAGCACCTATCCCCGCGTAGCCGAATAGGCGTGTAATGCGTACCGCTTTTCCACCGTTCGCCAGCGCATCCGCCCCAAAACCTGCCAGCACCGCCACCCCCACCGTCACCCCGAATATCCAGCGGAATGGCGAATGAAGCTGGTTGATACCGGGAAACCCGTAGTACAGCAGCGCATAAGTTGGCAGCCCGAACATGAACGTCAGCGACACCACGGTCAACAGCACAAATATCAGCTTATATGGCGCTTTTGATTTCTCGTCTTTCTCGGTGTCTCGGCGGTTAATTCCCGCATTGAACAATCCGTATACCGCTAATATCAGCGGCAGGATGCCCAGATACAAGGCTGCTTCGGCGTAATTCTTGATGCCCCACGAAATAGTTGTGATCGGTTCTGCGGCGAGGTTGGTGAACTGCGTCACCATCTGCCCGCTAAACACATCAAAGTAACTGTGGTGTGACGGATTTCCGTAGAAATTAGGCAGCAAAAACTGGATCACATCCCGCAGTGGATGCGCCCAATTGCGGACTTCCGCCAATGTTGCCCGCCCATCGCGGTAATTCATACTCGCTAGTTCAAACAGCGGCACAAACTGAATCGCACCGAGTCCCAACCCCAGCACCGCCATACCCAACAACCAGATCGCGCGTTGAAAAATCCACATGAGACTGTTTGTCTGTTGGGGGATTGCTTTGCGCCGCGCCCACCACTGGACGATCAAGCGTGCCGCCACATAATATCCGGCGATAATCAGCACATAATAGGTAATCTCGACATGCCCGGCTAACACATTACAACCGAGTGCCACCGCACCCAGCACCACCCACGGAATGGTCGCCGGTCGCCCTTTCAATGCTGGACGCTGCTGCACAATAAACTCGACGGCCAGCAGCACCAATGGGAGCCATGCCGCAGCCGCGATAATCATCGGGAATACAGCGCTGATGACGAAAAAAGCACTCAGTTGATACACCACGCCTGCCAACGTCCCGCCGAAACGCCCGACACCCACGCCGCGCAGGAACAGATACATGAACATCCCTGCCAGCCACAACTGCACCACTGTGAACCAGCCGTATGACGCCGGTAGTGGCAGCACATAATAAAGCACACTGAAAGGATACAATGTGGACTGCTGCCCCGCAGCCAAGAACGGAATGCCGCTAAATTGATGCGGATTCCATAATGGCACTTCGCCCTTACTGATGCTTTCGCGGATAAAACTTTTCCATTGAAAGTTTTCCAGCACCAGATCAGAAAGCAGCGCGTTATGCGGCACGTCCGGTGCTTTTGCCACCTCGCGGTAAGTTGCATACGGCTCATATTGGTACAGATTTTCGGTTGGCAGGAGCGTGCGCCCACCCATCGTTTGCTGCCAGAAGAGCACCAGCGACAGGATGAACAGCAGCGCGAAAATGGCAAAATCAGGGGTATGGCGGCGTATCAAATGACTCTTCCTTCACTAGGCATATTCCAAACGCGCACCACTCACTATACACGCTCGTTTGAGTTTTTTCGACCGACGTTTCCCCTACCAGAGCCACATACAGCCAGCAAAATGCATTGACAAGGGCTACACAATCATAGCCACTTCACCTATTCAAAAATCCCCCAACTCTCGGATGAGCTTTGCCGCATAAAAGCCTATGATTGTGTTCAGATAGCTAGTAATGATATTCAGACAAAGGGGAATTAAAATGGACGGTGTAAATCTGATTGCTTGGATTATCGTGGGTGCGGTTGCAGGTTGGCTTGCCAGCATTGTGATGAGCACCAATCGCTCACAGGGTCTGCTGATGGACATTATCGTCGGTATCATCGGTGGTTTCATCGGTGGTTTCGTCTTGAACGCACTGAACATCGGTGGCGCTGTGACCGGACTGAACATCGGCAGCGTCGTGGTCGCCTTCATTGGTGCAGTGATTCTGCTGGGACTCTTGCGTATGTTCCGCGGCAGCGCCAGAATCTGACTCTGTTAACAGCTTAAGCAAAAAGGCCGCTGTCGAAATGACAGCGGCCTTTTGATTCGTATTTCTAATACAGAGTGCGGTATTAATACTGTTAGAGCAGTGAGGTAGGTTATAATGAACATAAAGCAAAAGTTTGCGGGTAACTTATCAGCTGCCTTTGTGTTTATCGCTGTTACAAACCCGGCACAGGTTGATATTTCCCCTGCGAACCCGTTTGATTATATCTGGAGCCTTTCCATGCTTGACCGCGCCATGATTTTCGGGCTTGTTGCGGGTATCGGGGCTTTCATTTTTGTCCTCGAGCTTGTCCGCCGTCGCCGCCTCAAAGAGGAATATTCGCTGCTCTGGCTGGCAACCGCCGTTGTGTTGATTATCCTCAGCCTCTCACGACCGCTGCTCGATACCCTAGCCAGCGCCGTAGGAATCATTTACCCACCCAGTGCTCTGTTTCTGGTTGCGATGATTTTTGTGCTGTTTATTCTGCTGCACTATTCAATTGTGCTCACGCGCCTGACTCAGGAAAATAAAGAAAATGCCCAGCAGTTGGCGCTCCTACGCTGGCAAATGGAACAGATGCAAAAAACCCTAGCGGCGCGAGAGGAACACCCCTACGAACGTCAGGATGACAAGGATAGTCGCGTAAATCGAGACGAACCAGTAGTGCTTTCGTAACGGGTTAATATCCTCGCCAATGAGTTCGCCCGCATGGTCAGGATGCTGCCGTAGATTCAAGATGGGGCTTATGACCCAAGCCAGTACCAAACCGCCCACCAGACCACCTGCATGACCCCAGTTATCAATGATCACATCGCTCCCCGGTAACTGTGAGATCAACCCGCCGACGAAGGTCAACACCGCGAACATAATCAAGGTTTGTCGGCGCGCCCGACCCGCCGCACCCATCAACTGGCGATGATGCCACAGGTAAATAAATTCCGCGCCGAGAATCGCGAACACTGCTCCGGATGCGCCAACTGAATACGAGTTCGCACCACCAAACAAGGCACTCGCCACCGATCCAGCTAGGCCGCCCAGCAAGTACACAATCAAAAAGCGACTGTGACCGAATAAGCGCTCCATAGACACACCGACCGCATACAACACATACATATTGGAGATAATGTGGAAACTATATTGCAGCGCGTATTGCCCCATCTCGTTAAAGATGCCAGCGTGCAAAAACATCGCCGTTACTAACCGATAGTATTCACCTTTGAGGAATATATCCGGGCCGTGGTTAGCCCCCCACAAAAATAGCTGCTCATCAATCTGTACCGAAAACGCGCGCAGCAGGAACACCACTACATTGATGCCAATCAGCGTATAAGTAACAGTTGGCGATACCGAAGGAATACGCAAATTCACCCGTTGGCGCGGTTCCGCTGCCGGACGCACCGGCGGTTGTACAAGCGGGTGACGCTTCACAGGTTTTTCCAACGGATGCTGTTCCGGTTGTAGATCATTCATCAAGGGGCGGCTTTCGATTATAATAAGACCCATCACGATACAGCATATGCCAACAAATTGGCACGTATGCTCTAAAGAGGCCAATTGTATTATGCCGAGTTACGACTACCGATGCAATAACTGTGGGCGGAGTTTCGCCCTCTTCTTCAAATCTATTAAGGATTACGATCCTGTCGCGGTACACATCTGCCCCAACTGCCAGAGTACGGATGTGATACGGCGCATCCGGCGGGTTGCCATCCAAAAACCGGGGCGTGATCTCAGCCAGCTTTCCTCCGGTGAGATGCTCAACGTCTTTAATTCCGGCGACTCCAAAGAAGTCGGTAAGATGTTCGAGCAAGTGACCGAGACAACAGGTGTGGATGCAGGCTCAACCTATAATGAGGCCACCCAAAGGCTGCTCAAAGGTGAGAGTATGGATAGTGTCGAGCGTGACCTTAGCAGCCGCGACACTTCATCCGGTGGCGACGCAGACTAACGACTATCGGCTTAATGGTTGAGCGCCTGCACTGCCCGCAGCAAAAGCATCTGGCAGCAACTATCCACATGGTAAGCCAGCTCCATCTGCTCGGTGTCGGTTGTATACGTACCCGTGACTGTTACGTGGGGATGCCCACCATGATCTTCACAGCGCATATCACCGATTTGGCGCTCCACCTGCCGCCGGACTTGCTCCCCCGTATGTGCCAGCATATCCGCCAGAAATTCGTCCGTGATCTCCTCTGGAGTGACCGGACGATCATCAACTTCAAATTGAATCGTTATATCAACCAAAAGTAAATACCTCATTTGCAAAACGAATATCGACACGACACTACCACAACATCACAGCGCCTCGCTAGTCACTGTTTGACCATCGTTCACCCACCTTGCCCCGCCTCAAATGGCCTAATTCGGCTATAATCGGCGGCATGATGAAGCAACTTCTACCTAAACGTTTCGGTCGCCACCTATGGATTGGTCTTATCATCCTCGTTTTGTTGACAGGCGGTCTTGCGCTTGACCTCGCCAAACATGGCCTGATGTGGAATCTTTTCTGGTCGCTAACCGGTGAGGAAACACCGCTGTCACAGGTGCGCGGCATGGTCGAGTGGGCAGGCAATTTTATCCGTCCGCAGCCGCAAACCGCACCGGATGCACCTATCAACCACACCGATGTATCGCCCTACGGCATCAACACCT
The DNA here is from genome assembly GCA_038251045.1 of Aggregatilineales bacterium. Classification (GTDB taxonomy): domain Bacteria; phylum Chloroflexota; class Anaerolineae; order Aggregatilineales; family Phototrophicaceae; genus CFX2. Next base: position 8,489 of record JBBSBS010000116.1, on the reverse strand, counting down.
TCTTGCAGCAAGAAGTCGAGATTGCCAAACGCGACCTCAGCTTACAAATGATCGCTGATGCTGGTTTCAAAATGATCCGGCAGCAGTTCCCGTGGGACGACATCGAAATCAGCGGGCGGGGTGACTTCACCGACCGCCGCAACGACCTGAACCAAGATGGCATCATTGACGATAAAGATGCTGTTTCGGCGTGGTCGAAATATGACAACATCGTTGATCTAGCCGACAAATATGGCATCCAGATTCAAGCCCGTCTGGATAACCCGCCCAAATGGACACGCGCCAACCCCGATGCAGGCGACAAAGCCCCACCCGATGATTATCAGGACTTCGTGAATTATGCCGTCGCGGTCGCCAAGCGCTATCAGGGACGCATCCGCTACTACCAGATTTGGAACGAGCCGAACGCCAATCAGGAGTGGGGCAACCAACCTGTAAACCCTGAAGCCTATACTGATTTGCTGTGCCGCACTTACAATGCACTCAAAGCCGTTGATGACGACATTGTGGTCATCAGCGGGCCGCTTTCACCCACCGTTTCATTGACCGAGAGCAACCTCAACGAATTCATCTTCCTCCAGCGCATGTACGACGCGGGTGCGAAACCTTGTTTTGATGTCATGTCGGCGCAAGGCTACGGGTTTTTCAGCGGCCCCACTGACCGCCGGATGCGCCCCATGACGCTGACCTATGCCCGTAATATTTATATCCGCGACATCATGGTCGCCAACAACGATGCCAACAAAGCCATCTGGATTAGCGAGGCCGCCTGGAATCCACAAAGGGACGATCCCGCCAACATTATTCAGAACGGCGCGTTCGGCATCGTCACCGAAGAAGAAGCCGCCCGCTATATGCCGCTGGCTTACCAACGGGCACAGGAGGAATGGCCGTGGATTGGCAACATCTCCTACTGGTTCTTCAAGCGCCCTGCGGACTATGAGAAAAACCAAGCCTTCTACTACTTTCGCATGGTCGAGCCGGACTTCACGCCGCTGCCCATTTACGACAGCATGAAGCAGTACATCACCTCGCAAACACCTGTTTTGTATGCGGGTGTCCATCAAGCCGAAAGTTGGGCGGTTACGAAGTCAGATGATGCGAAACTTGTGGATGCAGATGGCACTGAGTTTGGAAAAATGGTTGAGACAGAGAAACTAAGTTTCGCAGCATATGGCACAGACATAATTATCCGCGTAAAAAACAGTGGCGTTCTCGGCGATCCATCTGATTTCAATCTAAACTTAATTGCGCCTAACAGCGATTGGGTTGAAGTATTAATTACTCGTTCTTTTCTTGCAACAACACATAGAATCTATCGGATTTCAGTTGGAGATAAGACATTTCAAATCGACTCCATCATTGTACTCGACCGCACCCTACAGAACATCCTCCCCTTAGCGGCAGGCGCAATCATCGCCCTCGGCATGACGCTCTACGTCATCATTAGCGCATGGCAGGAGCGCCGCAGGTGAGAACAACGCAACCTGAAGCCGCTGTGCATACTCCCCCTGTAGGATTGCACCTTAGCGTCTTTGCATTGAGCATTGGTGTTATCTTCCTCGCTGCCATACTGCGGTTTCATAACCTCGGCACACAATCACTGTGGAATGACGAAGGCAGCAGTTATGTACAGGCTACCCGTTCATTCGCGGACATTGCCTCCAACGCCGCCCGTGACATCCACCCTCCCGGTTATTACTGGCTGTTAGCCATCTGGCGCGGCTTAACTGGTGATACTGAGATCGCTCTCCGAACACTCTCCACCTTAGCCAGCATACTTAGCGTGGCCTTTACTTTCGCGCTTGGCAAACGCTTGTTCAATTCGGCGGCAGGCATCGCGGCGGCGCTCTTGGTCGCCCTCAACAGCTTCAGCATCTACTATGCGCAGGAAGCCCGTATGTACGCCCTGCTGGCACTGTGGGGCGCAGCGGGGATATGGGCATTAGTCAATCTTGTAGGGACACGACATAACGCGTCCGAGTTGTCCCGCAAAACACTCAAATGGGGAATAGCACTCGCGCTCATCAACGCCGCTGGCCTGTACACACAGTATGCCTATCCGTTTATCATGATAGCGCAGGGTGTGATTTTCCTGCTCTGGTTCGTCATAACCGCTGTGAAGCGCGGTACTCCGTACGCCGTATTCGCCGCTTATATTGTCGCCAACCTGCTCACCCTGCTGCTGTTCCTACCGTGGCTGCCAACCGCCTTGCGACAGGTGACACAATGGCCGAGTACCGGTGCGCCCATTCCGGCAGGCGAAGCGCTCGGCATCATCGGCGGCTGGTTCGCGCTTGGTATCACCTATGAATTCGTCCCCAACGCGGTCAACTACTTACCGTTTGCATTGTTACTCCTACTGGGCGGCATCATCGGTGGATTGTGGCTGCGTGGAAGAACCAAGATCTGGCCTACACTGCTGCCGATGATCTGGGCAGGGCTGCCCGTAGTTCTCTTTCTGGCGTTCGGGCTTTTTCGTCCTGCCAACCTCAAATTTCTGCTCCCCGCCCAAATCGGCTTTGCGCTGCTGATGGGTGCTGGTATCGGCGGCTGGTGGGCATTGGCGCGGCGCGGCTACCGGCTTGACCGCATCACACTAACTCTCGCTATCTTACAAGTGCTGTGGCTTTTGGTCTATCTGTATAACGGTCTGATGCCGCTGTACAGTGACCCCCATTTTCAACGTGCCGATTATCGCAGCATGGTACAAGCCATCCTCGCCAATCCACGTGCTGGTGATGCCATTATTCTCGATGCGCCCAATCAAGAAGAAGTCTTTCGCTATTACTATCATGGCGATGCGCCCGTCTATCCGCTGCCTGCTGGCTTAGGGGGCGATGATGACCAAACCCTTGCTGCTATGCAGGACATCATCCGCGACCATCAGCGTATCTTCGTGCTGTTCTGGGGTGAAGCCGAACGTGATCTTAACCATGTTATCGAGCAAACACTGGACAGCACCACCTTCGAGGCTGGACAAGATCGCTGGTATGGTGATGTGCGCTTCGCACAATATGCCACACCAGCTACCATGCCTGAATCCACGCCGATCTACAAACGCTTCGGTGACGCAATCATGCTGGAGCGAGCGGCTATCAGCGGTCGCACCTTCCGCCCCGACGATGTCCTGCAACTGCGCTTGGAATGGCGCAGCGATAGTCGATTAGACACCCACTATAAAGTTTTCGTGCAGCTGCTCAACGCAGGAGGCATACTGGTCGCACAGCGTGATAGTGAACCTGCTGGCGGTTCGCAGCCCACCACCCTCTGGCAGCCGGACGAACTTATCATTGACCAGCACGGATTGTCATTGCCGGAAGACCTTTCGTCCGGTCAATATCAAATCATCGTTGGTCTATATGATCGTGATGATCCCAACCAGCGGCTACCGATTGCCGAAAACACCTATGTCAGTCTGGGTTTCATAACCGTTATTACCCCGTAAAACTGAACAACCCATGAGCATAGGTTGACGCGGCAAAAGCCACAGTTACAATCAAGGTAAGGGGAGATTCATTTTATGTATTGACCGGAGGCAGTCTAAATGCGTGTCATCATTACCGGAGGAACCGGACTTATTGGTAGAGAATTAGCAAACAGTTTGGCACACGACCATCACGAAGTCATTGTACTCAGCCGCAACACCAACAAAACCAGCGGCCTTGATGGCGCTGTTAAAGTTGTGACGTGGGATGCACGTAGCGCACAAGGTTGGGGTTCGCTGGTAGATGGCGCTGGGGCAGTTATTAATCTAGCGGGAGAAAGCATCGCTGGTGAAGGCTTTCCACCCAGTCCTTGGACATCCGAACGTAAGAAACGCATTCTAGAGAGCCGCATCAACGCTGGCAACGCTATTGTCGAGGCCATCAGCGCCGCCACCAAAAAACCTGAAGTGCTCATCCAATCTTCGGCTGTGGGCTACTATGGTACGCATGGTGACGAAGACATTACCGAAGACCACGCTCCCGGCAGTGATTTTTTGGCAAGCACCTGCGTGCAGTGGGAAGCTGTCACCGAACCTGTTGAGAAAATGGGTGTGCGCCGTATCATCATTCGCACCGGCATATTATTGTCTACCAAAGGCGGCGTGCTGCCGCAGCTCTCACTGCCATTTAAGCTGTTCGTTGGCGGTCGCATTGGAAGCGGAAAGCAGCAGATGCCGTGGATCCACATTGATGATGAGATTGGCGCAATCCGTTTCCTCATGCAAACTCCCACCGCCAGCGGTGCATATAACCTTTCTGCACCGGAAGTTTTGAGCAATGCAGAATTGGCGAGCGTTCTGGGTCGTGTCCTTAAGCGTCCATCGTTCTTCCCCACACCAGCCATCGCCTTCAAACTGGCTTTTGGCGAACTCGCCATGTTACTGGTCGAAGGACAGCGTGCCGTTCCGAAGCGTCTGGAAGAAGCAGGTTATGAATTCCTGTATCCGCAGGCAGAACCCGCCTTACGCGACTTATATACGAACGACAAATAGGGCAAATAGGCAACTTCACCCTCACTCCTTACGATTGAAGTAAAGGAGTGAGGACAAACATCGTCTATCCAACATACATTGAAAGTTAATCGCCACCATTCCCCGGCTAAATCATATGTACCAGACCATAATATTCATCGATCTTGATGGCACACTGATGCTAAACCCTTTCGAGACGGCAGTTTGGCCGGTCATTATTGGGGAACTCGTTCAAAAAACAGGGCAGCCATCCTCGACCATCATTCAAATGATCGAGGACGAAAATGCCGCACGTCAGCTTGACGACTCTGTATCCCCGATTGTGGCTATGGATATGGATGATGTTTCTAATACGGTTGCAAAGCAGTTGGGGGTAACTTTATCCGCCAACGTTATTGATCTCGTACTTGCGAATGCGGCATCCCATTCGTCTGTGATTGATTACGCTCACGAAGCATTGCAAGAATTGACTGCCCCACATCGCGCGCTGATTGTTGCCACCAAAGGCTTGGCTAGATATCAATTGCCAGTGCTGCATGCACTTGGCCTCGCAAAACACTTTACAGCAATCCTCACACCAGATACCCACAGTGGCTTAAAGAAACATCGACATTTTTTCGGCGATTGGGCGGATCGTGGAAACTTGCGCATTATGGTTGGCGATTTGTATGAGGACGATGTCCTGTATCCGGGTGGACATGGCTTCAAAACACTCTGGAAGCCCGCTTCATCATTGATTCCGGCTTCCTTGCGTCCCTATGATCCTTTTTCACGTGGGCAATACTACCCGTATCTGGCTCACCAAACCCATTCCGCAGATGCGATTTTGCTGTCTTTACACGAACTACCTGCTGCGGTTACTTATCTCGAACAACACCCAACCTGATGGATTTACCCGAAGCACTACAGGCCATTTGCCAGCCGATTCGTGCGACCGATTTACCCCATTCGCTCGATCATATGCACAGCCTGTTGGATGCGCTTGGCAGCCCACAACAGGCTTTCCCCTCGGTAGTGGTCGCGGGTTCAGTCGGCAAAGGCACAACCTGCCATCAGATAGCCGCGTTGTTGAACAATAACCTCAAAGTCGGCCTTTATACCAGCCCACATATTCACCGTTTTCGTGAACGTTTTGCCATAAACGGCGAACTCATATCCAAGTCCAACTTTATTAGAGGTGTCGAAGTTGTCCAACAGGCAGTAATAAAACTCGGCAGCCAGTACAGCATGTTTGAGATGGCAACCGCGCTGGCACTATGGTGGTTTCGGCAGCAGGCAGTTGATATTGCGGTTCTGGAAATTGGCATTGGTGGGCGATATGACGCGGTCAATGTTGTAGCCAATAAGTTGGCAGTGATCCTGCCCATTGAACACGAACACACCGCGATGCTCGGCGGCACTCTGGTCAGCGTCGCGACCCACAAAGCGGGTATTATTCAACCGCAGGGTTACGCCATCGCCGCACCACAAACGCCCGAAGTAGCGGATGTACTGCAACATGAAGCCGCAAAGCAGCAGGCCGAAATCACATTTAAGCCTGTAGGAACCCTCGCCCTTGCTGCCTGTGCCAACCTTATGCAGCGCCGCATTGTTCCGATCTTTCCGCTGCCCGAAATCCCGCCTGTGGTTCATCTACCGGGTCGAATGGAGAAGATTCGATTCGTCAATAAAACCTTGCTCATCGATGGCGCACATACCCCAAGCAGCGCCCGACATTTGCGTGCTGTAATTGACCGGATGAGTTCCGGCAAACCAGTCCGCATGATTGTGGGCATGCTGCGCGACAAATCTGCCAAAGCGTTCCTAACCAGCTTTGACGATTCACAATTTCATATCACTTTGACCCAACCCTCCAATCACCGCGCTTTATCACCACAAGCCCTGCAACATTCTGCAAGTCTGGAATTGGCTCAAATCACCATCCAACCTGATCTAAAAACCGGCATAGATCAGGCATTACAGGCTTCGGAACAGTTGATTGTTATCACCGGTTCGCTGCGCATGGCGGGGCTCACTCGCGAAACATTAGGCTTGTTGGATGCTGCTGAATTGGAAGAAGCGCAACTCACCCGCACTATTTTTGAGGGTGCGGATTACCTGAAGCGGCTCGGCTGAACATCCGCCTCACCCTACCCGTACTTAGGCATACAAGTGATCAGCCAACCTCTAACACAGGGTTAAACATCTCTACACCTAATTTAACTAAAGATGTGTTAGAGTGAAAACTATGGTTCTAAATGTATGGCATAATCATCTTCTGCATCATTGGAATATTATCGAGGCACAGGTATTGAACGTATCTACGTATATGAATGCACGATGGGCGCGTGTAATTTCGAACCTTCTCAGCCCGCCGATGGTTTGGGGCATTCTGGTTTTCTTCATTGCATTCCACTTTGCAGAAAACCGGGTGCAGGGTCTTATGTGGGCGTTGACCTATGGAATTCTGGTTTGCTTAATGCCTATCTTGTACATCGCTTGGCGCGTACGAAATGGCAAAATCAGCGATCTGCATATGAAGGAACGACAAGAACGTATTGTCCCTTTCGCGGTTTCCATTGGCTGTGCAGTGCTGGCATGGATTGTTTTGCGCATGATGAACGCGCCATCCATTCTGCCCTTGATTGCTGCCATCACGCTGGTGGAGTTAGTGGTGATGCTGGTCATCACCTTTGCATGGCAGATTAGTATGCATGCCATGAGCATCAGCGTCGCAGTAGTCGCCACTGGCATTGTCTTTGGGGCTACACCCGCGTTATTCGTTTCCCCGCTGCTGCCAATTGTCGGCGCGGCACGGTTGCGCTTGCATCGCCACACACTGGCGCAAGTAATCGCCGGAGCTATCGTCGGTGCGCTCATTCCGTTGGTAGTATTGGCTGTCATGTAAATAAAAATGGGGCGACCGATGTCACCCCATTTCTGTGTATCATTTTAAGCAAGCAAGCGCTTTACGCAGTTACCCCGTTATAGGAATACGGCTTACAACCGCCCCACCCTGAATACGGGCATAAGTTGAGCTAACCCAACCCACTGTACCCTGATAATTCACCTGCCACCACGCGTTATTGGCTGTGCGGCCTACAATCCGCGCGACCTCATTACGCTGCATCTTGGCGATCACGGTGGTTCCTCGTGTTGATGGCGAATTACGCACATTAACCGTCGCCAACGCGGTAGCGTCGAAGCCGGTATCAACCGATTGGGCAACTGCCGGAGCCGCTGCCGCAACAGCCACATTCTGGTTACCACCAATCGTCACAAACCGTGCCGATACCCAACCATTCACGCCGTTGACATTGATCTGGTACCACGATGTATCGCCATTCTTGCCGACCACCGGATAAACTTCATTCAGATTAATCTTTAGCAGAATAGTGGCTGTGGCGCTGGGGTTATCGCGCACATTCAAACGGGCTGCGATCACGGTAGCAGTCGTACCCGTATTGACAGGTGCTGCCGGAGCTGGTTGCACGATTACCGATGTCACACGATTCAGGTTGTAATCAATAAAAGCATCACCACCACCCTCGTAATACTCGATCATGATGGTGTGCTGCCCCGCGCCCAGATTCAAATTGGCGCTGTAGGTATTGGTCGTCGCCGAGTGAAACTCGTTGATGACCATCACGCCGTCTACAAATACCCGCACACCATCATCGGCTCGCGCTGAAACCTGATAACTAGCTGCGTCTAATGTTTGGGTACTTGTCCAACGAGCAGAGAAGTTGTCTGCCGGTACACTCGCGCCCGGAGAACCACTGCCCCAATTATGGCTGGGATTACTTTCGCTCTGGATCAATACCGGTGAGCCTGAAAGACCCGCATTGTTGAAATACTGAGCCGTCCACTGCCCGTTATTAACGTTCGAGTATGAAACCTGCGGCACCGGGAAGTTTGGCCCGGTTGCATTACCCGCAGCCCATGTCACATAAGCATAGGCATTACCTGAGACTTCTTGATAGTCCACACGCACTTTATGGACACCGGCTGTCATCGGTACATCAACCGAAACAATCTGTCCAATTTTGGT
>JBBSBS010000115.1:0-16073 GCA_038251045.1 Aggregatilineales bacterium | reverse complement strand
TACACCAAACCAACACCCAAAATCCCCGATTGTGGCAGGTTGATAAACGGTGTTGCCAACAGGCTTCCGCTCACGCCATGATTGGTAATCGAAAACGAGCCGCCTTGCACCTCATCACTTTTAAGCTGCTTTGCCCGTGCCCGCGTCGTCAGGTCATTTAGTGCTCGTGCCAAACCCAACAGATTCAGGTCGCCAGCATTTTTGATAACCGGCACGATTAACCCCTCGTCCAATGCTACTGCGATACCCAGATTCACCGTGTTGTGAAGATAGATGCCCTCATCCGTCCACTGTGCATTCACATAACGTTTGCTCTGTAAGGCTGTAATCGTTGCCGCCGCAAAGTAAGCCGTGAGCGTCAGGTTAACCCCCTGTTTCCCAAATGCCTCTTTGTTAGCCTTGCGGTGTGCCATCACTGCCGACATATCAAACTCGAATACCGTCGTTGCATGAGGCGCAGTCTGCAACTTGCTCCGTACCATATGCTCGGCAATCGTCCGCCGCATCACCGAAAGCGGTACAAGCTCACCCACGCCCTCTGGAATACTCGCTGTTGGGCGCGGCTGTGGTGTAATGACCGCATCGGTTTTTGATAATGCGGTTTTCTCATTCTTATTGCTAGCGGGGAGAGCAGGGGTTTCTGCCAGATACCCTTCCACATCCTTCTTGGTTACCCGCCCATCACGTCCAGTCCCGTTGATTTGTCCTAAATCAAGCTGATGTTCCGCCACCATCCGCGCAACAACCGGTGATACATAACCTGTGTATTCGCTGCTATGTCCGTTATTCGTCATCACTACAGCGGGTAGGGCAATATTGCTTTGCACCTTTGTTTCGGTACGTTCTACCATTTCTTCCGCCTCACCAATCACCGCCAGACATGCCCCTGCCGTTACCAATTGTCCGACTGGCATAAGAATTTTGAGCACTACGCCGCTCACAGGCGCGGGGATTTCGGTATCAATTTTGTCGCCGCTCACTTCCAGCAGCGGATCAAATTCTTCTACACGCTCGCCCTCGCGTTTCAACCACTTGCTGACAGTACCTTCACTTACGCTGTCGCCCAATTGCGGCATGATGACTTCGGTGGGCATAAAAAGCTCCTGCGTTAAAAAATGAAATGTTTACCCTAATTATAGCAGCATCGTTGATCATTGATCTTGTTTTATGAAGCTTTTCGTTAGCCACGGTTGATGCAGGATTTGGTTCCCTGCCGTTTTTGATAATATTGCAGCGAAAAGACACCCTGCCAATGATAGATCGATTCGGAATCGTTGATGAAATACTTCGAATTGAATTGGATCGCGTCAATTGGTGATCTGGAATCAATCCAGTTGCCTGATGTGGTCACAGCAAGTAATCCGCCAAAGAAATAGAAATGGAGGGTTCCATAGCATTCTTGCTCCACATAATCAGGTACACCGATGACACCGATGACTTCTCCCAGAGTAAATTGGGCGCATCGCCGTGGCCATAGAAAAAATCCGTCAACCAGCCCGCCCAAATCGTCATATTCCCTGTAACTCATGAAACACGGTTCTAAACTATTGGGAAACCCCAATCCGTTCTGGCGTGTCATGACCAGTCCGGTCGTTTCCATAATGCCTGCTAAGTCAGAGGCCAGAATTTTGGCAGGGACAATACCGTACCAGCATAGCCTCGGTTTTTCTTCACAGTTTGAGACAAAACCCGCCAAGTATGGGCTTACTGGTTTCAAATTACCGATGATTGCCACTGTGAGGATTGAAGTCGTAAATGCCAGCATCAGTGTCAATGTTGACCTGATTATTAATCGAATCATCCGATACCTGATCTCTTGCTATTTTGAACGATAGAACCATCATAAACCTTTTAGCAAACACACAGGTCATGAGTCTAATTGCCGTAGGGGAATTGAAGGCCAGACCATTCGCCCAAAGTTTGAAAACTCGAACGCTCAAATAAGAAAATTTGTGCTATGATTGTGACAGATAAATTGTCTGTCGAGGATGCACACCGAGATGGAAACCATAACCACTGAAAATCGTTATGCGCAGCTTGTTGAATTCTTTATTGCCGACTCTGATGTGGCTCATGAATCGTCGGGCAAGAATGTCTTTGGCTCCGGTTCATTGAAGGTCAACAACAAAATCTTTGCCATGCTGGTCAAAGGTCATCTCGTGGTCAAATTACCGCGCCAACGTGTCGATGACCTCATCGAATCCGGCGAAGGTCAGAATTTCGATCCCGGTCATGGTCGCCCCATGAAGGAATGGCTTACCCTGTCACCAACAGCTAACGAAGATTGGCTTGAATTAGCACAAGAAGCCAAACGATATGTTGCCACAAAAGGTTGATACATGTATTGCATTTTCAGCGCTCTGCTCCCCTCCATCCCCTGCAATGGCGCACCGACGACGACGCGGCAGACATACGGGAGCCAATCGCGGTTTTAGTGTCATTTCGGCGGCATAAGCCGAACAAGCCGCGTCGTAAGTTTGTCAATTCAGCGGTTTCTCTCGTGCTTCCCGCCCGCCATTTCAGCGGGAAATGTGCAGTAATTGCAATAAAAAAGAGGCGGGCAAGTTTCCTGCCTACCTCTTTCATGTAGTCATCTAATCGCTAATCGTGGACGATTGCTTGGCTCGTCAAATTGTCTGCAATCAGTTCCACTACATCTTTAATAATCATGCCTTCGCCGCTGTCATTAGCCTTCGCAGTCTCGAACATCTGCATACAGAATGGGCATCCTACCGCCAGCACTTGTGCGCCGGTCGCCTTGGCCTCTTCATAACGCTCGACATTGACCGCCTTCGTGCCCGGTTCCTCTTCCTTCCAGAACTGCGCCCCTCCCGCCCCACAACAGAACGACTTCTTCTTATTACGGGGCATCTCGATCAAATTTTCGCTTACCACGCTCAATACCGCGCGCGGTTCTTCGATGACATCATTGTGCCGTCCCAGATAACATGGATCATGGAAGGTAACGTTGCTCATATTCTTCGGGCTGGCGCTGACCGGTACTTTTCCGGCTGTAATCAATTCCTCGATCAGTTCGGTGTGGTGTACCACTTCGTAATTCCCGCCGAACTGGTGATATTCCTTGCCGATGTTGTGGTAACAGTGTGGGCAGGTCACCACGATGCGTTTGGGGTTGACCTCGTTGAGTGTTTCTACATTCCCAGTCGCTAACTCAAAGTATAAGTCTTCCTTGCCTGCTCGCCGTGCCACATCACCGGTGCAGTTTTCTCGCTCGCCCAGCACCGCGAAGTTTACGCCTGCTGTGCTCAATACCTTGACCAGCGCCCGCGCTGTGAGTTGGGCACGTGGGTCATAATTCACCGCACAGCCTGTCCAGTAAAGAATGTCGAAATCCGGATTCTCTTCTACTGTGGGCACAGGAAATTCCAGCCCCTTCGCCCACTTAAAGCGGTCTTCACGCGGGGCTTGCCACGGATTGCCCTGACGTTCCATACCTTTGAACGCGCCTTGCAGCTCGGTCGGGAATTCAGACTGCATCAACACCGCGTCCCGCCGGATATTGAGAATGTCCAGCATTGGTTCGTTGCCTACCGGGCATACGTCAATGCATGCGCCGCAAGATGTACACGCCCATACTGCCGACTCACTGATCGCCATCCCGATAAACGAAAACTCGGACTCCGAACCACCCGCCAGATCGGTCATGTGATCGCGCATGAAATAACGTTTGTTGACTTCGAGCGCCGCCGGTGAAAGTTCCTTGCCCGTAGTGTATGCCGGACAAACATCTTGGCACCGGTTACACATGATGCAGGCAAACCCATCCATAATATTGGTCTTGGGTAGGTCTTCCAGCTTGTTTACGCCAAATTGTTCAATGTCCGCGTTTTCCAGATCAAGCTTGTCCATCTCGCCCATTGATGTCCGCTTTGGCTTGGTCAGGAAGTTGAGGGGAGCCATGAACAGGTGCGCGTGTTTGGAGTAGGGGAAGTACGGCGTGAATATCAGAATACCACCCAGCGCTATCCACCAGAAAACATGCTCCATCGCCGTTAATGAGTCTGCGCTCATACCCCCCCATATCGGCGAGAGCAGCGTAGCAAATGGCATGAAAATATCAGGTCCGTTATGCGCCACAAAAACGGTTTCTCCGAGAAAACGCGCACCAACATGCAGCAGGATGAATAACCCTACTACCAGCGAATCGGTTTTGATTGCGCCTGCTTTTACCTTCGGGTGCAGAAGCACATTGTCGTGGTAGGTAAGCTCAACCTTATTCGGAAGCACAAATCGTCGTAAGAGGAAATAAACCACCCCCACCAGCACCGCGATACTTAGTACATCACCAAGCAAACGATAGATGCTGTAAATGATGCCAAAGTTCTCCAGCCACTTTGGAAAATCGGGGATAAAACCTCTAAATGTATCTAACCCATTCACTAGAAAATAATATGTGAACCCCCACACAACGCCAATATGAAATAGGCTGGTGACACGCCGGGTCTTGAGTGTTGTCTGCTGCGTCAGGTAAACCGTGAGCGCCTTCCATAACCGCTGCGGCAGATGGTCGAGGTATAGTTGTCCTTCGCCTCGATTGACGATCAAATAGATGTCGCGGAAACCGCTGTATGTTGCCCCGATGGCAAGCACCGCCAGCATAATAAAAAGGAATTGTTCAAATGGTGTCAGCATAAATTTTCCTCATGAAGTGTTTTTTCGGTGTTGGCACATCCGACACACTGCAAAGTGTAACACTGTACAAAGTGAAAGGCGAAACAGTTATAGCCTTAATTCGTAAATTTTCCACCTTAACTGTAAGAATTGGCGATCTGCTTGCCTCTAAAAATAGTTAGGGTTGCATCCATTTAATGCAATCTGTTTTGTAGTCGTATATTGTGATTGTTGTTAGGAGAATATCTTGTTATTGGACTTCACCCGTGTTGATAATCATGAAATAAATCTATTGGAATTTTCAAAGCATTTTACTGTTGATGATTTACGTGCCGCGACCAACGAGTCAATTGATACGTTACTTAAAATTGTACAGGGCTTGAACGACTCTCAGGTGGCGTTTTTACCCGTTGACCTTGACGCAGATGATCCAGATGCCAAGCCCGGTGAGGAGAAAATTGGATGGAGTATCGCTCATCTAGTGGTGCATGTAACTGCCAGTAGTGAAGAATGGGCAACCTACAGTGGGCTACTTGCACGCGGACTTGCTTATCCAGCAGAACCGCGTTTGCGTCACGAGACGGAATGGAAAACGGTCACCACGACTGCCCAATGTATACAACGTCTGGAAGAAAGCCGTCGGATGCGCTTAGGCTATCTGGATGTATGGCCCGATAATCCCGATTTGGAAACAGTACGTGGCCTCTCCGAACGCTTTGTTGAACGCCTTGGTCAGTTTAACGCGCCGACCTGTTTCCTCTTTGGTCTGAAACACGAGGTAGGGCACTATGCCCAGTTTCGGGATGTAGCCAGTCAAGCCAAAGCGGCTTCGCAAGATACTGTTGCCGGCGTTTAATCACCAACATAGCAAACAAAAAGTGTGAGGTTATCAACCTCACACTTTTGATTCGAGCTATAGATCGGTCAATGTTTATGGTCGCGACGCGTTGTAGGTTTTCACGGTGCCGTCCGGTTGGGTCGATTGAACCGCAAATGTAGTGGCTCCCCCGGTGCACACCGGAGCATTTGCCCACGTAAAGCTGCCGGGTGTAGTGGCATTGACGCCGTTAACACGTAATACGCTTCCAGTGCAGCTGCTTGTCACTGTGACCACCAACCCGTTGCTCGCGTTGCATCCATTTGTAAAAGTCGATGTAACCGTTAGTTTTTCGTTCACACAACTGCATTGAGGATCAGTGCTGCCAACCGCACAGTTTACCTTCTGTATACTCGTTTTCGTTGTTCGCCCCAAGACGATAAGAATGCTCATGCAAACCAGCGCGACAAATGACAAGATAAGGCTGTATTCAACCAAACCTTGACCTTTCTGTAATCGTTTTTGATTCACTGCTGGCGTTTTTGTTGTTTCCATGGTCTTCTGAATTCCTTAGATAATCTCGATAAATTTATACAGGCGCGGCGGGCGCTGGGTTAAGAGCACTCTCCAATAATGTGATCGATGCTTCACTCATGGCCGTCGGATAAATGATGACGGCAGTTTGAAGCATATCTATGTTATGTTTTCCGTCTGCGGTGAGCGGCGTTAGACGATTACCATCCTGTACGATGTCGCCAATGCTGTTGTAGAGGAACACATTCACCAGATGCGAACCATTTTCATCGGTTAATGTGAAGTCAATCTGTTCCTTTGACAATACTTCAGGCAGTTGACCCACATGAACCAAATTATTGATATTCAGTCCCGATGTATTCCACTGGCTAACGAGTGTATCACTCTCGAATACGGTTATCGGGGTTACTGAAGGTGGTGGAGGTGGGGTGGGCGAACTCAAAAGGGTGCCAACCATCACGACCATAACAAGTGTCAGTGTTACAAACAGGGTGATAGCAGTTGTTTTGCGCTGGCCTGCGCTAAAGTTGCGTAGGATTGGCTTGTTTTCCCCAAATTTTTCTAACTCCGCGCTGATTCCCGAGAATAAACCGCCAGTAATCGCTCCAGAAGCACTCATCGGTTTGCCACCTAGATCACGCAGCATATCCCGCGCTTTAACATGCTTTGGTTCAAACGCCAGCGCTCGTTGTAAATGCAACTTGGCTGTTTCTGGATTACTGGTCATACGAGCAGCCATGACCCATGCATCAGCACTAGGATTTTTCTGGAGGATTGTTTTCAAAAGCTGTGTAGCTTTAGATTTGTCGCCTTGTTTAAGTGCTGTTTGTACTTCGGATAAATTTGCCATACTTCAAACCACCCTTATGAAATCATCTATCCATAAATGTAAGTCACAATCGCGGTGCCATTCCTTGAAGTGTGTGAATTTTGTATAAAGTTTTCGACGCGTTTATTGAGTAATTAATTAAATGGTCATTTTATAGTACGTCAAAACAGTTGCATCAGTCGCACTTTTCGGCTACCCTTATGTAGTAATTATGTGAGGGTAGATATGTTTCATCATCATGACTTGACCAGATCTTCTTAACCAACCGTGGCGATTAACTTTTAGGCGCAGACGTTGGTCTGCGCTTTTTTGTTTCTATAACTGAAGGAAGAAATGATGGCTGCTGTAAAAATCGTTCCCCGTTTGCCTAAAGGGATGCGTGATTTCTTACCCGTGGACATGCTCAAACGTGAGTATGTTTTTGGTATCGTACGCGAGGTTTTCCACCTGTACGGATTTGAACCGCTGCAAACGCCTATCCTTGAACTCAAGGAAACGCTGTACGGCAAATATGGTGAGGATGCTGAGAAGCTCATTTACAGCTCCCAACACCCCGGCGGTAAAGAGGAGGTCGCTATGCGCTATGACCTCAGCGTGCCGCTGGCGCGGGTCGTCGCCCAATACGAAAACCAAATCAAGCTGCCGTTCAAGCGGTATCAACTTGCGCCGGTTTTTCGGGCGGAACGACCACAACGCGGACGCTACCGTGAATTTTTCCAATGCGATGCCGATATTGTGGGTATCAAAGGGATGGTTGCGGATGCCGAAATCATTAGCCTGATTACGACAGCATTGAGTCGACTGGGCTTTCCTCAATTTGTTGTCAAAATCAATAACCGTAAATTGCTAACCGGCATGGGGCAATATTCCGGTGTGACGGATGCTCAACTTCCTGACCTGTACCGAAGTGTCGATAAATTCGACAAAATCGGAGCGGAAGGCGTGCAGAAAGAGCTGCTCGAACGAGGGATTGCGCCCGAGGCTGTCGCGCGCATGATCGAACTGATTACCAGCCGCCAACCCGGATTAGCTAATCTGGATTTTGTACATGACATGATGGGCGACATAGCCGCTGCTGCCGAAGGATTAGATGAACTGCGAGAACTTGCGGCACATCTGGAAGACGCTGGTGTTCCCCTAGATAATTATGAATTTGATTTCACGATGGTGCGCGGGTTGGGTTATTACACCGGGCCAATCTTTGAGACTATTGTTACCGAGCCTAATCTGGGCAGCGTAACCGGAGGCGGGCGTTATGATGACCTCATCGGTATGTTCCGTAAGGAAAGTTTGCCTAATGTGGGAACCTCTTTGGGCATCGAACGTATCATCGACTTGATGGATATTCTTCAACTTTATCCACCGAATATTGTCGGCACAGTTGTTGAAGTGCTTGTGACCGTATTCAATGAGGAAGCACGTTCTGTGTCGTCCAAACTCGCGATGGATCTCCGTACAGGTGGCGTACGCACCGAAGTTTACATGCAGGACAAAGGATTGGGAAAGCAGTTCGACTATGCTAACAAGAAGGGGATTCCTCTTGTTGCGGTACAAGGGCCGGATGAAGTTAACGCTGGTGTTGTCAAACTTAAGCGGCTCAGTGACGGTACAGAAATTACTGTGGATCGTCAAGCTGTCGCTGAAAAAGCCATCGCGCTCATTCGATAAGAAATTGTCGCATTACCAGCATAGCAAGGCGTTAGTGCCGCTGCACAGAAATTAGAATACTAACTCACGGCGCTGATCACTTGTTTCATCCGGTCGTGTTCAATGCGGGCGTAGGCATCGGCTAGTGAACCGACCATCACCAGCCTAAAATTGTCTTTGCTGGGATAGACCTTGCTAAAAATTGAAACGATAGTGCGTGCGAATGTGTTCGTTGTGACGATCACCAGCAGACCCACGTTTGGTGGCATCATGCGCATTGCACGCTGGTAATGGGGCATTGATGAGCCTTTTGGTACGACCGAACCCGGCGCACTGATAATTATCAGATCAACCCGCTTTTGGGCAAGGATAAACTGCTTTGTGATGCCATCAAGGGCTTCATGATAAGCGGCCCACGTCCAAGCGCCTTCGCCTGTGCATCCCATAATCGTTTTTTTGTCGTCTAGCCATTCAGCTTTCAAGGGCATGGTTAGTACTCCTGTAAATTGTCGTTTCAATTATCTTAGAGTGAATTAGATGTAAATTTCGTAAAGATATTTCATTTTATGTTACGACTTGTAAATGCTAGGAATATGTAAAAAGCGTTTTGATTTATTCCGTTGTAAAATGTTGCGGTCAAAGGTTCCGAACGGGATTGAATATTTGTTTATGGGAGAACTGTTTATGGTTTACCATCTCGCTCAGATTAATATCGCCCGTATGGTTGCCCCGCTTGATAGCCCTGTTATGCACGACTTTGTCGCTAATCTGGAACGTATCAATGCGCTGGCAGAGTCTGCCGAGGGCTTCATCTGGCGACTTAAGGGTGACGGTAACGATGCGACTTCGCTTCGCCCTTATGAAGACGAGCGCGTCATTGTTAATATGTCGGTTTGGGAGTCAGTTGACGCGCTTTATCAATATGCATATTACAGTGACCATACCGAGATTTTTCGCCGTCGCGCCGAGTGGTTTGAGAAGATGACCACACCGGCTGCTGGTCTGTGGTGGATACTTGCCGGACATATTCCGACTGTAGCTGAAGCCAAAGAGAAGTTGGAACATCTTGAACAGTACGGTGCAACTCCACAGGCGTTCACCTTCAAAAAGCGTTTCACCATAGAAGAACTGTTGGCTGCGCAACCGGGTTAATGTCTCATACACTCTGCTATGTGAAATCAGGTAGAATAGCGGTCACATAAAAATTGGCGCTTTATCATAAGGCGAATGGACACTTTAATGACCGCAAAAAAATCTCTTTTCCCCCGTTCGAGCGGTGTGTTATTGCATCCGACCTCACTGCCGGGGCGTTATGGGGTTGGTGATCTGGGTGAATGGGCATACGCTTTCGTTGATTGGTTAGAATCATGCGGGCAAACGATCTGGCAGGTGCTTCCGCTTGGCCCTACCAGTTACGGCGATTCACCTTATCAGTCGCTCTCTACTTTTGCCGGCAATCCACTGCTCATTAGTTTGGATCAGCTGGTCAGCGACGGCTGGTTGATGGCGGAAGATGTTGCTAAAGTACCGAACTTCCCTCCGTATCAGGTTGATTTTGGCCCGGTCATCACCTACCACAACCATGTGCTGGCAAAAGCTTTTACCCGATTTGATACGGCTGCGACGGCTGCCCAGCGTAGTGAATTTGCAGACTGGTGTACGCAGGAAGCATATTGGTTGGATGATTGGGCGTTGTTTATTGCCCTCAAAAATCTTTATGGGGGCAAACCGTGGGTCGAATGGTCGGAAGGTGAAGCTCTGCGTGATCCAGTGGCATTAAACGCAGCCCGAATGAAACAAAGCCGGAGCATGGAAGAGCATAAATTCCGACAGTGGCTTTTCTTCAAGCAATGGCACGCGCTCAAAGATTATGCGAATAAAAAGCGGATACGTTTTGTGGGCGATGTACCGATTTTTGTGGCTCATGATAGTTCAGATGTATGGGCCAATCGTGATGAATATTATCTGGATGCTTTGGGTAACCCGACGGTGATTGCCGGTGTCCCGCCGGATTATTTCAGCCCGACGGGACAACGTTGGGGCAATCCCCTGTATCGCTGGGACAAAATGGCTGAGAATGATTACCAGTGGTGGATCAGCCGTATTCAAGCGACGCTCAAGCTGGTTGATGTAGTACGAGTTGATCACTTCCGGGGTTTTGAGGCTTATTGGGAAGTGCCTGCCAGTGAGGCAACTGCTATTAAGGGACGGTGGGTTCCGGGGCCGAAGTTCGACTTCTTTAATGTCGTGGTTGAACAAATTGCCGAACTGCCGATTATTGCCGAAGATCTGGGTTTGATTACACCCGGTGTGATCGAACTGCGGGATGGGTTGGGGCTGCCGGGTATGAAAGTTCTGCAATTCGCCTTTGGTGGTTCGGGGGGCGAAAATAGTTTCTTGCCTCATAATTACACATCGAATTGCGTGGTCTATACCGGTACACACGATAATAATACGACGGTTGGTTGGTGGAATAGTAATGAGGCAACTGACGACATTCGTAACTTTCTACCGGAGTATCTAGGCCGCAAAGTGGCTGAAATTCAATGGGATTTGATCCGGCTGGCGATGGCTTCGGTCGCGCATACTGCGGTCGTGCCTTTGCAGGACGTGCTGGGTTTTGGCGCGGACACACGCATGAACACACCGGGGCGTGAGGCGGGCAATTGGGGTTGGCGCTTCACCAGTGAATGGCTTGATCATCCTTCGCGTGAACGGTTGGCTTACTTGACACGGTTGTATGGGCGCTGGCCCAAGACAGAGGATGAGGAAGCTAGGCAGTAGCGGACATGTCGGATCGCTCCAGTCTGTGTCGGTTGTGTCGTCGTCACACGGGATTGCTTCGCTTATCGTCGGAAACGACACAACTGATGCTGTTGTTGTTGCAGTTGCAGTTGAGAATTGTCGGAAAAGTCGTCAGTGTCAGTCAATATAAATGCGGTTATGTGTCTGTGTCGTCACACGGGATTGCTTCGCTTATCGTCGGAAACGACACAACTGTTGCAAATATTGTCAATGTCATTGCCATTTAGCCATCAGCCGCCAGTCTACGGCCAAAACAAGCCAGTTTATAGACACAACACGCGCCCCCGGAAAGCAGCACAGACTGCAGAGCATTTTGCACACATTATGCGCGGCGGGTTGTTAAGGTGCGGCGGGAAACCCTTAACCCCAGCGCTACGTCGGCTGCTTTGCGACAAGCTCCATTCGCCGACAGCCCATGCGCAAGGGAAGGGAGTCATTCCCCAGAAACAGCATAACTGATGTGAGGGGGTAAAGGGTGACATTTTGGTCGGACATTTGGTAACCGTTAAGGGGAGTCGGTGCTAACCATTTTGAGGGAGCAACGAAGGAGGTGTAGTTGTCGGATGGTTAGGAAACGGTTTGTCGGGTAAACCGAAAATAAACCTAAGGTCTAATATATGGACAGTTGTGGATAAAGAATTTCACCTAGTGCGCCGCCAGAGGCCGAAGCCATCCGGATCCATTTTCGGCGGGACAGCTTCGCTAGACCTGACGGGCACTCTGACCCGCCGGGAAACCACACACTCAGGTTATTTACGAGCCAGATTTGGAAGGAGATGGTCTGCCTCAACAATAAGGGTTGTGTGTTACCCGACTGGTTTCAAGCTGCTGCAGCGGAAGTCTTTGAGCAATGTGCCGACGTTGATATTAAAGCCGCGTTCGAGCGGGCTATTTTGCCAGAGGTCATAGGCTACAGGACATTCAAAGGGACGGTCGCCATCTCCCTTGAGTTGCAGGATATATTTCTCGGAGCGACCACTTTCGCGCCGACAACCGATGGATATGCAGGATGAAACATTGGGATCAGGCCAATAAGGGGCTTTGGTTTTATCACCGCTGGCGACGACGGGACTCGACCCAACCCATTGATTGGTGATGAATGAACACATATAGCCCATGACGGGTTCGCTGCGATATTTGGTTTCACACTGCTGTTCTTCGCGGAATGTACCGTCGGCTTGATCGATTTGTTTGGTGCGGCAGGTTTGCCCATCGGGTATCTGACGGGTATCGACCTGTTCATAACTGCGAGAGACACTGTAGGCACCGGACGGCATACTGTCGCAGTTTGTTTTATCGTGAACCGGTTGAAGACTCACGATGCCGATGCTGCGTTCCCATTTGTAGCCGGTAACATAAGCGCTGGCTGATTTCGTCCGTGTGAGCGCGAAAATCAGGCCGCCGATTGCCACGACAGCTATCAATAAAATAATCTGCCAGAGTTTGATACCACCTTTTTTGACGGCAGGTTTGGCAGGCGGCAGAGATGGCAGTTGATTCGGCTGCTGGCGCAGCTTCAAATCCTCGGTTTCAAAGGATTCGCTGGCGGCTTTTTCGCGGCCTGTAAGCTGCGTGGCGCGGGCGGCATCACTGAGGGGCGCGCCGCAGTTACCACAGAATTCGGCTTTGCCACCGTTGAGCGTCTGACAGGCTTTACAGATTATATCCGCACCGACATAGACATGATCTTGAACGGCTATTTTTTCCGAGTCGGCAGGGAAGTAGCGCCATGTGGGATCTTGCTGTCCGCCGCAGTTGGGGCAAAAACGATGGGTTTTCCCCAGCAACTTTTTCGTACCACAGAACTTGCAATCCCACAGCATTTCGTAGGTGTTTGAGGCACTTTGCGGCTTTGAAGTGGGTCCGTTATCCATTTAGCAACCTTTGTCATCAACGATGTAGTGTCATTATACCCTTTCTCTTTTGTGGATAAGCCTTGTGAAGCATCGGAATGACCTAATTGGGCATGATGCTCAATTCATCGGGATGCATCAAGCCAAATTCTTGGCGCAGGGTTAGTAATTTGCGGATTTGTTGTTCGGGTAGCGATTTGCCACCACCTAACTGATGCACCAGATAGGTCAGGTGGGCGGTGTGTTCTAATGTTTCCAAACGCATGAACGCCTGCCACACATCTTTACCGACGGTCAAGGAACCGTGAAATGAGAGCATGATGGCATCGTGGTTGACGACTAACTGTTCGATCACTTCGCGATCTTCAGGTGTTGCTGGTGTGGCATAGGGGGCGTTGGGTACAGCGCCGAGCAGGATAATTGCTTCAGGGATAGTGTAGGTTTGCATGTTAATGCCCGCCATAGTGAGGGCGACGGCGTACGGAGGATGAGCATGGACGACACCATTAACATCAGAACGGCGCTTGTAAGCTTCTAAATGCATGGGTGTTTCGGTACTTGGATTTAGGCGGGCAGTCTCATCAATGTGGTCGACTCGATTGCCGTCCATATCAATGATGATGAGCTGTTCCGGTTTCATAAAGCCTTTTGATAAGCCGGATGGGGTAATTAGGATATGGTTGCTATCCAACCGCGCGGAAATGTTGCCGGCAGTGCCATCGACAAACTTGTATTGATACATTTCCTTGCCAACGAGACAAATTTCTTCGCGCAACTGTTGCTCTAGCGTGGTCATCATGAGTTCCTCTACGACGATTTTGTATTTACTTAATGATCAGCGCATCGTGTGTTTTGCGGTAGAAGAATTCGTAATGATTAGGACATGACAGGTAGCAAGAGTTTAGGACGACAGTGTTGATAGAAAGGTCAATATATGCTGATTAAATAGTGAGGGTTGTTCCATATTTGGTAAGTGGGCCACTCCCGACATGACGATTCTTTTCGCGCCACTGACATGCTGTGCTAGATGTTGACCTGCTGCTTGAATGAAGGGTGTATCGAGATCGCCGTAGATGATGAGCATCGGCAGCTTCAATTGATCCAGGCGTGTGACTGCGGGTGGGTCTAGGTTAATGTGTTCGCCCAAATCGAGCTGTTCGTTTTGGAGCGCGATGCGGTTCATCGCCATCATTTTCTGGCGGACAGCGCCGCCGACACGTCCGGCAGGCGAGTTTGGGCCATCCAACCAAAGCTGTGCCTCGTACTCGGCAACCTGTTCCAAATCACCGGCTTCGTCAGCCTTTGCGAGCGCCTCCCAGATGGGTGGCTTCGGAACATCAGCGGTAAATCCGGCTGCACTCGAACCGACGGTAATCAGTGCTTTTGCCATGTCGGGATGTTCTAACGCGAAGTCGATGCAGGCTCCACCACCCATTGAGCAGCCGAGTAAATAGGTTTGTTCTATGCCCAGAAATTTGAGCAGTGCGTAAATGTCTTGATAACGGCGATATTCACCGGCGATGGGTGCGGTTTGCCCATAGCCGCGCTGGTCAAAACGGATGACACGGTACATTTCGGCAAAAACATTAAATTGGTCGTCCCACATGCGGTTATCGGCAATACCCGCATGTACCATGATTAGCGGATGTCCGCTGCCTGCTACCTCATAATACATTTGTGTTCCGTTGATGGCGGCTGTTCCGCTTTGCTTGTTATTCAGCATAAACACTCCTTAGCTTTTTTGTTCGCTACCTTTGTACACTGTACCAGCGGACGATTATATCTGCAAGCAGGCGATGTATAATCTAATCAGTATTCTTATCTGAAAGTTCCGCCCATGTCTTCGCGATCACAACCGGAATCCGACACCCAGAAATTACAACGGCGTAATCGTGAACTTTCTATCCTGAATACGATTGCCAAGGCGCTTAATCAGGAAGTGGATTTAACGCGGGCGCTGAATGTGGCGCTGCATGATGTGGCGGAGCTTTTTGGGCTGCAAACGAGTTGGATTTTCCTACTGGATGCCGAGAGTAAGCTCTATCTGGCGGCTGCCCAGAATCTGCCGCCTGCACTGGCTGATCATCCGCGGCGGATGGCGGGTTCATGCGACTGCATGTGGTACTTCAACCATAATCAACTCCCCGCGCCGGAGAACATTACGTGTACGCGCCTCGAAAATCTGACGGTGGGTACAGCAGGATTGCGGCAGCATGCCAGTATTCCGCTGAATGCGCGGGGTAAACCACTGGGTATTTTGAATGTCGCCAGCACCGATTGGGGTGATCTGAGCGAGGATGACTTGCAACTGTTGTATCTGGTTGGCGATCTGCTGGCGATTGCGATTGAGCGTGCTCGCTTATTCAACCGCAGTGCAGAAATTGGGGCGATTGAGGAGCGCAACCGGCTCGCCCGTGAAATTCACGATACGCTGGCACAGGGGTTAACGGCTATTGCGCTGCAACTGGAAACGGCGGATGCGCTGTTGGACAGCGGCTTATCACCGGAACGGGTGCATCAGTCGGTGATGCAGGCGTTGTATTTGACCCGCGCGAACCTTGAAGAAGCGCGACGTTCGGTGATGGATTTGCGGGCAGCACCGCTGGAAGGTCGCCCATTGGATGAGGCACTCAAGGCGCTGGTCGATGAATGGGCTTCGCGGCGGAAGGTAACGGTCAATTTCAGTGTAGTAGGGGCGGGACGGATGCTGCCGGTACGGATCGAGATCGGCCTGTATCGAATCTTGCAGGAAGCGCTGACCAATATTGGTCGTCATGCTCAGGCGAATCATGTGAGTGTTCAACTGGTGATGATGCCCGAACAAATTCATATGCTGATAAGTGATGATGGGCGCGGGTTTGATCCTGAACAGGTGACACTCAACCACTTCGGCTTGATTGGCATGAATGAGCGTGTCAACCTGTTGAGCGGTACGCTGGAAGTCAGCAGCAGCCCC
>JBBSBS010000114.1:0-16140 GCA_038251045.1 Aggregatilineales bacterium | reverse complement strand
GCAGGCCATCCGCTGGTTAGCACAACGCGAGGCATAAGACACGACAATAGCATAAGCATTTCGTAGATTGCTGGCTAAAACAACTCATTCCAAATTGGCGTGGTGAGCAAGCATCTGCTCACCCGTTTTGGCAAGCGCCTTCATCAATTGCAAGGTCGTAATATCCAACAGCAGTACCAGTGATTGCTCGAATAGGTTTGCCATCGGTTGTGCCGACTGCGCGCCGTTGTCCGCATCAACTTTAGAACTTGTTGCGGGGATATGTACGACCTTA
Organism: Aggregatilineales bacterium; assembly: GCA_038251045.1. Taxonomy (GTDB): domain Bacteria; phylum Chloroflexota; class Anaerolineae; order Aggregatilineales; family Phototrophicaceae; genus CFX2. The sequence continues at coordinate 15,866 of JBBSBS010000114.1, read as the reverse complement.
TCGGCCTTCCGCCCTACGGGTGAGTCTGGATAGGCCGTAATCAGTACCAGCGTCACGCCAATTTCTCTGGCTTTGCTGGCATACTGTACCAGCGAAGCCGTTTTGCCTGAGCCAGATGCCAGTATCAGTACATCGCCCACCGCAATCGCGGGTGTTGTGACCTCATCTACCACATGCACATGCAAACCGAGATGCATCAGCCGCATGGCAAAGGCGCGCATGAATAAACCAGAGCGCCCTTTGCCAGCGATAAATACCCGCTTCGCCCCTAATATCTCACGCTGTAATTCAGCGACTTCATCCGGGGAAACGCCTCGAAGCGCCGCAGCAACTTCACCGACAACCACATCAACCCAACTGTGAAAATCTGTCATGATTTACCTTCAGAAAAGCGTTGTATAACGATCAAATGCCAAGGGTATCGAGCGCGGCCTTAACCTGAAGGCTGAGGCGGGCAACGTCACCCTGTAGAGCTGCTTCGCCTTGTTCTGCCGAAGCACTACGACGTGGATCGGCTTCCGGTCGCAAGGTAAAGTCGGCAGTCGGCTGACCGGCAAATGTCTCGCCATCCACAATGCCCCAGTCAATATTTCGCAGCGGTTCTTGTAACGGTGGCAGTCGATCCAGATCGACAGATTCAGGATACAGCGCCATCATCAGGGACGTTTCCAGCGCATCGGCATGACCGATGTTATAGGTGCCGTCGGGGCTGGGATCAAAAGCGGTGGTGAACAAGACGTATCCCAATTTATGTCCGGTATATTCCTTCGCCAGCCGATCCAGAGTCGCCATATGGTTCGCCGCGCCGTGACCATTCACCAGTACAATTAATTTGTAACCTTGATCTAGCAACAGATCGAGCCGCGCCCGAATGACCAGCGCGAATACATCTTCCATTGTGTATAAACTTTTCATGGAGTTCGCCGGAAAATCCATGCCGACGACCCATTCATCGCCCTTGAACCCCAAATTCTTTAGTGACTCTGGTGAGCGTTCGCGCTCCGCACCCCAGTACAGCGTCGGCATGACTACGCCACCGACTGCTTGTGCCGTGCGCTGCGCGACTGTTTCGGCATGCAGCGGGTCTGTGCCGTAGGGCATATGTGGCCCATGCCACTCCAAGGGACCCAGCGGCTGAAAAACCACAGGAAAACGATCTCGCTCGACGATTAATTCGGCGGGGCGCAATAGTTCAAACCGTACAGTACGCATTCGTTATGCTCCATTTTTAGTGGAAGTTATTCATGATGCAGCGCATCCTATTGTAACGTGACACAACGCAGCATCAACAGCAACGAAGAATTCCACCCTACCCAACGGATGATGAAGTGAAATCGACGAAAGAACAAGAAACACCTAACGCGATGGCTGCTTTAGGCGACGATCATTCAGACTTCAAATCGGCTTCCATCCGCTCGCGCAGCAAACGAGTCACGGCTGCCGGATCGGCGGCTCGCGTGATGGCCCCACCAACGACGACAATTTTGGGTTGTAAGGTCAGTATGGCATCAATGGTCGGCAAACCAATTCCACCGGCTACTGCCAGCGGCGCATGAGGCAGCCCTTTACGCATTCGGTTGAGAGTCGCCAGCGGTGTTTGTGTCCGCTGCCGGTCAAAGGCGGTATGCACACATAGATAATCACAACCCAATGTCAGCAGTTCGTACCCACGCTCAACCACATCCTGTACCTGCATCATATCCACGATGACCTGCCCGCCGGTACGATTGGCTGCGGCAACAACACCCGATATGGTTTTGTTATGGGTCACACCTAAGACCGTCACATATTGGCAGCCTGCATTGAGCGCAATGCTGGCCTCTTCGTCGCCGGCATCCATAATTTTAAGATCAGCCATCAGCACCGCGTCTGGAAACAATGCTTTTAGTTGGGCGGCTGCACGGATGCCCTCACGATAAAGCAGCGGTGTTCCTAATTCGACAATATCTATCAGCGGAGCAACTTGCTCCAATACGGCGATAGATTGTTCCAACGTTCCATCCAGTGCCAGTTGTAAAAGGGGTCGTTGCGTGAGTTCTGTGTTCATGTCGTTCAATGATGTGTTCTTTCCTAAATAGGGGTAAATCTACTCCCCGATAATTTCCTAAAACAACCGGTTAATGACTCGCCGCTGCCAGCGCACCGTCGCGCCGGATAGCCCACCATGTCACCGTTAACGATAGCACCAACATTCCACTGAGCATCATAACCACCATTAGCACACCCGGAAGGGCATCCATATGCACGGTTTGCGTCCGATAGGTATAGGGCAGCGTCAACAAATATAAGGGCGCGGTTCCGCCATCCGCAAGCGAAAGATACGGGAAACGCAGCACCCTGTAGCCCACGCCAGTCGCAACTTCATAGCGTGTGAATGCACCAAACAAAATTACCGGTGTAAAGCGGATGCAAAAAGCGGCGATCATGGCTGTCCACCCTTTGCGCATTACCGCACTCGCCGCCAGACCAATAGCGGTGCAAGTCATGACTTCCAGCACCGTCAGAACGACCGTGAACAGAACTGCAACCACGGCTGCCCATGCCACCCAAGAAATCGGTGTGTAGGGCTGGCTGCCGCTGCTGTAAAGATAGGTAATGCCCCCAAAAAAATAAGCAAACCGATTGACCATAGCAATCGTAAAGACCGGTATCATCGCCAGCCGCAGCACACCTAACGCAAACATCCACGGTGCGGCGCGGTGCAGGACACCCAGCCACTTACCCATCAAGATTTGCCGCGCATTGACACCCGTCAGCACCAGAGCATCCCACGTCTTGCCCACATGCTCACGGCTGATGGCATTCGCACCGACCGAAATGGCACGGGCAGCCGTTATCACATGCACAATCCAGATGACGTAAATCGCAATGTTCCGCGTTTGTCCGCCAATATCCTGCAAGGTAAGCACGATTACGCCCATTAAGAGAATGAGTGTCGCTGGCATCACAAACCGATAGCGGCGAGTCACGGCAGGGATGATGCGCAGTTGGTGCTGTGTCTCCTGCCATTCAATCGGGTTGGAGATCGTGCGACCGGACAGACGTATCAAGGCGCTCATGGCTTCACCTCGCGGCACACATCCGGGCGATGAGGAACGGGATCGAACAAGCCATCCCGATAACTCACTTCATCTGTTCTTAAAAATACCGGATTTCACGCCACTTTCCAAAATTTGCCAATTTTTGATGCAGATGTGAATGAAACGACGACTTTTAGATATTTTTCAACAGTGCCTCAACTTCTGAACGGGTTGGCATACTGGGTGCAGTTCCGAATTTGGTCACGCTCAAACCTGCTGTCGCGTTGCCGAAGCGGACAGCCTCTTGCAGACTCTTACCCTCACCCAGCGCCACTGCGAAACCGCCGTTGAAGGCATCGCCTGCGCCAGTCGTATCCACTACCTGTACCTTAAAGGTCGGGACGGTCGCCTGTCCATCGACATTTAGCCACATCGCCCCCTGCGAACCCAATGTGACGACCGCCGTTTGTCCCTCGCGCGTCAGCAGTGATCGGGCGGCGGCCTCATAATCACCGGACTTGCCACTCAGCACTTCCAATTCGGTTTCGTTGGGCGTGAGGTAATCTGCCAGTGCGATAACTTCGGGCGGAAGTCTTCCAGCAGGCGCGGGATTCAAAATTGTCTTGACCCCTTTGGCCTTCGCCACCTGCATGGCATAGGCCACGATGTCGTAATTGATTTCAAGCTGGACGATCACCACATCTGCCGCAGCGATAACATCAGCCGCGCGGTCAACATCCGCCTGCGTCATCTTAAGATTAGAACCCAGCACCACCACAATGCTATTCTCGCCCTTGTCATCCACCCAGATCGGGGCAACGCCGGTCGCGGTGTCGGGATCGCGCACCACAAAATCGGTGTTGATACCCTCCTGCTTCCAGAAGTCGAGCGCTGCCTGTGCAAACACGTCCTCACCTACGCGTCCGATGAAGGTGACTTCCGCGCCCAACCGCGCCGCCGCCACCGCCTGATTCGATCCCTTGCCACCCGGCCCGGTCTTGAAAGTGTGTCCGCCAACTGTTTCACCGGGGCGCGGCATCCGTTCCATGTAGGCTGTCAAATCCATATTAAAACTACCGACCACCACAATTTTCGCTGGCATAAGTTTTGTCCTTCGTAAAGGTATCCATTTAAGCATTTTGACAGATTATAACCTGAGCACGATAAGCCACCACCAAAGCATGTCTGTAAATTGGCACACAGCGCAAAAATCCGGCACAATACCTCAAAATTTACTTGAATAAATGGAGCGTTATTGCGATGGATATTCGTCTTGATGGAAAACGGGCGTTGGTTACGGGTGCAGGCAAAGGTATCGGGCGCGAGATTGTCAAAGTGTTAGCCAAGTGTGGCGCTCATGTGGTGGCGGTCAGCCGTACGCAATCCGACCTCGACAGCCTGCAAACTGAAACCGGATGCTCCACGATTGTTGCTGATCTCACCAGCGCCGAGGGTGCGAAACTGGCCGCCGAAGCCGCAGGTGAGATTGATCTGCTGGTCAACAATGCGGGCATCGCCCTACTCGACTCATTCTTAGAAGCCACGGTTGAAGATTTCGATGAGACATTAGCCGTCAATCTTCGGGCGGCGTTCATCATCGGGCAAATCGTCGCCAGAGGCATGGTGAAGCGGGACAAAGGGGGCGCGATTGTCAACGTGTCCAGCCAAGCCGGAGTCGCCGCCATCGCCAACCACACCGCTTACTGCGCCTCAAAAGCCGGTCTGGATCACCTGACCCGCGTCATGGCACTTGAACTCGGCCCCCATCAAATTCGCGTCAACAGCGTTAACCCAACCGTGATCCTGACACCCATGGGTGAAAAGGTCTGGGGTGATCCCGAAAAAGGTGGGCCGATGCTGGCACGAATCCCGCTGGGGCGCTTCGGCTATCCAATCCATGTAGCTCAGGCCGTTGCTTACCTGCTGAGTGACCAATCCGACATGATTTCAGGCATCATCATGCCGATTGATGGCGGATTTTTAGCGGGGTAGTGTCTTAAGCTGTCTCCACCCAATCACCTTCAGGCATTTTTTCACCGGCGCGCAGGGCAACTTTGAGACGATTTTCGGCAGGGGTAATCGGGCAGCTCCAGCCATCTGAATAGGCACAGTAGGGATTGTAAGCATTATTCAGGTCGATATGAAAGCGGTTTTCACCCAGATATTCCGGCTCAAGATAGCGTCCAGCCGGATAGGTTTCGGTGCCTGCGCCAGAGTCTACAAATGGCAGAAAGAAACCATAGTCAGCTTCGTATAATGTCAGTTGAACTTCCTGACCATCGACCGTGAAGCTGAACTGTCCATAACGCTTAAACTGCCGGACATCACCAGTTGTGGTTTGGATAGACACGAACTTTCCATCGGCTACTGGTTCGACCGTAACCTTCAAATCCAATTCGGGATTGTAGTCGTAGTAACTGAGGTGGGTAAATTTCGCCTGCTGTTCAGGGGTGAGCGGCGATTGTGAACTGCTTTTGAAAAAGCGATCCTTCTCATGGCGTTCGGTCTGGAGTTTAGCGTTTTCCATTGTGTTTCATCCTTTAATAACGCGCAGCGAAATCACTTGACTAGTGGGTAAACAAAAAGGGACAAGCTAACAGCTTGCCCCCAAAGGCGGAAAGGGAGGGATTCGAACCCTCGATAGCCTTACGGCTATTCTCGTTTTCGAGACGAGCCCGTTCAACCACTCCGGCACCTCTCCAATAGTTGCAATTATAAGGGAGTTAGCCCCATATTAAAATGCCCGTTTTGGCGCTATTTGACGACCTAATTGGATAGCGCTATAGTCCAAGCAAATATATTTAATTGAAGAGGGAAATATGGAATTTCTTACGCTCAACCCCATTATTTGTGTCGGCTGGATTATTGTCGGTGCGATTGCAGGCGCTCTGGCACGGCAGTTGATGGGATCAAAAGACGCGCCATTTATCAATGACGTGGTATTGGGTCTGATTGGCTCAATCGTCGGTGGGTTTGTCGCGGGTTTGATCGGTATCGCGCGGCCTGATGGCGGCATCGAGCGGGTCATTATCAATCTGGTTATTTCAGTGATCGGCGCAGCAATCGTCATTTACATCGGGCGGCTTATACGCAGACGGCGTTAGAACATCGCCAAACATACTGCGTTTTGAAGTGGGCGGATACATATGCATCCGCCTTTTGCATTAGTGCCGCTGACCATCGGCTCGCAGCGCCGCAAAAAATGCCCGTAGATAACTAGCGGCTTCCTCCGCCATCAAGCCTGAACTCACCTCGACTTGATGATTCAACTGCGGATGTTGGAGGATGTTCATGATACTGCCCCCTGCTCCGGCTTTGGGGTCCGTCGTGGCATAAACGAGTCGCGGCAGCCGCGCCAAAACCATTGCTCCGGCGCACATAGTACACGGCTCAAGGGTACAGTACAGCGTTACCCCTTCCAAGCGCCAGTGCCCGACCACATGAGCCGCCTCTCGCAAGGCAAGCATCTCGGCATGGGCGGTGGGGTCCTGGTCGCGCTCACGGGCATTGTAACCACGTCCGATGACCTCACCATTGCGCACCGCAATCGCGCCAATCGGCACATCGCTCCGTTCAAGGGCTTTCAACGCTTCATCCAACGCCAGCCGCATAAAATCTGCATCATCCATTACAGGTCGTTCCATTCATCTTCTTCATCAATCTTCGCCCGCAAACGATCTCTAGCGCTGGTCGTAAAATCTTCGGCATGGGTAATCTTGCGGGCAGAACCTGTTACAGGGTCAGCCGGTTGGCGCGGTTGAGGCTTCGGTAAACGCGGCGCAGACAGTCGGAAACTACGTTTACGAAATGAACGCCATTCCAGCCAAACGATCCCAACTACGAGTAGACCAGACGCTGCCCCACTTTTTCGCGCCGTATCATCTACAGGGTCAACGTATCCCGGAATAGTGAAGTAGGGGACGACTGCCCCACCGGTTGATTCAACCATACGATAGAAGTCCGAGTCAACATAAGTATTTATACGAATGTATACCCAAAGGGGTCGATTCAGGAGTATTGCAGCCAACGCATAATCGCTAATCTGTTCAAACTCGCGCCCTGTGTAGAGCAAGTTTCGGGCATTTTTCGACTCGGCAATAAAACTCGGTGCAATAAAATCTGGGATACGATATGCCGACTGCATGTTGTTGACAGAGAGACAAATGTTACAGTCTTTACCATTAGCAAGGGATGTACTTTGACATAAACACTGGCGCTGATCAGGTGCATTGTTATTCGGCAAACGCAAGTCGGCAGACAAAATAAGCTCGGCGCTATTTCCGATTTCCTGACCGGAAGCCTGCCCCGTTGTCAGCGGCATCTCACTTGAATAACGCCGATGAGTAGGATTTAAGGCCGTGATATTCATCAGCAGGACGATTGAAACAGCAAGCACTATTAGTGCAACACCAAACAGGATGCGGCGCAGTCGTTTCAAGACACACCTCGGATAATTTGTATCAACTTATAAATAAGGATACAACAGAGGTATGTTAAAACATGCTTAATTGTTGAGGGGCATCAGGATCAGGCGGCGGTTCTGGTTCGGACGGTTCTTCATCGTCAACGACTTCTTCAACCACTTCAACGATGTCGGGTTCGATTGCATCCAGTGGAGTTTCATCTTCTACGGTTACGACTTCGGCTTCTGCGGGTGGCGGCGGTTCGGCAGCGGGCGGCACAATATCGATCGGAATATTGTAGATAGGGGCTTCTGCCACCTCTGCCGCCGCTTCGGCATGATCGCCCGATTCTAAAATATCCAGATCAGGCACAAAGTCCGCACCGACATCATCAACATGCATGGTCGCCCGAACACGCAGTTCAGCCAGCTGTGAATCGTTAAAGCCTGCGCTGTGCATCACAATCGTCAGCGAAGGTTCGGTCACATGATCTTTGACGCGAATGACGTGGATGTAATGCGCTTCAAGGCATTCCAACCATTCATCAGCGAATATGTTTTCAGCCATAGTTTAGTAATCTGTCTTCAGCTATTGACCGTTATTTATGTAGTTTACCGTCAAATTTTTGACACGGCTAGATGTAAGCCAAGCCATCAATTTGCTCCACTTATAAGCCAAGTCGGAACTGCTCGTGTCCGCTGGAATGAACCTCGAACGATTGTTTGAAGGCTGGGATATCAACCTGTAGGCCAAAACGCTGGCGCAGGCTGCTAGCGAGCGCGTTTGCGGATTCCAGTTCACCGTGTACCAGAAACGTGCGGCGCGGCATACGGGTCATCGGTGCCACCCACGACTGCAATTCTTCGTGGTCGGCATGACCACTGAAACCGTTCAGTACCTCGACCTGTGCGTTGACGTGATACTTGTCGCCAAAAATGCTGACGATTTTATCGCCATCCACCAGACGACGACCGAGTGTTTCCGGTGCTTGCCAACCGACGATCATAATCGTGGCACGGCGATCTTCAATATTGTTCTTGAGGTGATGCAGAATACGTCCGGTTTCTGCCATACCGCTGGCGCTGATGATAACGGCTGGTTCGAGCAGAAAGTTGATCTTTTTACTATCTTCGAGAGCCGGGGTGTAGTGAACATCTTCAAAACCAAATGGATCACGCTTACCGCCGCCTTCCATCACAAACTGCTGGGTTTCAGCATCAAAACATTCAGGATGGCTGCGGAAGACACCGGTCGCATTAACTGCCAATGGACTATCTACATAAATCGGCAAATGCGGAATGTCACCTTTGGCTGCCATCTGATGCAGCGTGTACACCAACTGCTGGGTACGCCCAACTGCAAAAGCCGGAACAATAATCTTACCACCGCGCCGGTAGGTATTATTGATGATGCGTTCCAGTTCCTTGTCCATATCAGCGTACGGTTCGTGGGTTCGCCCGCCGTAGGTACTTTCCATAATCAATATATCAGCGAAGTCCGGCGAAACGGGATCGCGAATAATCGGAATACCTTTGCGCCCAATATCCCCGCTAAATACCAGACGGACGTTCTTCCCTTCTTGCTTATCCTCTATGTCAAGCACAACCGAAGCGCTGCCCAGCATATGCCCCGCATCAATGAAGGTCACGGTAATGCCGGGTGCAACTAAACGGGGGCGATCATAACTCTGGGAGCTAAAGCGATTGAGGCTGGCAGCCGCATCGGCCTGTGTATATATCGGATCAACAAGAGGTTCGCCGCGTTTCTTTTTGCGCTTGTTGACAAATTCGACATCCTTCTCCTGAATGTGCCCGCTGTCCATTAACATGACCGAACATAAGTCACGAGTCGCATGGGTGCAAATGACATCACCCTTAAAGCCGCTTTTGACAAGGTTGGGAATATTGCCAGAATGGTCTATGTGCGCATGGGAGAGGATCAGCGCATCAACCTTATTGGCATCAAAAGGTAGATTACGGTTCCGCTCATAAGCTAGACTGCGCTTACCTTGATAAAGTCCACAGTCAAGTAGGATGCGCAGGCCGTTCACCTCGACCATATGCTGAGAACCAGTAACTGTTTGGGCAGCACCATAAAAGGTAATTTGCATAATTGTTTCCACACAGATATGAGTAAGCGTAATGGAGACCTTAACTCAAACCGATGCAGAAGGAAAGGCGAATCGAGGTGAATTATTACAAATACCGGCATAATAAACCGGACTGTAACGCATTCAAACTGGTTTTGTAACAAGACCGAGCAGAATCTCAGAGGCATCAAGCAGAGTTGTTTCTACAATCCCTCGGAGCGCATACGACGGATGAGGTCAACAATTTCTTCGCCGTAGGTTGCCAATCGCCATGGCCCAAGACCGCGAATATCGTGCATCGCTTCGATTGTGACGGGTGCTTTGATGGCTAGTCCCCACATTGCATCTTTTGAGATGATGACATCAGACTCCACGCCGCGTTTTTCGGCACGAACACGCCGCCAATCGCGCAGCGCTGTGAACCGTTCAGCCACCACCGGATCAACATCAGATGGACGGCGCGGGCGGCGCGGCAACGGGGTTTTACCGCCCTTTTCCACGGCCTGAAGCACTTCCCGCTGGTAACGGCGGGCGACCACCGCCGGCAAACCGCGCACTTTTTCCAGATCACTATTGGTACGGGGATCGCTCTGGGCAATTGCCAGCAGCATCTTGTCGGTAAACACTTTATAAGGAGGCGTATCGCGTTCTTCCGCCAGCGATTCGCGCAGGATATACAGTTCACGAAGAATTGCCGACTCGCGCCGATTAAGTCCGGCAGGAATCGCCATCTTCCAATACCCTTCGGGATCAAATACATGCTCGGTTACGACAACATCCGAAGCCTCGCGGAAGGTTTCGTTGGCCTCTTCCATACGCCCACAATTGTCTAGCAAGGCAAGTAGTTTGCCACGCAATTCCGGCAGGTAATGGGTATCCATCTGGGCATAGAGCAAGCCTTCGTCCGAAAGAGGACGCTGCCCCCAATCATCACGCTGATGACTTTTATCGGCATTGACACCACAGTATTCCATCAGCAGCCGGTTGAGTCCCAGTGCTTTGATGCCACAAATGCGGGCGGCAATCATGGTGTCGAACATATTGGTCATGGTAAAGCCAAAATCGCGCTTGAGACAAATCAAGTCATATTCGGCGGCATGGAAGATTTTTTCGATCTTTGGATCAGCCAGCAGAGTCCCCAACGGACTCATATCAGCAATCCGCAGTGGATCAATAATGTAATCCTGCTTTGGGGTGGAAAGCTGCACCAAACATACACGTTCGCGGTAGGCATACATGCTGTTTGATTCAGTGTCGATAGCGAGTAAAGGTTCGTTTCTCAGCCTTTTTACAAGCTGTTTCAAGTCTTTATCGTGTTCGATGTACGGTGCGGGAGAGAACGGCCAATCCATGATTCGAGTTATAACTTTCGTCGGCGGCAGACAACCGCTAACCATATACGCTTATGCTGGGATATAGACAACTATAAAAGCATCGGGGGGTGTGTTCAAGGGCAAATCAATTAAGGTTCATCCGCTTGCGCAAACTGTTAACCGCTATTGTCCATTTATAGGGTAGAATGTCACCTTGAGTGAAATTCCAACTTAACATAAGTCTCTTTTGACTTGACTATGGGATTGTGATATATTTTACATACGGTGAAGCCCCCACCATTTAAGATGTCCCATACCAGCAAAGTGAACCAATTTTTTCAATTAGAAAAAGATGTGTTTTTTGCTGAATTGCGCTAAACTATCGCCTGTTTTTATGAAAGATGTTTGAGGAGTGCTGAGATGGCTACAGCAAGTGTAACGAAAGCGCAGGCAGACAAGCCGATCCAAACGCATACTGCCGTTGATGTAAGCGCCCCTACCAGACGTGAGTTTCTATACTACATCTGGGGTGCTTCAATTGCGCTGGTAACGGGTGAAGCGGTAGCCGGCATTGTCTGGTTCTCACTGCCACGCTTTAAGGCGGGCCAGTTCGGTGGTGTATTCACCTATGAAGCCAAAGATGTACCGGAAGCCGGCGCTGCACCGTTGAATATTCCTTCCGGTCGTTTCTGGTTGTCTAACCCGACCGCCGACGGTTCGAATACGGAAGGGTTTGTGGCATTATATGGTGTGTGTACACATTTAGGCTGTTTGCCCAAGTGGGTCGATACCAATCACCGTTTTGAATGCCCTTGCCACGGTTCAAAATATCAACTTGATGGAAATTGGATTGAAGGCCCCGCCCCGCGCAGCCTTGACCGCTTCAAAACCACTATTACGTTTGAAGATGGTTCGACCGCATCCACAGATGATACGGGGGATCCAATCCCGCTGAACGGCAAGAAAATTCTGAAGGTCGATATTAATACCGGTGCGCGTATTCGCCGCAACGGTCATGTTTAAGGATTATCGTCACTTAATTTCGTTCGGCATCATGAACTGAACGAGGAGCGTTTTATGTCCGTATTGCCTTTCCCATCGTTTCTGGATGACGTGAAAGAGAAGGGTCTGAAAAAGGCCGTTTTCGAACTCGTCGACGAGTCGGTGGAACGTTTGACGGCAGGTATGAATATTCAGGACATCCGGGAAGCCCTGCGTGGCGAACCGGCTAGTCGTAAGCCGAACCCACGTTTGCAACCGCACGCGGATGGCTTCTGGCTGCATATGCGTCCTAGCTACTTCCACGCAGATATGACGGGTTTGTACCCTGAATTCCGGCTAGGTTGGCTTTCGACCTATCTGGTGTTCTTTGAAACCATCACCGGTATTTTCCTGATGGTATGGTATACACCGTCGCCGGAAGTTGCTTACACCAACATGCTCGCCATGTTAAGTAATGTGCCGATGGGTCAGTTGATGCGCGACTTGCATCGTCTGGGGGCGGAAGCGATGGTGCTGATCGTCTCGCTCCATATGGTGCGGACGTTCTTCACCGGGTCGTATAAAAAACCGCGGCAATTCACGTGGTTCACCGGGCTTATACTGCTGGTTTTCACAGGCCTTTTGAGCTTTACCGGCTACTTGCTGCCGTGGGATCAATTGGCGTTGTGGGCGGTTACCATCGGTGCTTCGATGATTGAAGCGGCACCGCCGCAAATCGTCGGTGATAACCTGAACCTGCTGCTGCGCGGTGGGCCGGACATCGGCGCGAATGGTTTGCTCCGTTTCTACCTGCTGCATGTGCTGGCGCTGCCTGCACTGCTGTTCGTCTTTACGGGCGTACATTACTACAAAGTTATCATTCACGGTCACAGCTTGCCACCGAAAAAGGAAAACATCGGTGAAGACACTGCCAAGCGTGTGCCGCTCGACAAGCGTGTTTACTTCACACCGGATGTGCTCACCAGCGAAATCATGTGGATTGCGGTAACAACCTTGATATTCGTGGTGCTGTGTATCTGGTTCTATGATGCGCCGCTGGAACATCATGCCAATCCGCAAGTCACACCGCTCGGTACGACCGCCCCGTGGTATTTCCTGTGGGTTCAGGGTGCGCTGAAGTTGGGCGATAAGGTGTTCTTCGGGATCATTTTTCCAACCATTATCCTCATTGTGCTGGCAGTCTGGCCTTATATGGATGTGACACCCAGCCGGCGCTTTGCCGACCGACGCTTTGCCCTCACCTTCTTCTTGGCGTTGATCTCGTTCATTACTTGCCTAAGTTATATGGGACTGCCGAAGTTCGGTGTTGAAACATCACCGGACGCGGAAATCTTGCATGAGTTGATGTATCCACCGCAGCACAGCCATGTCGGTGCGGTGCTGCCGATACCTTATGAGCAGCTTGTACCGGGCATGTATACGACACGCCAAATCGAAGGTGATGCTTCAGAATCAGCCAGTGTTGTGGCAGCCTTCAATGAAGAGCTTAAACAGACTTACACCGGTACAATTAACTCACCTGCTTACACCACCGGTATTGCGAACGCCAAGAAGACTGTTGGTGACGGCTTGGTCGATGTGCTGAGTGACCAGAAGCTGGCGATTACCAGCGCCAATTTCCGTGAAGTGCCAAGTGATGCACCTGAACTGAAACATGTTCTAAGCCTGCTTGCCGAAGATATCGATAACAACCGCAATTATCTGTTCAATGGTTGGGGTGTGATGGTCATCACCCAGAATCAAGATAACCTGAAGCGTGTCGATCTGGTCATTAGCTGGAATGAAGTAGAAGTCGACAAAGGTAGGCCGATATTGGACTCCAACGGCAGCCCGACACTGGTTCTGGATGCGGATGGTAACCCGATTGTGCGCTACAAGACCGACCATGTGTTCATCCACCGGGACTCACTGTACTTCTCGCACTAAATAAATACGTTGTAAGGGCGCTTGTTTAAGCGCCTTTAACTGTCATTAACCAATACCATTTTGGTTGTACTCAGGACTAATTGAATATGTTTGAACGAATGCTTGTAGGAAAAATTGAAAACCGTATCACCGTCGGACTGATCTCGTTCGTGCTGATTATGGTATTTCTCGGTTGGGCAGCCATCAATGAAGGCGGGCGTATGCAAGCCTTCCAACAGATGCAGGAAGCCCATGCCATCGAACAGGGTGCGGCCTTGTTTGCCTCGAACTGCACCACCTGTCATGGTCTGGACGGGCGCGGCTTGACGGGTAAAGCGCCGGGTTTGAACAACCCGATGCTTTTTGGTCATGACTTCTTCCCGGATGTGACCAAACAAATCAGTGACCTCAACGGTGAAGCCAAGACGTTGACTGATGAGAAAAATGCTGAAGGCACAACTGATGCACGCAAGACTGAAATTGATGCACGGTTAACCGAGATCACCAACACAATCGGGGACTTGAATGCCAAGCGCACCGCCGATGTGAAGGCTGCCGTAGACAAGGGTTACAACCCGAACGGCAGCAGCTACAGCCGTTTGCTTGAGGTCGGTTGGGGTGGAACGACGGACTCCTTCATTCTGACGACGCTTATTCATGGTCGCCCGATTAGCACCAATTACTGGCCACAGGCCATGCCGGCGTGGTCACAAACAGCCGGTGGCCCGCTGCGTACCGATGAACTGGAAGACATTGTGGCTTACATCGACAATTGGGACAAAGGCGACAACTGGACGCTGGATGACCTGTATGCCGTCAATCAGTTCCCGATTTTGCCGGAAGATCCTCTGCCTTACATCACCTTGATCAACCAACTGGAAGCATCCGGTGGTGTTCGCCCTGAACCAGTGGGTACAGACGTGAAAGCGATTGCTGCTGCGATTGCCGATCTTACGGGTGACGCAACACGCGGCGAAGCACTTTATCATGGTAAAACAACTACAACGCTCACAGGGCAGGCTCTCCCCTGCACCGGCTGCCATCAACAGGCTGCTAACGGGGTTGGCCCGATGACAGATGGCACATTTACCCGTGTCGTCAACGAACGGCTCAAAGAACCGCAGTTCGCGGGTTACACACCGGAAGAATACATCATCGATAGTATCGTGCTGCCGGGTGATTATCTGGTTCCCGGTTTCCAGAACCTGATGGTCGCCAATCTAGGTACAGAGGTTCTGAACGCGCAGGATATGGCAGACATCATTGCCTATATAAAGACCATGAACCAATAAGCATTCGGCTTCAATGAGATTGTATAAATACCCTCGATGAGTATCGGGGGTTTTTTTGTGCCTTGTAGCCGCCACACGGATTGATGTAGCATCATCCAAGCCAGTTCAAGCCCTATCCGTTCATGCAAACTGGCAGATATGGAGAGCAGAATGTTGGCTAAACGATCGGTCATCAGCGCGCTGCTGGCACTGATAGGCATCCTATCTATAACAGTCGGTTTGGCAGCGGCGCAGGGCACATCCACGCCTAACCGTAGCCCGACACCTGCCCTGCCCACCGGAACGCCGCAGCCCGTAGACCTAACCTGTGATCCGGCAGCGCTGGTGCAGCAGCAAATTGATCTGGCAGCCCAATTGACATCACTCAAACTGGATACCAGCACCGAGGCAGGCGAAACCCTCGACACATTATTCAAAATCGGTGAAGCCTATCAGGAAATGGCGCTCAACTGCGGTTACATTCCGGCGGATGCCGCTAGCCGTACGGTAGGCACGGATGTAGCACGCATATTGAATACACTCGAAACGGTTTACGGCGACCCGATTAACGGACAGATACTGTATAACGGTGATCTGGGATGTGCCGGCTGCCACGAAGGTGATGTTCCCGTCGGGCCGCCGACCGAAAGCACCTATACCCGCGTCGAAGAGGTGCGGCTGCAAGACCCGCTTTTGGCAGGCTACAGCGTAGAACAGTACCTTGTGGAAAGTATCGTCCAACCGGCGCATTATGTCGTACCCGGTTTCAACAACGTCATGATCAATAATTTCGGTGACCGTTTGACCCTGCAAGACCTATCTGATGTGGTCGTTTTTCTGGAAAGTCAGGATAGCTAAGGCAG
>JBBSBS010000113.1:0-16161 GCA_038251045.1 Aggregatilineales bacterium | reverse complement strand
GATATATTTGTCGCGCTTATCAAATAATTCTGTGAGCGCAAATTGGAGAAGCGGTAGGGCACCGGGTTGCTGACTGACATCACTAATTATGCGAGATACAAGACCATTTTCAAATTGAATGGCATATCGATCACTGGGTTCAACAATCGCTTGTTCCATTTCAGGCAATGTGAGTGGCAGAACTATTTCTGTGTTGTCCCGCATCAGTGTGCTCAATGCCGGATATTGCAGCGGCCGGTCATAGAAGTCGGCACGGAGGGTTATGATCACGCGCAGACGGCTGGCTGGTGTTTGGACGGCATTGACTATTAGTTGAAGGAACCGTGCCCGAATCTCTTCAGATGTTACGAGGGTGAACAGTTCCTCAAATTGATCAATGAGAAGGACAAGCTCTATTTCGCCAATCGGTAAGATTTCAGGAATAATTTTGGCAAGTGTGTCTTCCGACCCGCTAAAGAGATTTGTAAAACTGAGTGACATTTTATCGGCAACGCCGAGGAGCGCGTCTGCCAGTTCTTGTAGAGGGTTGCTGCCGGGTGTCATCTGGACATAGAACCATTCCTGCGATCCAAATAATGCACCACGTTTTAAGGTCGGAATTAAACCGGCTCGTGCAATGCTGGATTTCCCACTGCCACTTGGGCCGATGATTGCAAGAAATTGCGAACCGTGCTCACCCTGTGCGAGTTTTTTAATGAGGCGTTCAATGAGGGATGCCCGACCAAAAAAGTCTCCGGCATCTGCTTCTTGAAAAGCCTGTAGCCCTTTGTAGGGATTTGTGAGGTTCGTTGGTGCTTCAATGATAATTGTGTTTATGTCATTCGGATTGGAGAGCACACGCGGAATGCTGGGTGATGAAATTTGGGCTGTTGAAGTGCTGGGCTTTTCACCTGTGAGAACCTGCTTCAGATCATTTGCAAGGCTGTACGCGTCCGGATATCGTGCTTCGGGACGTTTCGAGGTCGCCCGCCAAATGATTATGTTGACGGCGTAGGGCAAATCCGGGCGAAGTGTTTGAAGTGGAGGCAATGTTTCGCTGAGCTGCTTGCGGATGACCGTATTGGTGTTGCTATCAAAAAAAGGCGTTTGACCGGTCAGCGCAACATAAATAACCATGCCAAGGCTGTAAATGTCGGTTTGTGGAGAAACAGGCTGTCCAATAACCTGTTCCGGCGAAATGAATGCTGGTGAGCCGTAACGATCTTCTTCCACAATGGGTTGCGATGGTTGAAGTAGTATTTTGGCGATCCCAAAATCGGCGAGATAAGCGTTTCCTTCTTCATCCAGCAGAATATTAGCCGGTTTTAGATCGCGATGCACGATGCTATTGCGATGGGCTGTGGTTAATGCCCCAGAAATTTGAGTCACCAAGCGCACCACATCGGTGGGTTTCCACGCGCCCTTATTTTCCAACGAGTCCTGTAGGCTGCCTCCCCGTAAAAGTCGCATGACTAAGACAGCCATATCTGGTTCGCGCCAATAATCGTAGAGCGGGGTTATATGCGGGTGCTCCAACCGTGCAATCACTTGGGCTTCGGACTCGAAGCGACGGATAAAATCCGGACTGTTAGCGTGTTCTGGCAAAATGACTTTTATTGCGACCTCGCGGTCAACCGAGGGTTGATAGGCGCGATAGACAGCACCAAAGCCACCATGCCCAATCATCTGGCGAAGTTCATATCCTTTGATTGTTTTGCCGGATAGGTTGTTGATATCTGATGGCATATGTTTGTATTTCGATTTTGTGGAACGGTCAGGGTGGATTGTCAGTGAGACGCAGGGGACTCAATGCTAGCTGTTGAAGAGATGGGAGCATAGTCGCTAGATGCGCCTTGTTTTCTTCGTTGGATCGTTGGGGTGCTAAATCAGCAAGTATTTCGCTGACTAGTTCAATCCCGGCCTTGCTTAAATTCTCATCGGGCTGCGCAGCAATACGCTTTGCGGCTTGTTCTGTCACCGGTTGCTCACTTGTGGGTCGTTCAGTTATAGGTAGTTCATCGGTTGGCTGCTTAGTCGCCGGTTGTTCACTTGTGGAATGGTCAGTTGTCGGTTGCTCGGTCACAATTAATTCATCCGCAGACCATTCTTTATAAGCCCCGACCGTTGGCTGATTAAGTTTAATGATCGTTTCGAGGTGCATTTCACGCCAGCGCAGAATGTTATTTTTCAACAAACGATAGGCTTGATAGAGACCCGATACTTTAATTGTCAGCATGGGCTTTGATGCATCCATCGTGATACTGGCTATTGTCATTTCGTTGATGGGTTGCGCCATGATTTTGTCACAGGCTTTCTGAAATCCATTGAGTGCTTTCAGATAAGGTAGCAAAACGTTTTCGATGACAGACGATGTTAATCTCAGTGGAACGGATGACTCTATGTCACTTAATAGGATGAGCGACGTTTCGGCAGTGTTATTTGTTTCTGCTAGTCGAAAGTAAACACTGGTATTGATTTGTCCAAAGCGGATAATATCTCCAGACTGAATTGGATAAAGCTGATTGGCATTCAATCGAGTTTCATTTAGCCAAGTACCATTAGTGCTGGATAGATCTTTGAGCTTATATCCTTCATCATCTTTGATGATCATGGCGTGCTGCCGCGAAACGCCCATTAAAGTGCCATTAAATGGGGTCAAATCTACAGTTGGCGGTTTTTCTCCCGGACTGTAACGTCCAAGAGTCACGATGTCGCCTGACACCTTAACCAGAATTGGCTGCTCATGATTGGCAATCTGAAACACAATAATATCGGAATAGAGGCGTGTTAGTTGGACGACACGTTCCGGCGTGAACTGCTTATTAGGAGGCGGTGGAGGGATATGGGATGTAGTTTGTGACGATGCGACAGCCAATGCCGCAAATGGCGTATTGCAAAATTCACACACAGTCGCGTTGGAGTTATTTGTTTTGCCACATGCTGTACAAACTTTGGTTTCTGTCATTGTTTAATCGTGTCTATTTTACTTGAAATAGTAATCTATTCTGATTTAGCGGGTTACTGTTACTTTGTTTAGACCACGTGGCGCATCTACCACGTGACCTTTTTCTATCGCAAGGCGCATTGCAAAAATTTGACCGGGAATGACAGCCGATATAGGCGAAAGCCATTCAGGTAAATTTGTGGGCAGTAACATGGCTTTCCGTCCTTGTGATGCGATGAAGCTATCATTCGAAATAATTAACGTTTCTGATTGTCTTTCCGCCAGCTTGGCAACCAAATCCGTTAGTGTCGCCAACGTTTTCCCTGACGGCGCAGCAACAATGACCGGGAAACCGGGATCAATCAGTGCAAATGGGCCATGCCGAAAATCAGCTTCACTGTAACCTTCACCAATAATGTAACATAATTCTTTGATTTTGAGGCTGATTTCAAATGCCGTGCAGTAATTATAGCCGCGACCAATAATGACAAATCTTTCCATGTAACGATAGCGTTCAGCCCATGTTGCGATGTGATCTGTCTTGGCTAGTGTTTCGGCAATGAAGGAGGGTAACTGACTCAAAGATTGATTGAGTTCTGATTCATCCACGAGTGCAGTCATTAACATGGCAACCGCTGCGAGTTGCGCAGTGTAGGTCTTGGTGGCAGCGACGCTGAGTTCTGGCCCGGTCATTACATTTAGGTGATATTGAGCAGCTTGTGCTAATGGAGAGTCAGGCGCGTTGGTTATGGCAACGGTTAAAGCACCTTGTTCCCGTGCGTCAGAAATGACCGTACAAACATCTTCGGATTTACCGGATTGCGAAATGCCGATGACTAGTGCTCGTCCAAGTTTGGGTGATGTTCCATAAAGTGTATGGATGGAGGGGGTGGCGAGCGCAACTGGTAAGTGGGCATGGATGCCAAAGACATACTGGGCATAGCGAGCGGCATTGTCAGAAGTGCCTCTGGCAGCGATATGAATAAAAGCTGGATCAAAATCACGAATGGCCTTAGCAATTTGTTGTGCTGTTGACGCTTCGCGTTTCAACAGATTGCCTATGATCTCGGGTTGTTCAGCAATTTCACGTTCAATGTGCAGCATGACTTTATCTTTCAATTTAGGCGGGTTAATCGAATATCTCGTGCGGTTCAATAATTGGCATACCAAGTTGTGGTCATCGAATCAACGGCATAAAAATCAGTCCATGAACGGGCAAGGGCATCACAAAGCGCGGTAATGCGTTCCATGCGCTGGTGTGCAGTGCAACGTAAAAATTCACCGCGTGCGTCCCCGGCAAGAGGAATGGCTTCTTGCCAGATGGCACGTCCTACCGCCACCCCGGAAGCCCCGTTACGGCAGGCGGCGGTGACTTGGCGAACATAGCTTTCGAAACTGGTAGCGCCAGATAGCAATATCCAAGGGACGCTGCAAGCGGCTGAAAGCTCAGCGCAGGCCTGTTCCCAGACCCTTTCATCTGTCTCGGTAGTGATATCTACGGGGAATTCTGCCTTCAGTACATCAATACCGAGGGCAGAGAAACGTTTCGCACTCTCGATTACGACAGCACGTCGTTCGGCAGACGAAAGACTTTCTTGACCGCTAAACGGCGAATAGGAGATTGGTTCTAGGTACAATGGGATTTCATGTGCGGCGCAATCTTCGACAACCTGTTTTACCATTGTTTCGATATGCGACGATGTAGGTGAATCGGGGTGATAATGAACCAGTAGTTTGATCCCATTCATCCCTGCCCGTTTGGCTTTGGCAACACTCCAATTCGGTAAGAGTGAATTTTCGCGGGCATTTGGGTCACCGGAATAACCTGTTTTTTCGAGGCCGACCAGTAACCCGCGCTGGCCTGAAATAGTGTTTGAGGCGATTAACTGGGCTGCGCTGTATTCCGGGTCAAGCAGTACTGCGCTTCCGGTGGTTCCTAATGATTCTATGACGGTTTGCTTGAAACGCGTGAATGCATCATCTGTAATGGGTATAGAGGAGTGTTGTTGAAGCGCTTCTAGTAAGTTACCGCGATGATCCGCTGCAAGAATGGCAAATGAACCTCCGGGTCGAGTGCATTGTTGTAAAGAGCGAAACTTGCCTAGCGAAATCAGTTTCATTAAATCGTTAACCTTTGATTCTGCCAATGCGGAATATATGTTCAGGATACCGTTTTCAGTAATATGGCGCAAGATTTGGACGTAAGACTGTGATGTTGAGCAAGGGTGCTAAAATGCGCCGGAAAAGTGATTACGATTCTGATTGGGTGAGTACGGCACGCTATATTAGCTGAAGTGCGGTATCACATCACGACCAATAGCCTCAATTGCAACATCAATATCCGGGCCAAGTGGCGGACCAAAACTGAGATGTTTCACACCTAATGCCGTGAGTTTTTCGACCCGTTGTATTAGGTCAGCAGTTGTACCAGCGATGCCGATTTGCAGCATTTCTGGCGTAATCAATGATTTGGCTTTTTCAACATTGTTTTCGACCATAATGGCTTGCTCAATGGCTTCAAAATCGGTGTGAGTAAGGCCAAGTTGCTCAAGTATAGTCTCGCTGAGTGCATGACCGTAATAAGCGATTTTTTCTTTAAGCGCATCCTCGGCGGCAGCTTTGTCATCCGATACCGAACACCATATACAGGCGGCGATGTCGATTTGGTCAAGCTCACGATGTGCTATTTCTGCCCCTTTACTGATGTGGGGAATCACGTTTTGATAATGTTCCGGTGGAAAAAGTAAGGGCAAACCGCCATCGGCTATGCGACCAATTTCTTCCAACATTTTAGGACTCATCGCGCCAATGTAAATTGGTACACGGCGAGTGGGTGTGAAGCGCAAATAGGTTTCGTCTAACCAATGCAGAAATGCACCATTTTGCGAAGCGCGTTCTCCTGAAAGCAGTTGGTTAATGGCACTAATTGACTCGATAAGTGCTGTACGCGGCTTATTTGCCGATATTCCGACCCAATTCAAAAAGTCGGTTGCGCCGGATGATATGCCGAGATTAAAACGCCCAGCTGAAACTTCGTCCAATGTGGCAGCCAGCATAGCGATTTCAGCAGGGTTAATGGTGTATGGATTGAGGATGCACGTGCCAATTTCAATGTCTTGGGTGGCAAGGGCAACTGCGGTGAGTATGACCGGGGCGCTGCGAAAGAATAGATCATTACTCACCCAGAATTGATCAAATCCGGCTGACTCGGCCAATTTTGCCCAACGCACATAGCTGCTTACCGGATGGTCATTATTGAAGCGGAGGCTGAATTTCATGGTGTTCCGAGAACCGCTTCGGCTTCCATTTCTACCAAGTAACCATTACCTACGAGTGCGCTGACCTCGACAAGTGTGTTGGCAGGGCGAATCGCACTGAAGAATTCTCCATGGGCACGGGCAACGGCCTCCCATTGGGTAGCATCAGTTACGTAAATGCGCGTCCGAATTACGTTGGTGAGCGCCGCACCCGCCTCAGTTAACGCTCGCTCGATTTTCTGGATGATATAAATGGTTTGGGCGTAAGGATCATCGAGGCCAACCACATTACCATTCTCATCGGTTGCTGTCGTACCAGAAACGTGGATAACGTTACCGATACGGACGGCACGCGAGAATCCAGCAATCGCTTCCCAACTGGTGCCAGAAGAGATGTTTTGACGTTGTGGCATGAGATCTCGCTTAATCAATGATAATTAATTCTTGAAAGCCCGTTGTGAGCGGTTCACCACCGTTCGGGCGGGCAACTACAACATCTTCGACGCGTGACGAGAATGAGTTGAACTGGGTGATGCTGGGTTCAATCGTGAATAACATGCCTTCTTGAATAGGTGTTTCATCACCTTTTGTCAAGAAGGGTGGTTCGTGAACATCCATGCCGATGCCGTGACCGAGACGATGACGGAATGCCTCACCATAACCTGCATCTTCAATTACTTTGCGGGCAGCAGCATCCACCTGTGTGGTTGTGGCTTGACCCGATTTTAGCGCTGCAATACCGGCGGCCTGTGAAGCCATCACTAATTTATAGACGCGCTGAAATTCTTCAGGTGGTTCACCAAATGAAACGGTGCGACCATAGTCGTAGCAGAAACCATCAAGCACCGCCCCAAAGTCGAATAAAATAGACACCGGTGCGTTGAGGGTACGCGGCCAGCTTTCAAGCCTTTGCCCGAAGAGCAGGGGATGATTGGGACTAGAATTGTAAAATGAGGTCGTGAAGGATGGCCCCAATGATCCATGTTTACGTAACTGATAATCAACTTCAGACATCAGTTCAAGTTCGGTCATGCCATGTCGCATCTGTTTTATGACATCAGCGAAAGCGGCTTCTGTGATCACACCTGCGCGGCGCATAGTAGCAATTTCTTCTTCTGATTTGACGACGCGTAAAGGACGCAGCAAGTCAGTAGCAGATAAGAATTGGGCATTGGGAATCGCCTGCTGCAAATGAACGATGGTTTCGCCTGTGGTTTGGTTGCTGATTGCGACTCGTGGATGGTCTGGCAGATTGAAACCTTTGAGGATTTCGTGTAAAAGTGAATCCGGATTATCCCAATCGCCGAATACGCGAATTTGAATGTTCGACAGTTGATCAAGTCCGCCAAACTCAGCCGTCATGCGCGGTAGGAGCAGAATGGGTTCCGCGTTTGGGATAAGCCATGCTCCTTCGAGCCATGCACCGGGATGCATTACCGCACCATAATTCGGGATGTCCCGTGGTACACCGGTAAGATACTGCAAATCGGTGCTGATGGGGAAAAAAACCACGTCAACTTTATTAGCAATGCTGGCTTGAAAACGTTTGATGCGTTCCGCGTAGGACATTGTTAGTACACCTGTTTTGTAAATAATTGAGTGCAATTGC
The DNA here is from genome assembly GCA_038251045.1 of Aggregatilineales bacterium. Classification (GTDB taxonomy): domain Bacteria; phylum Chloroflexota; class Anaerolineae; order Aggregatilineales; family Phototrophicaceae; genus CFX2. The sequence goes on along the minus strand of JBBSBS010000113.1, from coordinate 8,372 downwards.
ACAAACTATAACACGGAAAAGTGGTCTAAAAAATCGGTTTGCCGAGTTGGATATATCCGTTTACAATAAGCCATTCTTAAGAGGTTTCCTCTTTTGTTACAGTTCATTAATACCTATTCGGGAAGGAATGTTGAAGATGTCTGTTTTTTCTAGACCTCGTCGTATGATGACGCTCATTCTGGTGATACTTACCACATTGGCGCTCAGCTTGACGGCAGTACACGCCCAAGACGAGAAGGTTCTCGTCATTGGTGCGGCAGAGTTCTTGGATTCTATGGATCCAGCACGCTCGTATTCTCCTACCGGCATTATTACGCTAAACGCTGCGTATGATACGCTGGTTACTTTTCCCCCAGACTCAGCAGATAGTTTTGAGCCGCGTTTGGCTACAAGCTGGGATGTTTCAGATGACAACCTGACTTACACGTTCCACTTGCGTGATGATGTCAAGTTCTCTGATGGAACACCTCTGACAGCAGACGCAGTCGTGTTTTCGTTCAAGCGCTTCCAGAATATAAAGGGTAACCCCTCATTTCTTGCAGCGACAATTGCTAATGTCGAGGCAACTGACTCGACGACTGTTGTTGTTACATTGACCGGGACTGATCCGGCGATTCTTGCTAAGATTGCAGCGTGGCCCTTTAGCGTTGTAAATCCCGAAGTTGTCATGGCGAATGGTGGAACTGATGCCGCGGACGCAGACCAGAAGGATACCGCGGATGCATGGTTTTCGACCACAACGGCAGGTACCGGACCCTATATTCTGGAAAGCTATGAAAAAGAGAGTCAGTTAATCTTGGTTCGCAATACGAACTATTGGGGAACCGCTCCTTATTTTGATCGTGTAATCCTCCAGAATATCCCTGAATCGGCTGCTCAAAAAGTGGCACTCGAAGCCGGTGACATTGATGTGGCTCTTGATATCACACCGGATCAGGTTGATTCAATTGACGCTATTGATGGCATAAGCGTATATACGACGGGTGCATTCACACTCCATTATCTCGCCATGAACCGCGATCCGCAATTTGGCGGCCCTATGGCTGATCCCAAAGTGGAACTGGCTGTTCGTTATGCTTTGGATTACGAAGGATTTCGTAAGATTGCTGGCCCCGGCGCAGTAACTCCTCCCGCTATGCTGCCAGTTGGCATGTTTGGCGCATATGGTAGTGACAAGGCACTCGTCCGTGATCTGGATAAGGCTAAGGCACTTTTGGCTGAGGCCGGATATCCTGATGGTTTTGAAACAACCCTCGAATATCCGACTTACACGCAGGAAGGGCTAAATATCGAAACATTAGCTCAAAAGATTGTTTCCGACCTTGCCGAGGTTGGTATTAAAGTTAAACTGGTGCCGGGCGACATTGGCACGTTCATCGAGAAAGCCCGTTCCGGGGAACTCGGTTTCTTTGAGGTTTGGTGGCAACCAGATTATCTCGACCCGGACAATTACCTGTACTTCCTACCGGGACGTAATGGTGGTAATCGTGTCAAGTGGATGGAAGCTGATGCAGAACCGAGTTTGATTGAGCTGCGTGATAAGGCGCTTACAGAAGTCGACCCGGATGAACGCGTGAAGTTGTTTGCTGCCGTACAAGATTACTGGCAGGAAAGTGGTCCTTTTGCCGCTTTCTTACAGGGCAGTATCCAGATTGGTCATAACGATAACATCACGGGTGTCTTCCGTCACCCACAGTGGTTAATCGATGTGGCTGGTTTGAGCCGTATCGAATAGTTATCCGTTACTACTTTCTGTAAGGTTTGGGGGCGAGCGGATGGTTCGCCCCTATCCAATTGTCTAAAGGCTGAGGAATGCCGCTTCATCTGTATATCGTACGTCGAGCATTGTTTGCCATTCCGCTAATCCTTGGGATTACATTGGTGGCCTTCCTAATTGCAAACGCTGTTCCTTCTGATCCAGTATCCGCGAATCTGCCGGAGAAATCTCAAAATGATCCGGAAATTGTTGCGGCCTTTCGCCGTGAATGGGGATTGGATAAATCGCTGCCGGAGCAATACTTCACTTATTTGGGGAATGTGTTGCAGGGCAATTTGGGGCGTTCAATTAAGACAAAACGTCCAGTGATTGAAGACATAAGACAATTCTTGCCAGCTACAGTTGAACTCGCCACGGCATCCATTATTACCGGACTGATTCTTGGAGTCGGCATGGGGATCGTGTCTGCTGTATGGCGCGGCACGTTGGTTGATTATGCAACCCGTACAATTGCTCTGATTGGGGTCAGTTTCCCCGTATTTGTGCTTGCATTATTAGGTCTGTCTATTTTACATGCTCAACTTGGTTGGGCAGCGGGTCCGGGGCGATTGGATGTACGAATGAGTAGGCCAGCCGTAGTAACCGGACTGTATCTTGTAGACAGTATTATCGGCGGACGTGGTGATGTGCTGCTCAACGCGCTTTCGCATCTGGCCTTGCCCAGTTTGATATTGGGAATTTATACATCTGGTCTCATTTCCCGTATTACGCGATCATCTATGTTAGAGGTTCTGGGTGCAGAATACATCCGCACCGCACGTTCCAAAGGGTTATCCGAACGTGTTGTCATTATGCGCCATGCATTTTCGAACGCACTTATCCCCGTCGTTACCGTAATTGGACTTTCATTTGGCAACTTGCTTTCGGGGGCTGTTCTGACCGAAACCATCTTTTCGTGGCCGGGTATTGGGCGCTACGCATTTCAGGCATCGACATCACAGGATTTCCCTGCCATTATGGGAATTAGTATGCTGATTGCTATAATCTATGTGGGAGTGAATTTCATCGTTGACATCCTCTACTTTTTCCTCGACCCCCGCATCCGACTGGCGTGAACGCACCAATCAAGTGCGATTTGTGCTGCGGCATAATCCACTTGTTTTAGTCGGAATCATAGTTACGGCAATATGGATTTTCGTATCCTTATTTGCGTTCCAGATTGCTCCATATGAGCCTAAGCGTCAAGATATTGATCATCGACTAGAAGGCCCAAGCCAACTGCATGTTTGGGGCACTGATGAACTAGGACGCGATATTTTTAGCAGGGTTGTGCATGGTGGGCGGATTACGATCCTTGCCGGTATTGCCGTTATTGTTTTTGGGAGCCTGCTTGGGTCTGTCGTTGGCGCAGTATCTGGCTACCTCGGTGGTAACTGGGATGAACTGATGATGCGGTTCACCGAGTTGTTTCTGGCTTTCCCGACGATTATTCTTGCTATGGCAATTACGGCAGCGTTGGGGCCGGATATTCGGAATGCGGTATTGGCGCTGGTGATTGTTTGGTGGCCTTCCTATGCCCGGCTTATGCGCGGGTTGGTTCTTTCTGCCAAGACAAACCAGTATGTTGATGCGGCACAAAGTCTTGGCGCAACCGGCAGTTACATTCTATTTCGAACCATTGTTCCTAACTGCTTATCATCAATGCTGGTACTTACAACGCTGGACATTGGTAATGCTATCTTGACCTTTGCAGGCCTGAGTTTTCTTGGATTAGGACCTGAACCGACGACTGCCGAGTGGGGACGAATGGTGGCAGTCGGCATCGATTTCTTTGACCAATGGTGGATGTGGCTGTTCCCCGGTTTGGCAATTGCGACCCTCGTAATGGCACTGAATTTTATCGGTGACGGTCTACGCGATGTGTTTGACCCTCGCACCCGAAAGTAGACTTCTGAATATCCAACCACAATTTATGGCACTTTTATTTCGGAGACAGAGTTCATAATGCTTGAAGCAAAACTGCTGACTCGTGACGAAGTTGAACGTCACAGTTTAGATATGCGGCAATTCATCGATTTTCGGCAATCGACCCTTCCCAACGGGATGCGTATTATTGAGGCATATAATAGCAGCGGTTTATCGTTTACGATTTTGCCTGATCGGGGCATGGATATTTGGGGCGCAACCTATAAAGGTGTGCCGCTTACGTGGATTAGTCAAGGATCGCCCCATCCACCCGATATGGCACAGTCATGGCTGCGCCAATTTAATGGCGGTTTGTTAACGACTTGCGGCTTGATGCATGTAGGACCGCGTGAACAAGATGACAATACCGGCGAAATACGCGATATTCATGGGCAATACAGTCGATTACGGGCAGGGGAGGTTAATGTTGACCGCCATTGGTATGGTAACACTGATTACAGTGTGTGGCTAAACGCTGAAGTCTCTGAGTCGCGCATGTTTGGCGAACAATTGGTGCTGCGCCGGTCATATGGTCTTGAATTGGGACAATCTACAATTACCATTTGGGACACGGTTACAAATCGTGGAGATCAACCTGCACCCTTAATGATGCTGTATCATTTCAATCTTGGTTATCCGCTTGTCCGAGAGGGCGCACGCTTACACACACCGAATATCGCGGTCTACCCTCGTGATGAGGCTGCACGTGCCGGTCATAAGCGTTGGTCTGAATATGGTCGCGGCACACCTCTCTTCGATGAACAGGTATACTTCCACCACTTAAAAGCCAAGCCAAACGGATTTACTAAAGTAATGATGGGTAATGAAGATTTGGCTGTCGCGCTCGATTGGGATACGGGCAGCTTGCCATACTTCACTCAGTGGAAGAATACTCGCCAAGGTATTTACGTTAATGGAATTGAACCGGGTAATTGCCTGCCGGAAGGACAAAATGCTGCCCGCAAAAACCATCGTTTGATGATGCTGGAACCGGGGCAGGAATATCGCTCTGCCATATCGGTGAGTATTTTGGAGGGCAAAGACGTAATGCGTGAGAGCTGGGTGGGTATTAACCAGTTACAGGATCTGGGAACATCAGTAGCCGGTTGCAAACTCGGTGATTTTGCAAGTTAACAGGTGAAAGGGGAGGGGAGATGCAAGTCAGCATAAACGAACTGAAGCGTGTTACCTTGCAAGTGCTGGAGCGCGGTGGATATCCAGAAGATGAAGCGGCGGCGATATTGGATGTGTTGATGTATGCCCAGCTGCGGGGCAACAATCAGGGCGTAGTCAAGTTAATAGGGGCTGGAATGCCGCGCGATAAGTCGGCTTATCCTATTTCAGTTGTGAAAGACACAAAACTATCAGCATTGCTGGATGGTGGTAGAAATTCGGGTATGGTGGTTGTTTCACATGCGACTGACCTTGCGATGGAAAAAGCACGCGAACATGGGATTGGTATTGTAGGCACGAATAATACGAATTCATCTACCGGCGCAATTGGTTACTACGCTAGCCGGATCGCCAAAGAAGGCTACATTGGGCTGGTATTTTCGGGTTCAGGCGAATACATGGCAATGTACGGCTCTTATGAACCGATTTTCGGTACTAACCCGCTTGCGTTTGGTATTCCGACCACTGACAAACCAATTGTATTTGATATGGCCACTGCATCCATTGCCCGATTTGGAATAGTAGAGGCAAAAACAGCCGGTCGGACGATTCCTGAAGGGGTTGCGTATGATGCTGATGGGAACTTAACTACTGATCCTACTGCCGCCCTTGCAGGAGCTATTCGTGTATTTGGCGGTTATAAGGGCGCGGCGCTGGCATTCTTGGTTGAAGTACTCACCCATTCCTTGGTTTCAACGACACCCGATGCAACAGGCCGTAAGACGGACTGGGGCAGTCTGGTGATGGTAATTGATCCGGAATTATTGACGGATAATGATAGTTTTGAGAGACGCGTTTCTACGTTGGTCGAACGCTTAAAAAATGCACATAAGCTTGATGGAGTAGAAGAAATTCTGGTTCCCGGCGAAAGAGGCGACCGCCTCTTGAACACGGTCATCAAAGCAGGTGTTATCGAAGTTGAAGATCAATTGTGGATGGCACTTCAAGTCGCTGCAAAATAGTATCACGAATGGAATTTTTGTATTGACACGTCATATGGCGACTGCTATACTTTCGCAGTAGTTTGTTAGGGGGCGTGGTGCAGCGGTTTAGCATATTGCCCTGTCAAGGCAAAGATCGCGGGTTCGAATCCCGTCGCTCCCGTTCGTGTACAATAATATCTTGATTGATATTATTTTCAGGGAAGCTCACCAATACTTCGGTGGGCTTTTCGCTTTCTAATCCCAAAGTTATGTGATAATTCGGGCGAAGTGAAAGCGCTACAACCTTCTCATCTCTCACCCAAACACGCGAAACAATCATCTGGATAAGCTGCTGTTGCGCTTTTCGATCATCATCAAGTGAGTTCCAATGAATGCTGAAGTTCTTTATCATATCGGCGGCAACTTCTAAATCATCGTCAGGGATTGGGCTGAACTTTTCTAGCTCTTGTTGAAGTTTGACGCGCTCTTCAAGGTATTGATCTTTATCCGTAATAAACCCCTGATCCCACCGAAAATCCATGCGCTCTATGATAGACTTGATCTCAGCGATACGGTCTTCAAGTCGTTTGTCACCTAAAAGCTGTCCCATAGACTCAACCATGCGCTTCTGCCAATCATCCGGTGCTTTAAGATTCTTGAGAATCGAAACTACCTGATCTTCAATGATGTCCGCCTGAACTGAAGTCTGCGAACATTCGCGTCCAAAGTCATGCGCTCGGCAGCGATAGTACATATTTTTGCCGTAGGTGTTACTTTGCGCCCGCATCTTGCCAAAACTATCATCCTGAACATCGGCGGGCATATTGGCTACACATTCTGCACAGTACACCACGTTACTCAGAAGGAAAATGCGAAATTTTGGCGTGTATTCATGCTTTGTCGTTCGGTGCGAACGGGCTTCTTGTGCGCGGTCAAAGAGGTCTTGTGGAACAATAGCCTCATGTTTACCCGTAATCCACTCAACGGGATTTGACCATGAACGGCTACCATTTGAATGTTCGTGATACTTCTGGTATTTCACGTAACCTAAGTACGTGCGATTTTGAAGGATGTCGCGCACCGTATCGGTTGAGAAGGGGCGTTTCGTTTTGCTGCGATAACCTTGCTTGTTTAGTTCTCGTGCAATCTGATTGTCACTGTAATTTCCGGTTGCATACATTTCGTAAGCCATGAGTAAACCAGTACGCTCATGCTCATTAACTATAAGCATTTTCTCTTTGTTTTTGTCGTAGCCAAAAGGTGCTTGATTGTTGTGGAAGCCCTGCATGGCACGTTCTTTCTTGCCTTTTGTTGTTTCCTCAGATAGATTGCGGCTGTACCACTCAGCAACACACTCCATAATGCCTTCAATGAGTGCTCCAATTGCTCCGTCGCTGTCCTCAGAAGGTTCGCTTGTTGAAAATACCTTTACGCCATAGTCACGGCGGAGCAGGGACTTGATTGCGAGGGCATCAGTCCGATTTCGTGCAAACCGATCAAACTTGTGAACGATAAGAGCATCGAACTTGCCTTTGCTGGCATCTCGGCGCATTTGAATAAACTCGGCTCTGTCTGCGGTTCTACCAGACTCGGCTTCATCAATGTAAAAGTGAACGAGCTTCCCGCTATGTTCTCGAACCCAACTTTCAATTGCTCTGCGCTGTGCATCTACTGAAAAATTTCCGACCTGTTCATCTGAGCTAATACGGATATATGCTGCGTAACGCATGATCGTTTTCCCTTCAACTACTAATTTGCTTTTTTCTGGTTCAATAAATCGAGCGGTAATCTCCGTTTCATCAATTGTTTTGCCAATTTTTGGCACAGTAAAAAAGCGATCTCCGGTTAGTTGCGGTACAATCTGAATAGATGTTGGTTTTGCTTCATTCATATTCCTTTCTAGGCATTTACCCAAATAAAAATCGCCAACCACTAGCGATAGCAATTGACGACGTACTAATCTCGGTTAGAATCCGAAGTAGCCGCCTTGCTGGTTCGATCAGCTAGGGGTTAGCCCCTAGTTGGTATGTCCAGTACCTTCTGGGGGCGCATAATGTATTTACCTTTCCATATTATGGGATTTGATTCAGGGTGTCAACAAAGCGTGTTTATAAGCGCGTGCTGAACCCTTTGTATAATATTTCAGACGGGGAAAGAGAACCTTTTTCAAAATAAAAGCTGCATGTGCATAACGGGTTGCATAAGGTGTATCTATTCGGGCGCGAAAGAGTGCCTTTTCTGTGTCTGTGAGGCGAGTTTTGTAAAGACGAAGGGGATTAGTATATCTGTGTTTGTCTGCCCACTTTGCAAGTCGGCACAATTCATCTTCACGGTTCATAAGGGTTAAAATTTGATAGAAATTTTGCGTATTTGTAACGGATTTTACACGAAAAATATAATACTTAAACATAACACTATGAGTCTAACAGATTTGAATACTATGGGTCAAATCTATTGGGTAATAGACCAAGCGAAGTCGAGGGATAATATGATGTACCCCATAAATCAGACAGTAAAATAGCGTGAAGATAAGTGGATGGAAAACGCTATGAGAAACAGTTACAGTCCGGAATTCAAAGCGAAAGTGGTACGTG
>JBBSBS010000112.1:0-16356 GCA_038251045.1 Aggregatilineales bacterium | reverse complement strand
TTGTCGCAATATTTACCACAGTTGTGTCGTTTCCGACGACGACGACGACGACACAACAATCCCGTGGTGGAATTGACCCGAATTGCAGAAATTTCTGAAGTTTCTCCCGTGAACAAGAGGCATTCCCGAATCGAAAATTGCATTTTGCGAATTATCCGAATTAAACGCATCAAGTTGATAACGCATCAAAAATGTCTGCCGCCGCCAATGCCGCCACAAAAAGAGACTCTATCGCACATTGGTATGAACTCTTGACGAGGATCGATGACTATAAACTTCTCCCTAACTTTAACATTGACGCACCCCCTACCCCACCCGTATAATAGGCCAGTTGCTCCATTTCTGGGGCAAACTATTTACAACCGCATTCACAGCCAATTTTCCCCGTTCCATGTGCTCCATCGAGCGACACAGGCGGCGGTGGCAAGTGAAGATTGGGAGCAAAAATGTACGCTATCATTCGTGCCGCCGGTCGGCAGTATCGCGCCGAAGTCGGCAAGACCCTCGATGTCGACAAACTACCCTACGACGTAGACCATAAACTCGTCATTGATGATGTTCTGCTCATCGGTGATGGTGAGAACACCATTCTTGGTCAACCCACCGTCGAAGGCGCAAAAGTCAGCGCCACTGTCATTGACCAATTTCGCGGCGAGAAGATCATGGTCTTCCACTATCGCCAGCGCACTAACCTGCGTAAATGGGCTGGTCACCGCCAGTATTACACCCGCATCCGTATTGACGACATTTCAGTCTAATCAAGTTTTAGGAGACACCTACAATGGCTCATAAAATGGGCGGCGGCTCTAGCCGCAACGGTCGTGATAGCAACGCACAGCGCCTCGGGGTAAAAACCTATGGTGGCGAGCATGTTGTTCCCGGCACCATCATCGTTCGTCAACATGGAACCCACTTCCGCCCCGGCAATAATGTCGGCCTCGGTCGTGACTATACCATTTTCGCCACCGCCGAAGGTGTTGTCACTTTCGAGCGCATCCGTGGGCGTGACGGTCAGAAACAAATCAGCGTTTATCCAAAAGCTGAAATAGAACAGTAAGTAATAACTAATGTAGTGCCCTACGCTACCCGCAACGGGCCGTAGCGCCAGAAAGATAAAACATGAAGGCTAATATTCATCCCGACTGGTTTCCAGAAGCCACCGTCGTCTGCGCCTGTGGCAACACGTGGATTACCGGTGCAACCATCCCTGAGATTCGTACCGACATTTGCTCGGCCTGCCACCCCTTCTATACCGGCGAACAACGTATCGTCGATACCGAAGGACAGGTTGACCGCTTCCTCAAGCGTCTGCAAACCCGCGATACACGTCGTGCCGAAGTGGAAGCCAAAGCGGCTGCCCTCATTTCACCAGACATTCTGATTTCCGAATTCGACATCGGCAAGCGTTACGTCACAATTTTTGCCGAAAACGGCATCAATAACGTTGGCGACTTCCTAACCAAGTTAGAAACCAGTGGTGAACAGGCCATTCTGGAAATCCCCGGTATCGGTCGTAAAGTCCTCAGCGACTTGAAGAAGCTCCTCCGCGCCCGTGGTTATGAATTACCGCAGAACGCAACACCGGAAGCCGCCGAAACCGCCACTGAGTAATTTCCGTTTGCAAGTCTTTTCAAAGGCAGGCATGTCCCAAACATGTCTGCCTTTCTGTTTGAATAGGGGGAACGATGATCCATTCTTCAGGCCGCATTGAGGTCATTTGCGGCAGCATGTTCTGTGGTAAAAGCGAAGAGCTCATACGGCGTTCTCGTCGGGCAGTCATTGCCAAGCAGGCACTTCAAGTTTTCAAACCGTCAATCGATGATCGATACAGTGTCCTTCATGTGTCCAGTCACAACGGGCAAAATATCGAAGCCCTCGCAATCTCTAAAGCCCAAGAAATCCTCGATAACTTGGCTGCTTCCACAACAGTTATCGCCATTGACGAAGTCCAATTTTTCGACCCTGAAATAATCACCGTTGTTCAACAACTCGCCACACGTGGCATTCGGGTCATCGTTGCCGGTCTTGACATGGACTTTCGAGGTGAACCGTTCGGCCCAATGCCTCAATTACTGTCAATTGCCGAAGATGTCACCAAGTTACATGCCATTTGCGTTGTTTGCGGTGAAGACGCATGCCGCACTCAGCGCCTCGTAAATAACCAACCCGCCCGCTACGATGACCCTATTATCATGGTCGGCGCACAAGAAGCTTATGAAGCCCGCTGCCGGAAGCATCATCAAGTTCCGCACTAATTTCGAATGGTTGTAGCATTCTTCTTACATCTAGTATAGAATTACTTTGCAACGCTAAACAAATCATGATTATCATGTTTAGCGGGGAACTACGTTGATAGTAACTATACGAGGTAAGGAGGTATTCAATGAGTGCCACAACAGTCAATTATTCTTCAGTTGCTGCATTAGATCAGGATCGTCCCGGTTTATGGTTGCGCAATCGTCGCTGGGACATGATCTTCATGATTCTCAGTGTCTTTGTTGTCCCCATGCCATATATATGCTACTTACTTGGCATACGGCTCTTCAATCTTGATGGCGATACCAGTCGCAATATTGTCAATGGCTTTGTTGCCATCGCCGTTGGCGGTCCTCACATGATGTCCACCATGCTTCGTACCGGTCTCGACACTGACTTTAAGAAGCGCTACCCGATGCTCATTCGATCATCCATTATTATTCCGGTCATCGTCGTTTCTTTAGCATTCCTCAACCTCACCCTGCTGCTGACCATTTTCTTCTTCTGGGCAATGCTGCATGTTTTACATCAGGTGACCTACATCGTAGAGCTTTATAATCACAAAGAACACACCATCATCAAGAAAGGCAGCGCTGTCAGTCTTCAGTCACGCCTAATTGACTATGCCGTCGTTCTCACCTGCCTTTTCCCCATGGCTGCCTATAAAATTAGCACCGGTGAATTTGCCGTCGGCACCAATGACTTAACCAAAGTCATTCCACAGATGTTTCAGGCACCGTGGTTCTTTATTGCTGCCGCGATTGTGTTTTTCGTTGCTGCAATCGCCTATGTAATCAAGACTGTTAGAGAATACCGTACTGGTCTACTCAACTGGCCAAAAACCATCTTTATCACGCTGACAGTAATTGTGTTCTTTCCTCTGGCTGCCTTCCCAAATCTGGATACGGCCTTTCAAGGTGCAAACACTTGGCACTCCTTCCAGTATCTTGCCATCACCTTCTATATCATCAAAATCAAGCAGCAGTACGGCAATCTTAACCAGAGTGCGCCTATCGTAGCACGTTTCAGCAAACGGAAAGACTCATGGGGTCTATTCGCACTCAGCGCAATGATGTTGGTCGGTTCAATTATCGTCTATATTGTGGTCTACCAACTGGCAGGCGCACTCATTCCAAATATTGACCCCAATCGTCATTTTGACACGGCGTACTATACTGCCATCTTGTCCTTCCTCTGGATTCATTACTATCACGATCACTTCCTCTTTACCAACTTTGAGGCACTTGATCCAGCATTCAAGTAAAATTAAAGGGGCTGTCCTTTGTTCGACAGCCCCTTTAAAAATGCCCCGCCCTAACGCCTGTCTTCAATCAGCATCCGCTCCCATTTTAATTTCAATAAGCTGAAATGTGTCCGTCGTAAACTCTACAATACCGTCATCAAAATACCAGAGCGGCGCTGGGCGACGATCAATCGAAATAGAGTGCGGTTCGTGTGCTAGCCCCACAATTTCGATGCGTATCTGTTTATAGGTAGGTAAATACTGTCCTGCGATGCGTCGTTTGATAATTAATGTATCATCCTCCCAACCGCAGGTGCTGTAGATCCAGCGATAATCACTACGCTCTTTATCGGGCACTTCCACATCATCTTCGTATTGCACACTCTCCAAATTTCCCGGATATATCCGGTACACTAATTCAGCTGCTGATGTTACCTCGCCAATCGCATCTCGCTTCCTCATTGGCAGCACTGTCCCGGCCTTCACAAATAATGGGAGTGATTGCACCGGAGCAGCAACCTGTACGTATTGACCACCCTCTAGCAAAGAACTAGTGCCAAATTCATACCACTGCCCTACTGGCAAATAAACATATCGGTGTGTAACATCAGGGTTGACGACGGGCGCAACCAACAAGCAGTTGCCTAATCCGTAGCAATCAATGATGCCATACACTTTAGCATTTTCGGGTTCGATCTTATCAATCGAACTCACTATCGGCCATTTATACTCATGTGACAGCGCCAACACAGATTTTAGATACGGCATCAAGCTGTGACGCAAAACAAGTGCTGTTTGACTATTCAGATCTGCGACTTCATCCGTACCTACTGGCTCTCGAAACAAAGGGAGCAAACAAATGGACTGTAACCAGCGAATATATAATTCTTTATCCGATGAAAGCAAAGATAAAGGGCTAACGAGTTTATCATAAACAGATTGAGTAAGATCGGCTCTCAAAAGTAGCTTAAGATTAAGCTTCAAATCATTCCAGCTAAATTCTGTGCGGGGCTTATTTCGCTGTGTCGGGAACGAATGAAGCGTCTTATTCAGATCTTGCTCTTGAGTTCTTAATCGTCGAAAGAACCGTTTTACCTTCTCATTCGGCATCAAATTTAACCTTTATGAAAACGATTCTTGTACCCACTGCATTGGGTCAACAGGCACTCCGTTCACCCACATTTCCCAGTGTAAATGAGGGCCGGTAACACGTCCAGTAGATCCAACAGTTCCAATAATCTGGCCCATATTTACATAATCTCCGACTTTTACATATAGCTGTGTCTGGTGCCAATAGCCAGTGTAAACGCCCCAACCGTGATCGATGATCGTAGCGTTACCACGCACATCCAATTGCCCCGCAAAGACGACATAACCAGGTGCAGCAGCCATCACTGGCGTTCCGGGCGCACCAGCAAAATCTGTGCCTGAATGAAAACGATCAAATGGGCCACCATTATAAGATCGTTTGCGCCCAAACGGTGATGAAATACTCGCTGCCGCAGGTAAACTCATCGGCCCATCAAAATAACGAGTCGGTGTAAAATTCCCCATTACGTCTTGCAGTATGAGTTGCTCAGATGCTTCTAAATCCGGTGCTAATAAGTCCGCCCGATTTGATAAAAGACTAATGGATTCCCGACCATACCCACCTGCCAGAACCTGAATATTGATGTTTAGGAATGTTACCTGCCCTCCGCTATCCGTTAGAGTCAAAGCCAGCGGATAAATCCCAACATCCGTGAAAATCGGCACACCCACCAAAATAGTATCAATCATACCAGTCTGATCTGTTGCAACCGATAAATTTTGATTCAAAAACGTCCCGCTAATACGCATCGGCGTAACGGTTGATAAACGAAATCGACCCGTTTCACCTTCCACAAATATGAGAGGATATACCTCAAAGCGGCTGACGACCGCGGGCAAATCGAGCGCGAGTTGTGGTGCTTTTACACCGGGGATAATAAGCTGTTGACCACGGTAAATTAATGTCGGGTCTGCAACATTATTGGCGCGCGCCAGATCATTTACAGTTAAACCAAACCGTGTTGCAATCCGAAAGAGCGTATCCCCACCTTGCACCGTATACAGAAGTTCAGGAGCCTGTTCCTCTGGGTCAACAATTGGGACTGCTTCAGTAGCAGGTACAGGGCTCGGAGTCACCGTAGCTGGAAGATCGATATTGAGCACTTGTCCAACATAAATCGTATCGACGTTAACCAGATTGTTGCGGCTCGCCAGCTCCTCAACAGTAAGCCCATATAAGCCGGCAATGCTCCTTACAGTCTCCCCCGCCTGCACAGTATGGGTAGCAGGAATCTTCGGTTGCGCCGCATCATTTAGGGGAATAAGCAGGCGTTGGCCCACTTGAATATTGGTGGGGTCAGCAATACTGTTAAAGGCTACAATTGTATCGATAGAAACACTGTACTGAAGTGAAATGCGGTACAAAGTCTCGCCGCGTTGAACGACATGAACGGTTACATTCGTGTTCACATCTTGCGCTACAGAAGAAGCGGGTAGCCCCAAGAGCATACCCGCCAAAAGAAAAAACGTTATCCAGACTGATTTCATGCCACAGCCTCATCGAAACGCAGTATATCCCCAACCTTGACCTTATCCAATATAGACGGTTTAGCTTCGATAAAGTATTGTGCCGGACTTTGTGGTGCGTAGGCTGGTCGCCACGGTTTTGCAAAACACTTATCCACTACTTTTCCGGATGCATCCAGCCAGACGACACCGATGCTAAACAGCATGAAAAACATATGAATAGACGTGTTAGTACGACTTTCTGATCCTGTTACAAAGAGCAGCCCTTCGTTATCTGGCAAATGAGAAACTAATTGTAACCCGCGAAAGCGGGTCCAAAAGTTATCGCATAAGCGAGCACGCTCCAACACGACATTATTGCTATCAACATGCTTCACAACCCGCCAGTTACTCATGGAATGATCAACCTCTGTCCTACATACACCCGGTTGGGATCATTAATACCATTTGCCTGCGTCATCTGTGCGACGCTCACACGAAAGCGCACCGCAATCTTAAAAAGTGTATCTCCCGGTTGCACGACATAGGTCGTAGGCTCGACTACTGGTACTTCCGGCGCAGGTGGTTGTTCCGGCCCAAGTCCGGAGCCATCACCTGCCACCGGAATGATTAGCCGTTGCCCTGCATATATTGTGTTCGGATTAGTAATACCGTTCAATTGTGCCAATGTCGCTATTGTCGTATTAAAGCGGGTTGCGATACGACCAAGCACATCACCTCGTTGCACAATATAGATATTACCGGGCACAGGGGCACTTACATTTGGTGTTGATGTAGCCACAGGAACAAGCGGTGTCGGGGTAGGGGTCGATGTCGCTGGCGATTGTAACCGCACTGGAATGACCAAGCCCTGACCAACCTTAATCAGAGCACTGTCAGGCAAATTGTTAGTGGCAATAATAGCATCGATATCACTACCATAAAGGGTCGCTAAGTTGCCGACCGTATCCCCTGTGCGAACAATATGAACGATTCGACCGGGGAACTGTACATTATCAACGCCCCCCACAGGGGTAGCGGTGGAGATTTCTTGAGTTGCGGTCGGCAGTGGTGTAGCCGATGGTTGAACCGGAGCTGTAGTTGAAGTCGGAATGATTGGGGCCGCTGTATTCGGGGGAACGGGTGTGCTTGTTGGTTGACCGGGTACAGTTGTAGACGTAGCTGTCGGCACCGAAGTGTTAGTCGGTGGTATTGTGGTTGCTGTCGGCACAATAACAGTATTTGTAGCTGTCGGAATGACCGGCGTACTGGTGCTCACCGTTCCACCTGCTAACGATAAAGAAGCATCATCTACATAAATGTTCGAATTCTTTACTGGCGTAGTGACCGTAGATCGCACCCACACGGTAATAGTTGAATTAGTTACCGAAGCCGTCACCGCATATTCGTTATAGGCATCATACTGTATGGTTGGAGCCGACCATACAATATTGGCACTTGTACCATCCGTACCGCCGGAAGGGTCGATACCCACCTGCATGACCACACCACCCGGATCTTCACTTTTATTCGGATCATCAAAGGTGCTTGACCACACGTAACCGTACACACTAAAGCGGAGTTGGGAACCAACACTTATACCACTCACACTCTGAAACAAACCACCATCATGAGTTGCAAAAAAAGAATGATATTGTTGCGCGTCACTACCATTACGGATGCGTGGTACACCAAGTCCATCCGTCACATCCGACGCGGGATAATATTCTGGCTGCACATTTTCAGACGCAGACTGTCCACCACCCACATTCCAAGGAGTCCAACCCTGAGCAACTTGCCGCGGTGGCGATCCTGCAATGGTTGCATAAGGCTGTTCAAAACCGGGATTAGCAAGTAAATTTTGGCTCTGCGCGGACGCGGTTCCTGAAGCCAATAAGAACGCAAACATCAAACCCAACAACAAAGTAATATGGTTCCTAGATAAACGTTTCATGATGGCTCCAGACTGAATGTAAATAGAGTCAGCGGACGTAACAGATTTATTATAGGATATTGGGCAATCTTTTGCACGAGAGCCAATAAAAACCCGGGTCGCATCATAATAACATATGCTACTCGCGTCAACAAAAGCATATAAGTATCATTTAAATATGTTCTTAACGGGCAACAATTAACCCACCATAAGATCTAGTTGGTATTGTTTTGTTTGCTCAGGACTTTTTCTACGCTCGCCAAAAGCTCCGAAGGAGCGAAAGGCTTCGTCAGATAGTCATCAACTTTTGCAATGTGTAACCCAAGGATTTTATCGATACTTTGGGCGCGGGCTGTCACCACGATTATCGGCAAATCCATTGTTTTGGGGTTCGATCTTAATCGTTGATACACTTCCCACCCATCCAAATCGGGCATCATAAGATCTAAAAGCACCAATCCGGGCTGCACATCTTCCACAACTTGTAATCCTTGTAATCCACCCGCAGCACCTATTACTTCATAACCTTCGCGTGAAAGAATCATGCTCACAAGGTCGATCATTTCAGATTCGTCTTCAATACACACCACACGAATTGGTGTCATATCTATATGTACCTCCGGAATATTGGGGAAACCAAAGTATTAAACCTTAGCTAAATTCAGTCTACCATAAGGGTTTTTGCCGTGTCTATTAACATTTTCCTGTGTATACTTATCTTGTTTATCCAAAATGGCATTAAATCGGAGGTTAATCCGTGAATCTTCACGAATACCAAACTAAATTTCGCTTCGCAGACTTTGGAATTCCCATCATGCGTGGGAAAACCGCATCGACCCCACAAGAAGCTTACGAGATTGCCCGCGACCTACACGGCCCGGTAGTTGTAAAAGCGCAAGTGCTCGCTGGTGGACGTGGCAAAGCGGGTGGCGTAAAACTCGCACAAACTCCGGAACAAGCCGAAGAAGTTGCTGGCAAGATTATCGGAATGACTATAAAGGGGCTAATTGTTCGCAAAGTTTTGGTTGACCCCGCCGTCAATATCGGATCAGAAATTTATCTTGGTATCGTTAATGACCGAACCATCGGAAAGCCTGTCATGATGGCTTCTTCTGAAGGTGGCGTCGAAATTGAACAAGTGGCACGGGAAAACCCTGATGCTATTATTCGTGAACAAATTGACCCATTTCTGGGATTGCTGGATTATCAGGCTCGTAACATCGCCAGTGGCATAAACCTTCCCCATGAACACTGGAAAGTATTCACCAAAATCGCAACAAATCTCTTCAAGGTCTACATGGCAAGTGATGCCGTTTTAGCTGAAATCAATCCCCTCGTAATTACTGGTGACAATCAACTGATCGCGCTTGACGGGAAAATGATTATCGACGACAACGCGCTTTATCGTCATACCGATCTTTCAGACATGCGTGATACCGATGCCGAACCTGCCGAAGAAACGCAAGCCCGTGCAGCCGGTATCAGCTACGTCAAGCTCGATGGCCAAATTGGCTGTATGGTCAACGGAGCAGGTTTGGCAATGACCACGATGGATATGACCAAACTCTATGGGGGGGAAGGTGTTGGCCCGGCCAATTTTCTCGACATTGGCGGTGGCGCACAGGCAGCAAAAGTTGCAGCAGCCCTCCGCATCATCTTAGCCGATACCAATGTCAAATCGGTATTATTCAACATTTTCGGTGGCATTACGCGTTGTGATGAAGTTGCTCGCGGAATATTGCAAGCCCTTGATGAAGTTAAGACTTCTATACCGATGGTCATCCGCTTGGCGGGTACGAATGCTGAAGAAGGCAGAGCCATCATTGACGCAGCCCAAATTCCTAACTTAGCTAGCGCGGCCACCTTGACGGAAGCTGCAAAGAAGGCAGTTGATGCCGCCAAAGGAGCGAAATAATGGCTATTCTAGCCGATAAAAATACTCGTCTGCTCGTACAGGGGATTACAGGGCGTGAAGGCAGTTTTCACACGAAGCAGATGATTGAGTACGGGACAGACTTGGTCGGTGGTGTAACACCCGGCAAAGGTGGGGAATGGGTTCATGGGAAACCAGTTTTCGACACTGTTAAAAAAGCCGTTGATGCAACCGGTGCGAATGCAAGCATCATTTATGCCCCTGCTTCAGTTGCGGCGGACGCTATATACGAGGCCGTCGACGCAGGAATTGCCCTTATTGTGTGTATCACAGAAGGTATTCCCATTCTAGACATGATAAAGGTCTATGATTATGTTAAGCGTGGTAGCAGCCGGTTAATTGGGCCGAATTGCCCCGGTTTACTCACACCCGGTCAGGCCAAAGTTGGCATTATGCCCGGATACATTGCTACACCGGGTAATGTAGGCGTAGTTTCTAAAAGTGGAACATTAACCTACGAAGTCGTTTATGCATTAACGCAGGCGAACATGGGTCAAACCACCTGCTTAGGTATTGGTGGAGATCCGGTCATCGGCACAAACTTCGTGGATGCTCTTCAAATGTTCGAGGATGATCCCGAAACCGAGAAAGTTGTATTGATTGGCGAAATCGGTGGTCGAGCCGAAATCGACGCGGCTGACTTTATTCAAGCCCACATGACTAAACCAGTTGCTGCATTTATCGCAGGGAAGAGTGCCCCACCCGGAACACGTATGGGACACGCTGGCGCAATTATTGAGGGTGGCGAAGGTACTGCCAACGAGAAAATCGCTGCTTTGACTGCTGCTGGTGTCAAGGTAGCAGATAATCCAGAGCAAATTCCTGACCTATTGCGTTAGGATGCAAATCCCAAAAGATGGATGGGCAAGGTTAGATGTCCATCCATCTTTTATATAACCTCAATTTCCTGTGCTTCAACCCATCCTTCGCGCAAATCCGGTAATTGGATACGTACCCAATCATTTCGCTTTTGAACGACGCGAATTTCACCACCAGCATGAAGTTCAAATATTTCTATGTACTGTGCATCCGGTCCGGTCATAACTGAAACAGTCTCGACTATGACAATGGCAGATGGATGAGCATATTCAATAATAATTCTCATGCCCGCAACACTGCTGAAGAGCACAAAAAGAACACCGCCGATTGCACTCCCCCAATTCGAAACTGTTCTTGACTTCGGCACTAAACGATAGACAACAAAAAATCCACAACCTAGCCACCACGTCATCAATGTCAACAACCCTATTTCAGAGTTTGAGAACCAATCAGTTGTCCATTGAGCGATCTGTACCAGTATTCCGACCTCAGCAACTGGAGGATCAATGCGTTGTGCGCGCACTCGTGCTATGTTCAGTCGCAACTCATCGTCGCGGGGAATTAACTGCTCTGCCCGTCGATAATTAACCAATGCTCGACCTAAATCATGTGTTTGATAGTAGGCGTTACCGAGATTAAAAAATATCTCAGCATTCCACACTCCAGCATCCACTACTTGTTGATACTTATTCACTGACAACTGAAAATCACCCTCGGTATAGGCAAGTTCCGCTTGTTGAGCCAGCATTGCGGCATCGTTTACCGAAGGATCCAAAGGTTGTAACAGCGCAATAGTTATTAGAACGATGAGGAGTGATTTCATTTCTGCATCCACGCGTTGTCAACATCGGTTAGAAGTCGTGATATGTCATCAGGGCTCGAAAGTGAATTGTTTTTAAAGGTTGGCGCAAATAATCCTTCATCAATAACTTGAATGAGCAAGTTCATTTTCACGATTGCGGATTTTGATGCCTCATAGCTCGTTAATAGCGACAGTATGTCCACTCTGTTTTGGTTGTCGAATTCAACAGCTAGCTTATCCGCAACATACTTCTGTAGGATATGGCTCATCTGCTCATAACCTAATCGCGAGTCAGATAACTCGACCCTTTTGATTTGAGTCAGGGCGACGCGCAGTGCCTGTTGCTGCCGCAACCGATCTTGTACATCTCGACGTTTCTTTCGCGTCCACTGCCACCCAATAGCTGCTCCGACACCCAATATCGGCAAGAAAAACAGGAGTATGAACGCAGAGATACTTAAAACTGTACTGCTGCCATTCAAGTCTCGGATTGGCTTTAGCTTCAAAAAAGCCTCAGATGTATCCGCAGGTTGCTCAACCGAATTACCACTGCTATCCAATACATCAATTTCGATAGGAGATGTTCCCACTGAACGAAAAGCCATCGCAGAAGGATCGAAGTAATTCAATGTGATTGGCGGTAATTCCTGCACACCACTGTTTGCTGGAAATAAAACTATCTGATAATCGCGACTACCCACAATTAGCCCATTCTGCAGATCGCTACTATACCCACCCGTATTCACGGTCAAACGCCACCCTTCAGGCACAATCGGTGGCGGCAGTTGCTCCACATTACCTGTCCCATTTACAGTTAAAGACATCGTCACCGGTTGACCAACACTTACAGACTGGCGATCAAGTGTCGCATTCATGGTGAACTGACCCACCGCGCCGTTAAAACCGGGCGGCTGACCCTCTGGCAAAGATTGCACCTGAACTAACACTGAATTCGCGGTCAAGGAAGTTTTCGACCGGAAAACAGTTTCCGGCAAAACAACACTCGATGGTTGGATACTTTGTTCGCCCGGTTGTGTGGCATACAAGGCGGTAGCAATAGTCGTGACCGTATATTGGCGACCATTTATGTCCTCAGAAGTTTGTGAAACAACGCCAATATCAACCCGCCAGAATCCTTCGAAATCAGACGGTTGGTAAAGTGGATTCGTAAGGCCGATCGCGTCGTACAATCTAAAACTATAAATAATCTGCTGCCCTACGTATGGACTCAGGTTATCGACACTTGCCACTACATAGACATCACCTTGAACATCCTGAGCGTAGGTCAATGTAGCGCCTACCAGTACCAAAAGGCTGATAGCCAACCATAACCTGAACACGTTACGGATACTGTCCTGTTTACCAATCATGATCCGACTTAGCAAAAGATGGGGTACCTGAAAACAAACCATTTGGAAGCGCTTGCTGGGCTTGCTGTACTGCATCCAATATCCTTTGTGCCTCCTCAACGCTGAAAGTTGGCGAATCCTCTCCTAATTCTGGAGAGGTCACAGCTTCAGGAGATTGTGAATCGGTCACATTCGGCATGGGTGTAACAGTGGTGTAATCCTGATTCGGAGCCGCTAAAGTTGGCCTTACACCCTCATTAACAGCTTCTTCAGTCGCATTTTCAGATGGCAAAGTTGGTGTCGGCGAAACGGCTATCATTCCCTTCATGGCCAATTCCAGGTTATATCGTGCATCACTATCATCAGGATGGATCAGCAATACATGTCGATAAGCATCAACAGCGTCATTAAAACGATGCAACTGAAAATAGATATTGCCTAAGTTATAGTATGTTCGGGCAGTCAAATCCGCATCACTCGTTTTCAGAGCCTGTTGTAATGCTTCGATCGCCTTATTGAACTGCCCCGTCTCACTATACGCACTTGCCGAATTGTAATACGCCTCTGGGCTATCCGGAGCTGCCACCTGAGCCACCTGATAAGCCACTATTGCTGCGTCGAGATTACGTTGTTCGAATAACGAATTGCCCTCGTTATTACGTTCTGCCGAATTTACTTGGCATCCACATAAAACCAATAGAGAAACCATGATAATGACATACTTGTTCATATTAAGCAGATTGCCGCCGGGGTGCGGAAAACAAAGATTCAATAGTCAGTAGAATGACAGCCAGTGCCAAAAAAATGTCAAAGCGTTCAATCCCTCTTATTTGAACACCACGATTAAGTGTCGCCGGAACGTATTGATTAATTGAACGCATCAAGCTGGCAACTTCACTCCCATCTGGCATTGCATGTACGTACACCCCACCACCGGCATCTGCAACCGATTTTAAGACGCTCTCATCAAGAGCCGATAGTACTGGATTACCGGCAGGGTCAGTTTTATCAATAATACTGCCGTCAGGATTATGTATTGGTATCAATGCTCCGGCAAACTCACCATAACCAATCGTATAAATTGAAATATCAGCTTGAGCAGCGTCCTTCACCACAGAAGCAAGATTGCCTTCATGCGCTTCCCCATCAGTCAGTAATACAATCAAGCGCTTACCTTTAGTAGCCGATTTCAATGTAATCGTCGCTAAGCGAATCGCATCTGTGATATTTGTTCCCTGTTCTGAAACACTATATGTACTCACACGCTTGACAAAATCAGCGGCGGAAAAGGTGTCAGTGGTCAGTGGAAACTGTACTATGGCGTTCGACGCAAACAAGATTAATCCCATTTCATTGCCCGAAAGCTGATGGAATAACTCCTGTAGGCTGAGTTTGGCACGTTCGATTCGGCTGGGAAATACATCTTCGGCATCCATGCTTCTGCTTACATCAAGTACAAACATGATGGATACGCCTTGCGTTTCAACAGGTTCAATTTCCGTGCCCCAGACAGGTCGAGCCAAAGCAACAATAAGCAGGACGCAGCAAGTACCCCAAAGACTCATTCGTAACCATCTCGAACGCAACGATACAGTCGCGCCGAGACTCGATCTTATTGTCTGAAGGCGCTTAAGGTAAAGGGTTTCCCGCCAGCGAAAAAACACGATTGCAACCGGCACAAAAAACAATAACCAGAGCGCGGTAGGATTTATTAAGGTCATCACGGGATAACCTGAAATACACTGTGCCGTAAGACGCGTTCAAGAATCAGTAAGAATAGACCTCCAGCCGCAAACAACATAAATTGTTCCTGCCATCGTACCAGTATGTGGCGTTCAATGTCTGAGCGTTCAAGCTTATCAATCTGGTCATAAATATTTTGCAAATCCGCCAAATCAGACGCAGCATAAAATTGCCCGTGAGTAATCGAAGCGACTGATTTAAGGGTGTCTTCATCAACACCATCAATCTGGTTATCCGGCGTTGATTTGGGTTGCAGCATTCCAATTGTATAGACACGCATGCCCAGAGTGGCGAGTGCTTCCGCCGCAGTAATGGGGCCAATGTCACCTGCGTTGTTCGCGCCATCGGTCAGCAGAACGATGACCTTACTGGAAGCAGTCCCCGAGCGCAGCATGTTCGCGGCTGAGGCAATACCTAAGCCAATCGCCGTGCCATCTTCAATCCCCTGTGCGGTTGCCAGCTCAATATTCACCAAAGCATTTCTTAGAACCGTGTAATCTAATGTTGGGGGTATCAGTTGGAACGCTTCATGCGCGAAAACGACTAAGCCGATTCGATCAAACTCCCGCCCTTGTATGAAGGTGTCGATAACCGATTTAGCAGCTTCCAAGCGATTCTGAGGGGCGAAGTCTGCATTTTCCATACTACCCGAAATATCGAGTGCAAGAACAATCTCAATACCTTGCCCTCTAATAATTTGCTGATTTTGCCCAGTTTGCGGGCGCGCTAAGGCAACTAGCAACAAACACCACGCCAGCCACCGGAGTGCATCTGGCAGCCACCGACATTGAACTCTCCAACTAACAGGCAACCCATCAAACAATCGGATGTCAGAGTAATTTAACGAAGGCAAAATTGATTTTACTTTTCGTTGTCGTAACCACCACAAAACGACGACGAGCAGCGGAATGAGACTTACAAGTGGTTGCGCCAAGCGAAATGTCATGACGACTGTTCTTCATGTGTCTGTTCAACGGCTTGAATCCACTGAGCAGCAAAAGATGCATACTGTTGTGCGGCAGTGAGTTTGGGTACGACACCGGCAAATTTCACCAGATCAGCCCATTTGAGCATGTCAATAAGTCTTTGCTGATGTTCATCGACAATGAGATGTTGATCTTCCAAGCTACCCAGCAGCTCACTGGTGGTCAAATCAGATGTTTTTACCGCAAACCGCACATCTAAATAACGGCGTAGGCGATCCGAAACCTGTACATAAATTGTCGCGGGGTTAGCCTGAGATTGACCAATCTGGCGCAACGAACTCAATGCGGCGTTCGCTTCAGGATGCCATTTGTCATTCGCAACATCCGCCTGAGCCTGTACTCTCCGCGTATTGATCATTCGATAGCGCAAAACAATGATACTGAATGCAGTTATGAGTACCAGTGCGATCGCAACTGTCCACAGCGGGAAATAAGGCAAATCGATCAGCGGTTTCAACGGGCGCAAGCTTAAATCATTTATGTTAAGCACACTGGGAACCACAAACTGAACGCCTTCGACAGGCAAATTCACGGCAGCAGAACCATCCAATTGGTATGAAACAACAAGCGGTGGCGTACTATATTGACCGATTTGCCACAATACAATCGTTAATGGTAACTCGTATTCGATACTAGCATCATCGTTCTGGCGCACCACGTTGAATGACCCAACCGCGTTGAAAGAAATTTCTGACTGCACATCTACAAAATCGGGCACGATCAGTTTTGCCTGTTGCGGAATCCGAATGTGTAGAAC
>JBBSBS010000111.1:0-16399 GCA_038251045.1 Aggregatilineales bacterium | reverse complement strand
ATCCTCATCAGTGACTTACGGCAGGAAGTGTATTATGCTCGCATCGTCATCGAAGTCGCTGGCGAGCAAATTGAAATTGACTCGCGCCCCAGTGATGCTATCGCCTTAGCCGTTCGGGCTGCTGTGCCTGTATTCGTCAATGAATCAGTCATGGATAAAGCCGCTCGTGAACCCGACGAGGACATCGAAAAAGAATCACCAACCGAAGCCGGTGAAGAAAAAGCCGATGAAAAACGTCTGAGCGCCTTCGCTGACTTTGTTGATACGCTTGATCTCGACGATTTAGAAGACCGTGACGAATAAGTAAATCCCCGGCGCATTTGCCGGTTATAGCGGGTAATGAAGAAGCGGCGCCCATCCCAACGATTACGCGCCGCTTTTGATCTCTGTTGCATGGATAAATTGGACAAATATGAACGATCCAATATCGAATTGGGGAAACCTACAAACACCCTATAGTCAGGAAGCTGAAGAAGCAACCATTGGTGCAATTCTCGTCAATTCGGTTACCTATTTTGCAGTTGCCGCTTTCTTAAGAGCCGAGGATTTCTTTCTTCTTCGCCATCGTTACATCTGGGAAAGCCTCACCCGGCTGCATGAGCGTGGCGAACCCATTGATTATCTAACCGTTACGCAAGAACTAAAGGATACAGGCCGCCTTGCCGAAATAGGCGGCCCTGCCTATCTTACACAGCTTATCAACACCACACCCACCTCCGTCCATGCGGAAGTCTACGGCAGGATAGTTGAACGTGCAGCTACGCGCCGCCGCCTTATGTCGGCTTCAGATGAAATCAAATCGCTGGCGCTTAACGAAGAACTCACCGTCGAGCAGGTCATCTCCGAATCAGAAGCACGCCTTTTCGATGTCACCGAACGCCAACTCAGCAAAGAACTCATTCCGATGCGTGAAGCGGTCAGTGACTATTTCGACCGCATCGAATACCTCATGGCGAACCGCAATGCGCCGCTGGGGGTTCCTTCTGGTTTCAAAGATTTGGATACGCTCCTCGGTGGTTTTCAGAAATCTGACCTCATCATCTTCGCAGGTCGGCCCGGAATGGGAAAAACTTCTTTCATGCTCTCGGCTGCCCTTAACATGGCGCGGCTCGGTCAGCGTATTGCCATTTTCAGCATGGAAATGGGTGTGGAACAAATTGTTCAGCGCCTCATCTCGATGGAATCCGCCATCAACAGCCAGAGTTTGCGCCTCGGTCAATTGAACCAACAGGAATGGGCGCGTTTCGTTCACGCTGCCGGTAACCTCAGCAAATTCCCCATCTATATTGATGATAGTGCCGCCCTGAATCCGCTCGAACTCCGCACCAAATGCTTGCGGATGCAGCGGGAACATGGTCTTGATTTGATTGTGGTCGATTATCTGCAGCTCATGAATGCCGGTGGCACCTACGAAAATAACCGTGTGCAGGAAGTCAGTTATATCAGCCGTAATATGAAAGAATTGGCGCGTGAGTTTAATGTTCCGATCCTCTCTGCCGCTCAACTTTCGCGTGCCGTCGAGCAGCGTCAAGACAAACGCCCACAGCTTTCAGACCTGAGAGAATCCGGTTCTCTGGAACAGGACAGTGACATTGTTATGTTCCTGTATCGCGACGAGATGTACAATGAAGCTACCGAGTTTCCAAATCAGGCCGACATCATTATTTCGAAACATCGTAACGGCCCAACTGGAACCATATCGCTTTATTTTGAAAAAACCCTGACCAAATTTATGAACGCAGCTGAACGCAGCGTGGATCTGAGCCACATTTGATGAAGAAGTTTTCCGGTTTCCCTGATAATAGTAATCTCAGTGCAACCGCGTTTCCGGCGCTGTTCTTTACTGATTTAGTCCCAATGGTTGATGATCTTGCCGAACTCAAAGTCATCCTCTATTCATTCTGGGCGCTGAATCAAAAAGACGGGGAATTTCGCTATCTCCTGCGCGAAGAATATGATAACGAGACATTGCTCGACGGTCTAAAGGCCGCTAAACCAAGAACCGATCCGCAGGCCGCGCTTGAACACGCTCTGGCACGTGCCGTTGCTCGATGTGTACTCCTTTGTACAACCGTGGCGTTGGGAAGCACAGAAATCGAGATTTTCTGCGTCAACACCCGTAAAGGGCGCATCGCCATTAGTCAGGTGCAGGCAGGACAATACAAACAAGGTATCAATGGACGTGCTATCGAAATTCTTCCTGAGCGCCCCAATATTTACAAATTATTTGAAGCCAACATCGGCTTGATTGATAGTGCTATGCTGGCTGATGCACTTAAAGATGCAGAAAAAGAATATCCCGCCATATGGATAGAAGATGCTATCCGTAAGGCAGTAGAACTAAATAGGCGCAATTGGCGCTATATCACTTCAATTCTGGAAAGCTGGAAAAGAGAAGGCCGAAGCGATGAACATGCTGGGCGACTGGATGAACAGGATGGGAAACGATATATTACCGGAAAATATGCCGACTTCATCGAACACTGAAATAGACGATGGACTGTGCCGCATCTGTGGGGGTGAATCCCAGTGCGAAGGATTAGGTCTTATCCGCTACAATGTTCCTGTTGGAGATCCCCGTTTTGGCAAACTCTTCCGCTGCCCCAATAATCCGGTTGAGGCGGATACCGAGCGCCACGAACGTTTCCGCCGCATCAGTAATTTAGATGCCTATGCCGATAAAAACTTTTACAACTTCACGGTCGAACAACCAACCCTAAAATTGGCCGAACGTCAATCATTGGATGTAGCGCTCTCTATCGCTACCCGTTATGCCGAAAATCCGGAAGGTTGGCTGCTGTTGGAAGGCACATATGGCTGTGGCAAAACACACCTCGCTGCTGCTGTTGGTAATGAGCGGTTGCAGCGCGGGGAAATGGTTTTGTTCATAACGGTGCCGGATTTACTCGACCATCTGCGCAGCGCCTATGCGCCTTCTGCCGAAGCCACCTATGACGAAACATTCGAGCGTATCCGCAATGCGCCTATGCTCATTCTCGATGATTTAGGCTCCGAAAGTCCCAGCCAGTGGGCGCGCGAAAAACTTTTCCAACTGCTCAATCACCGCTATAGTCACCGCCTACCGACGATCATTACAACCAACGTTGATCTGGATACACTTGATCCAAGAATTCGCAGTCGCCTGCTCGATAGTGAACTCATCAAACGCGGCAAGATTACAGCACCTGACTTTCGCACCTATGCCAGAAGCCAGAATGATCAACTTTCCAATCTGGCTGCCTATAACGAAATGACGTTTGAAACCTTCGACACCCAGACCAATCTGCGCCATGATGAGCGCCAAAATATTCAGCGGGGTTTAGAGAAAGCATTTGAATATGCGAAATCCCCTCAAGAATGGCTGTTTATTATGGGTCCCAATGGCGCGGGTAAAACCCATCTAGCGGCGGCTATTGCTAACTACCGTCAACAAATGGGAGCCGATGTTGTCTTTGTCACAGTGCCAGACTTGCTTGATTATTTACGAGTAACCTTTAACCCGAATGCGCCTGTCACATTTGACCAGCGCTTTCAGATGGTTCGTAACACCCCGTTTTTAGTCTTAGACGACCTCAGCACCGAAGGTTCAACATGGGCGAAGGAAAAACTTTTCCAAATTTTGGATTATCGCTATGTGTCGCGTCGTCCGACAGTCATAACCAGCTACAAACGCATCGAGGATTTTGACTCGCGTATCCGCAGTCGCTTATTAGACAGCCGCCGCTGCACCAGATTTGCCCTTATGGGGCCAGATTATGCGACACGGCTCAATCCCCGCAATTTATCGTGAAAGTCGCGTCTGTGTCTGCCCTCACCATTATGCCCTATCAGCGTCGCCATCTTCAATCCATACGGGACTTGCTGTTCCACAGCACCTATGTCCACAGCCACCTCGACTGGCTGGATAGTGATCAATGGTTAGAAAACGGTGACACCATCACCTATCTTGCTTGGCAGCGCGGTCGGCTTGTGGGCGTTCTCGGATTATCATCACCTCTCAATGGCAGCACATGGATACGGCTCGCAGGCATCTCGGATTATGTTGAACCTGAAAAAATTTTATGTGCCCTCTGGGACAACGTTGTGCCCGAATTGCAAAGCCTAAGCATACACACGGTCGGTCTGCTCGTAATCAGCGATTGGATAGCGCGTTACGCACCTATCATTGGTTTTCAATACGGTGAGGAAATCATCACACTGGCGCGTGCCGGAGATGAAATTCCATCACCGCTGCCAACTCAACCCCGTATTCGGGTCGTCGAGTTAAGCGACATCGCAGAAATGGCGCAATTAGATCAGGCAGCCTTTGCGCCTCCTTGGCAAATGTCATTTCAGGATTTGCGTCAAGCTTATCGCATCGCTTCAAGTTGTACCGTCGCCGTAGAAAACGATGCGATTCTCGGTTTTCAGGTGTCCACCTTCTTTTTTGATGGCGCACATCTGGCACGGTTAGCCGTACATCC
The DNA here is from genome assembly GCA_038251045.1 of Aggregatilineales bacterium. Classification (GTDB taxonomy): domain Bacteria; phylum Chloroflexota; class Anaerolineae; order Aggregatilineales; family Phototrophicaceae; genus CFX2. The sequence goes on along the minus strand of JBBSBS010000111.1, from coordinate 11,936 downwards.
GGATGTACAGGGACGCGGCATAGGTGGGGCATTATTGGGCGACTTATTATCCCGTTACATAGGGCGCGGCATAAACATGATGACCGTCAATACACAGGCATCCAACTATCAATCTCGCCGCCTCTACGAGCGCTTTGGTTTTAAGACAAATGGTTACGACCTACCCTACTGGTCAGCCAGCTTATAACCCGGTCGACTATCGATAGTCGTCGGCTCACCCAATTTCAACAAAGGAATAAGCTTGAATGACTGTCATTTATCACGATGAAAATGCCAACCCATCACATCTGACCGATAAGCAAATTGCCGTCATAGGTTATGGCACATTCGGTCGTCCTGTAGCGCTCAACCTGCGGGATAGCGGGGTCAATCTGATGATCGGCGCGTTGAATGAAACCAGCGGAGAAACAGCCGTTAGCGATGGCATGAATGTGGGCAGCATTGAAGAAGCCGTTCAGCAAAGTGATATCCTCATGATGTTGCTGCCGGATGAAATTATGCCCACCATCTACCTCGATCAAATCTCTCCCCATCTACGGCGCGGTCACACACTCATCTTTAGCAGTGCTTATACCGTCATGTTCCGCTTTATCGAGCCCCCACCGTTTATCGATGTCGGGCTAATCGCGCCTCGTATTCCCGGTGCGGTAGTCCATCAGCTTGATGAATCAGGCATCGGGTTTCAAAGTTTTGTAGCAGTCGGGCAGGATTCCAGTGGACGAAGTTGGGACACCATCCTTGCTGTTGCACAAGCAATGGGCGCACTGCGGGGTGGCGGCATTGAAGTGAGCTTTGAACAAGAAACCGAGTTGGATTTGTTTGTCCATCAAACGATCTTGCCTGCGATCCACAATCTGCTGACCACAGCAGCAAACTTGTTACTGTCGCGCGGCTATCCGCCCGAAGCTGTATTTACAGAACTCTATCTATCCGGTGAGCTAGCCTTTTATCTGAAGCAGGCATCTCAGCATGGGCTTCTAAATACCCTCAATCTTGCTCCCCGCATCAACCAGTATGGAACAACCAGCCGCATTGACCGTTTTGACGAGCTAAAATTGGAACGTGTGATGGAAGAAGCCCTCAAAGAAATCCACTCTGGTGACTTTGCACGCGAGTGGACTAAAGAAGCCGGAGACAATTATCGGCGCTTGCGCAACTTCCTGAAGTTGCAGGAAAATTTAGAACTGTGGGAACTTGAACAGCAAACCCTTGAATTACTAAAACGGGATATCGATCCAACCCTCTGATTAGCAACTAAGTTACACTTTGGCTCTTTGAATATTTCAGAGCCCTCCATTACAATTGGCTGTTTGATTGTCAGCACACCAACGGACTTTTGTCATGGGGCCTTCATCCAATTTAGATTACATTTCAAAGCTCATTGCCGCGCTCGGCAATGTTAATCACGATATTCGAGAGTCCGCCGCTATCGATTTAATCGAATTAGGTAACGTTGTTATCCCATATCTGCACCAGGCCTTGCAAAACTCGGATTGGCACGTTCGCCAATACGCAGTGTGGGGGTTGGGTCAATTGGGTGATAAACAAGCCGTAGATCCGATTATCAATGCGCTCAACGATGCCAACGAAGAAGTTCAGGAAAGAGCAGCAACAGCGTTAGGGGAATTGAACAACAAACGGGCAACTGAACCGCTCATTAATGCTCTGCAAACAGCCAAGCCAGCGGTTCAAAGGGCCGCAGCCCATGCCCTCGGTTCACTAAAGGACAAGCAAGCAGTGCCACCATTAATCGCAGCACTCCAATATCCCGACACGCTGATCCGCAGTCGTGCGGCCTTGTCACTGGGTATACTCGGCGATAAGCGTGCCGTCAAGCCGTTGCGGGCTGCCCTTAACGATCCGCATGATTGGACGCGCGGCAAGGCAGCAGAGGCACTTGGGCTACTTGGAGCGGTGAAAACAGTTGACGACCTCATAAAACTGCTTAATGCCCACGGACATTGGTCACGGTATTTCGCCGCATGGTCATTGGGCGAGCTTAAAGATCCGCGCGCCATACAACCACTTTTGAATGCCTCAAATACGGGAGATGTGTTCTTGAAACGTCATTGTATAAAAGCACTAATTAAACTCGGTTACAAACCATAGTCGTTGTCATTCACCACACGATAACAACTCTTGAATTTGGAAAGTTCCGTTCGCTTCTCGTAAAGTCATATCGCTAACACTAGAATCGCTCTATGCCTACACCATTTACCCACCTTGAAATTGCCCAACGATTACTCACCGATGAGCACATTCCTGCGGCTATCCGCACCCTATTATCGCACCAAAAATCCGCCTTCTTGCTAGGCAGTATTGCCGCAGATGCCCGCATTAATGGCGATCTCACCCGTGAGGCAACCCATTTCTACAGCTACGACAAAGGTATCACCCAACATCCTTGGCGCGTTATGGTTGAGCAAAACCCCGTTCTATCGCATCCACTCACATTGGAACAACGCACATTTGTCGCGGGCTACGTGGCGCACCTCTCTGTAGATGAAATCTGGTCACTCGATATGCTGGGTCCACACTTCGCACAGGGTCAATGGGGTGATCAAAAGTTCCGTTTTTTGATGCTGCATATCATCCTAATTTATATGGATGAGCGTGATTATCATCAAATCCAAAGTTGGCAGCCCGACGTGCTTGCCCGCGCCACACCTGACCATTGGCTCCCCTTTATGAGTGATGAAACTCTTATGGGTTGGCGAGATTTTATCGCTGACCAAATTAAGCCCGGTGGACTCAGCATGACGCTCGACGTTTTCGGTAAGCGCATCAACAAACAACCGCAGGAACTCCGCGCCATTTTGGATGTCCCTGAGCAAATGCAATCCAACCTGTGGGCGAACATCCCCACTGAAGTGCTCACCCAAATTGAAACTGCCATGTACCAACACGCACGAAACGAGTTATGCACCTATTGGGAAGAGTCCGAACCTAATTAGACTCCGCACCTATCGCCCAAACGCGCACCGTATTATCCCCGCTGCCGGTCGCCAATTGTGTACCATTCGCATTAAACGCCATCGATAATACGGGTTTTTCGTGAGCCTCAATCGTATGCAGCAGCCCACCGCTTTCAACACTCCAGAACTTAATCGCCTTATCACGTCCTGAACTTGCCAACAGTCGTCCATCCGGGCTAAAAGCCACCGCATCAGCCCCACCACTATGCGCTTCTAGCCGCGTTATCTGCTCACCGCGCCCTATATCCCATAACCTCACAGTCGCGTCGCGGCTGGCTGAAGCTAATAATTTACCATCGGGGCTGGCACTGATATTACGAACCCAACTTTCGTGATTCAACACAATACAGCAGCTTCCATCTTGATCCCACAATCGGATACTTGAATCCCATCCCCCCGATGCCACTATATTATCCTGACAATAGGTAACACAGGTAACTTCACCCTCATGCCCTTGCAACAGGCTCGTTTGCACTCCGCTGACGACATCCCACAATCGAATAGTCTTGTCCGCTCCCCCTGTTGCCAGTTGCTGTCCATCGCCACGAATCGCTACAGCATCTACTGAATCAAGATGACCACGCAAGATGCGCTGTTCTCCACCTGCGCTCAAATCCCAAAGCCGTACCGTTTTATCCGCTCCCACTGAAGCCAGTAGCGTACCAGTAGTATCAACAGCAATACTTTTCACTGGTCCCTCGTGTCCATCCAATTTCCCGATAATCTTCAGCATTTTCGCATCAAGGAACACAATCCCATCTGCATTCGACACTGCCAACACGCTCCCATTGGGTGACCACACCACATCGCTGATCCAACCGCGCCGCGTCCGTGTCACCTCAACAAGCCGTGTAACATTATCAATCGAAATAACCATGTTTGTCCTTCACATTTTGGTCTTTACAACCATCAACTTTGAACTGAATTACCCCTTCGCGCCAACCGCATCTATCTCTATAATCTTAACTCATGACACACATCGGCCTAAATGCGCATCTCCTGTCCGGGAAAGCCAGTTATCGGTCAGCCGGTATTCATGGATATATCTACCACACACTGGCGAATTTATCCGCTGCCGCGCCGCCTGAATGGCGTTTCACGGCGATGGTCGGTGCATCCAACACACTGAACCTCGCTGGCTTCACCATGCGCCAATCGCGTTGGGATACTGATGCACCTATTCGCCGAATCCTCTGGGAACAAACGATTCAGCCGTTCCAACTTTCTGACTTTGACCTCTATCATGGGCTGGCATTTGTCGCGCCACTTTTGCTATCCAAACCGAGCATCATTACCGTCTATGATTTGAGTTTTCTCCATTATCCAAAGGTGCTTTCAACCTCTCGCCGGTTGTACTTGCGTTTATTGACTGCATTGTCTTGTCGCCGCGCCCGACGGGTCATTGCCATTTCACACAGCACCGCCCAAGATCTAACCGCTTCATTTGGCATTTCGCCGCAACAGATTGATGTCGCCCCCCCCGCCTATGATGCGGCTGCTTATAAGGAACTTCCGCCAGAAGAAATTAGCGCCTTCCGTGCTCGTCGCAACTTACCGGAACGCTTCTGGCTTTTTCTTGGCACATTAGAACCACGCAAAAACCTGCCCATGCTCCTTCAAGCTTACGCAGCTTTACCAGATGCCGAACGGTTACCGCTGATCCTTGCAGGCGGCAAAGGTTGGGACTTTGACGACATATTCCAGACGATTGAACGTCATAATCTGATGAATTGGGTGCATTTACCGGGCTATTTACCTGTCGAAGAATTGCCCCTCTGGTACAATAGTGCCGAAGTCTTTCTATATCCGTCGGTTTTTGAAGGTTTCGGCATTCCTGTCTTGGAAGCGATGGCTTGTGGAACACCCGTAATCGTATCAAACTCATCATCACTACCTGAAGTAGTTGGTGATTCAGGATTATCATTACCGCCGCAAGCGGTCGATCAATGGACAAAAGCCCTACGCCGCGCTTATGGCGATGCGGAATGGCGCAGCATTATGGCTCAACGCGGTCTTTCTGAAGCCAAACGTTATAGCTGGCAAGCGACAGCCATTCAAACCATAAATAGTTATCAGAAAGCACTCAAATGAGTGTCATTTAAAGTATATGAGCAGTAGCAATATCATCCCACCTAAAAAGAATCTCTACTTGCCACCCGGCATCTATCCAATTTTCGATGTGCTGTTGGTGTTCATTGCCTTTGCCGCCGCATACTACATCCGCTACGAATTACAACTGATACGCCCTGTAGGTGAAGCATTCCGCGCGCCGTTCCAACCTTATCTTCCCTATACGGCTATCTTTGCTGCCATGCTGTACGCCAATTATCGTGCCAGCGGCCTCTATAAAAACAACCGGGGTCGCTCCTACTGGGACGAGCTTTATGCGGTCATCAACGGTGTAACCAATTCGACGGTCGTGCTCTTAGGCTTGTATTTCTTGTTTCAACCGCTGGTCTTCAGCCGCTTGATGGCGCTCTATGCAGCCGCCATAAGCATCGTGCTGCTGGCATTAGTTCGCGCTGGACGGCGAATGGTTCGCGCTTATTTACGTACCAAAGGCTACGGCATCCAACGAACACTCATCATCGGTGCAGGGGATGTCGCCATGGCTGTCGTGCGTACTATGATTGCCCGCAAAGAATTAGGCTATCTTCCCATTGGTTATGTCGATGACAATCCCGCACGAGCAAATACGGACTTAGGACGCGTCAAAGGACTGGGCGGCCTAAAAAATCTGGGCAAGACCATCCAAAATCATGGTGTTGATACAGCTATCATCACACTGCCTTGGAGTGAACATGACCGTATCCTTGATCTTGTTCAAGTTTGCCGCCGTGCCAAAGTCGAAGTGCGCGTAGTGCCCGATTTGTTCCAATTGAATATGCGTCAAGTACAGGTTGAAAATCTTGATGGAATACCCCTGCTGGGTGTAACCGGTGATGCCGTCTTGCTAGGACATCAACGTGTCCTCAAACGCATAATTGATGTTGGCTTGATATTGCTTGCATCACCTATCTTGTTAGTACTTTTCCTGCTGGTTGGTTTAGCCATTCGCCTCGAAAGTAATGGCCCCGTACTGTATACCCAGAAGCGCATCGGCCTAAACGGCAAAGCCTTCAACATGATCAAATTCCGTAGCATGATACTGAATGCAGATGACTTGCGTGCCCAACTGGTTAAGGAATCAGGTGAAGACCCGCGCCACCCCAAAATAAAGAACGACCCGCGCATCACCCTTGTAGGTCGTTTCATCCGCGCCACCAGCATGGACGAGCTTCCTAACCTCATTAACGTCCTTCGGGGTCAAATGAGCCTTGTCGGCCCTCGCCCCCCCACGCCCGACGAAGTTAAGCTCTATGAACCGTGGCATATGCAGCGCCTACAAACACTGCCCGGCCTCACCGGACTCTGGCAGGTCAATGGACGCAGCGATGTTCCCTTTGACGAAATGTGCCTGCTTGATATTTACTACATCGAAAATTGGTCAGTTGGCATGGATGCCCAAATCCTCATGATGACTCTTCCCCGTGTCCTTCTCCGTCACGGCGCATACTAGGGCTTTGTCCACACCTTAGTAGCTTCGTCATAAACCCAACCCTGAGGGGGGTTAGGATTACATGATGATGGGATTGAAGATGCATTGTTTGCCTTAAAATTGATTTTCACAATGACATCTGTACCGACAACCGATTTATAAAGCAATTGTATAAAATTACCCAACGTTTGTTGAGCTTGCTTCTGGGCACGGTCTAAAATACCGCCTTCAATCGAATCTTTTACGAAATCCCCAATCGCTTCGTATTGTGCGAGTTGTCTTGCCCCATCCCAATCTGCGCCGCAAGCCGTCTTGGAATTATCATACTGATCGATGTAATCAATTCTGCAGCTGGTTAATTGTGCAGCAGGCGAAGTAATGGTATAAGTTTTGGCAGATTCGTCATACTTGATACTATCTTCCGTCACTTAATTCAAATCGATACCGGCTTCGATTGTTCCTTGAGCAACGTGATTAACCGAATACCCACACGCATTTAATGCGCCTTGTTGTACCCCCACAAAAATGTCAGCTTTAGCAACTTGGGCACTGATACTAACGAGTTGCCCCATTGGTTGAATACTACTGACAATCGTTTGACTAGTAAAAACATTTGCTGTAGTGGCTTGGGCTTTCAAACCCAAGAATTCCGCAAGATCAAAACGTATACTTGCAATATTACCGACAAGCGAAAAGAGACCCGCAATAATGACAAATGCTACAACCAATTTTAACTTACCGGGCATCGGCTTACACCTCATATAACGGCTATTAATTCTCAGTATAACGGTAATCTATTTTGCCTATAATAAAGTTTCGTCACAAAATCATTTCGCTTGCCAAATTGTCTCCACAAACCTTCTAACCTCATTTTTACGTAAACTAAGTTATAATGTGCTTAATTTCACGAAGTAGGAGAGGCCTATCATGGTCACATCCATTTACGACGGATATTGTGTCATCTGCAACCAAACTCGTCGCGTCGTTCGGGCGCTAGATTGGTTTCATCGCGTCGAATTTCTCAATATTCACAACTGGAACGAAGTCAACAGCCGTTACCCGAAGCTAGACTATGAATTAGCGATGGGTCAAATGCATCTCGTCACCCCTGACGGGCAGCTTATTGGCGGGTTTCCGGCTGTCCGCAGGATGCTTCGCGAACTTCCGCTTGGCTATCCGATCTGGTTATTGCTCCATCTTCCGGGCATGGATACGCTTGGCGACATAGTCTATAAATTCATCGCTCGCAACCGTTACCGCATTAATCGCTTCTTTGGGATGCCTGTCTGCGAAGACGGTTCCTGTAAAATACCCGGCTGATCCATCCAATTACCGAGGACGATTTTGCCCGAAACAACGCTAACCAAAATCACCGATCATGTCTATTGGATGTCACCCGGTGCGCCTGACCGTCCTTCGCTCTGTGCGGTTGTCGGCACTTCGCATACCCTCATGCTCGACGCAGCCGCATCAGCCGCTCACAGTCGCCTATTTCTTGATGCCTTGTCTGCTGTGAATGTGCCTGTGCCAGATTATGTCACCCCTACCCATTGGCATTGGGATCACATTTTTGGTGCGGCAGAACTCGCTGTCCCCATCATCGCCCATGCCCAAACAGCCGCAGAAATGAAGCTGCAAGCCAGCTACCAATGGACAGACACAGCCCTCGACGAGCGGGTAGCGCTGGGCACAGAAATCGCCTTTTGCGCCGACAACATTAAGCTCGAACTCCCTGAACCGCGTGATGTACAGATCATCTTGCCGGATATTGTCTATCCAGACTCGCTTGATCTCCATCTTGGCGAAGTTGATGTTCACATGCAACATGTAGGGGGTGACCATGCATCCGACTCGTGTGTCATGCACATCATGCCGGATCGTGTCCTGTTTCTAGGGGACTGCCTCTACGATGCCATCTACACCCCCATCCGGCACTACACGACCAAAAGCCTTTTCCCATTGTTGGATGTCATCCTCAGCTTTGACGCACAGTATTACATCGAAGGCCATTCGCCCAATATGATGACTCGTGCCGAACTGCTTGAACTGGTAGGAAAAATGCGTTTGGTAGGGGAAATTGTTGACCGCCTCGGCAATGACGAAACAGCCGTGACAACCGCCGTAACAGCCCAAATGGGTTCACAGCTCGACGAAGACACCACCTCATTCATCGCGTCGTTTGTTACCGGTCATGCATTACAGCATCCCGATTCAATCGAGTAGTAGCAGCAAAGAATCACAATCGCTCTGAATAAGATACGCCAATAATGCCTGCGCATCGTCAAATTGACTCATAGCAATCAATGAGACCAGCTTATCGTAGAGCAGCAGCCGTGCTTCTTGAGTATGCAAACTGCGGGGCGCGCGCATCTGCCGGATAATCTCCAGTAGATAAATACGGTTATGCAAACTCGTCAGCATTTCCGCCGTTTGCGTCTTCCCACAAATCTTGCTGATCAGCGTATGAAAGTCGAAGATTGCCTCGGTTGATTCTTCAATATGACCATCTAGCATATCCTTTCGTGCCGTCTGGATAATGCCTGATAGTTGATTGAGATCCTTTTTTTTAGCGATTTTCATGACCCAACGCAGCGCCAATGCTTCGATCACCTGCCACAACGCGTAAAGTTCTGCTGCTTCGTCCCGTGTGAATGACCGAACATAGACGCCGTGGCGCGCGTGTTTGACCACCCAACCGTTTGTTTCCAGCAGTCGTAGTGCATCCCGCACCGTGTTCTGGCTAACATTCAGCTTCGCCGCCAGCGTCAGTTCCACTAGCCGTTGACCGCTTACATACGCGCCAACTCGTATCGCCTGCCGGATTTGTTCCGCAACCGTTTCTGCGCGGGTTGCACCCACTTTGCTTCCATATTCACGCCGCACAGGAACCACAATCTTCCATAACTTTAGACAACCCGTACCACCAACTTATATCTGTTGTTTTGAATTATTGCGCGACCCAACTTGCCACCTGCCCGCCGGTCGTCGTCACTTGTAATATATTCGACCCGTCGGCGCTCATCACAAAAACTTCATCAAGCCCCGTGGATGCAGCCACCGTTGTAAAAGAAATATACTTACCGTCCGGGCTGTAATCAGCGCCCCACTCTAATCCAATCCCATCATACAAAATTCGCGCATCACTGCCATCTGCATTCATAACACCTAACGCCGAACCGCCTGCTGCCGGGCGATCACCAATACCCCCCGTCAGGAAAAGAATCGTTTTACCATCCGGGCTGTAACAAGGCGAGCGATCACGCGTATCATTATTCGTCATCAACATGAATGAATCAGTTGCAATCGTCAAATGTCCAACGTCCCATTTTGAACTGTCCAGCGGAGCACCTGTTGTAAACACCAACTCTGTCATAGCCGGGTTATAACGCGGATGGCTGTTGCGCTGCCCGTTACTAAAGATCTGCGTCAGTCCGCTTCCGTCGGGTTGCATGGCGAATATATCAAAGGTGCCGTCGTTGCGCGTATCCGATGAAAAAATGATTTGTTTTCCATCCGGTGTCCAGCTTGGAACATTATCTAAAACCGTGTTGTCCGTAAGTTTCCGAACATTACCCCCATTCAGATCCATGACATAAATATCAAAATCGCCATCCCTATCTGACTGAAACGCAATCGTCTGACCATCAGGTGAAACCGCCGGATAATCATCAACGCGGCTGTCATCAGTCAATCGGGTTTCGATACCCGTTGCAAGATCAATTTTATAGACATCATAATTATTCTCACGCTGGTCAAAATAGACCAACACGCCGCCTATTGCCTGTAACGCGGCGCTTGCCCCCTCGGTTTCGCGCACGCCAACTGGGGCTATTCCGGCAGTTCCTGCTTGAACCGTGGCACTTGGTATAAGATTCGACCGGCCAGCCTCACTCGTGGGGTCTAATGTCGGGATTGTGCCTGCCTGTGCATCACCAGATCCATCACTTGTAGATGGCCCCTGTGCCTGAGCCGTGGGAGTGACGTTTGCCCGTTGGTTTATGTTACTCACCACAATCGTCACAATCAGCACCACGAGTGCCAGCAGTCCGCAGCCAATCAAACCACCCAGCGCAGCACTTGCCCACACATTTCCGGCGCGTTTTTTTCGTCGTGGAGCCACATAACCTTGCGAATAACCACTACTCGACGGCGCAGGGGTCATTTGCGCTACTATCGGCACATTGTACGACTGCTGAACCGGCAGCGGTTGTGCCGGTTGCGGGGCAGGCTCACGTGGGCCGGGTCGCTGAAATCCCGGCTGTGTATCATGCATCGACAACACCGGTTTATTCAGTGCCCGTTTCAACGCCTCTGCCAATGACACAGCATTAGGAAAACGTTCTTCACGTTTCTTCCGCAGCGCTTTATAGATAACTTCTTCAATCGCGAATGATAGATTGGGGTTGAGTGAACGCGGTGACGGTGGCGGTGAGGTCACCTGCAAAACAGCAATGCCGTAGGGTGTATCACTTTCAAAAGGGCGGCGGCCTGTCACCAATTCAAACAGCATTATCCCCAGCGCATAAATATCGCTGCGCCCATCCAGCGGCATCCCCTGCGCCTGTTCCGGACTCATATAACTGGGAGTACCGACGACACCCTGCGTGGTAATTCCCGAATGTGCCTGTTCACCCAGCACCCGTGCGATACCAAAATCAGTCAGGTATGCCCCACCATCATCATCTAGCAACACGTTACTCGGCTTCAAATCGCGGTGCAGCACATTCTTGCTGTGGGCATAATCCAGAGCCGGAGCAATTTGCTCAATGATGTTAGCAACCACTTCCAGTTCCATTGAACCGTTTTTCAGCAAATCATCAACCGAGCCGCCAGCCATAAACCGCATAACAATATACGGCTGACCGTTATGCTCGCCATAATCATGTACCGGTACAATATTGCGGTGTTCCAGCTTGGCTACAATCGCCACTTCCTGATTGAAGCGCTGAATATAAGTATCATCACTAACGTACTGTTCCGGTAAAACCTTTACAGCAACGCTTCGATTCATAGAAACTTGATGGGCACGGAACACGGTTGCCATACCGCCCCTGCCAATCACGTCTTGAATTTCGTAGCCACCTATTGTCTTGCCAATTAGGTCATCTGCCATATCGCTTCCTTGTTGCGGGCAGGCGCGCCCTCATGGTGATTATACGGCATACTCATACCCTAAAACAAACATGATTTACGCTCGATCATACGCCACAGGCTTATAATCAACCTGTCGAACTTTCAGATACCAGTCGAGACACAAGAGTTAACGCTAACATGATCCTCATCTCGCTTCTCAATATCGGTCGGCAGCGCTGGCGCACCCATGCTCTCTTGGCACTTTTTACGATAATCGGCTGTTATGCCATCCACCTCTATGCACCTTATGCCGATTTAACCTATATCCTCACCCTTGGCTGCGGCTATGT
>JBBSBS010000110.1:0-16484 GCA_038251045.1 Aggregatilineales bacterium | reverse complement strand
TGCCTCATTTACCGTAGACCCCAATCCCTCGGCAAAAGGGGAAGTCATTGGCGGTAAATATGTGGTCTATGCGCCGGATGACCAGCAGGGTTTCCCCTCTGACTTCGGTGACGACAAAAAACTTTTTACCGATGATGACCCGATTGTCCGCCTTCCAAAAGGCTATACCGTTGTCGATATGGACACCTCGCCTTTCACATTTGACCGTTCCAAACATCCGGTCATTGACCTGCTTGAGGGTGAAGGAGCCGCGCAGGAAGACTTCTCTAAACTCAGCTATACCGCCGCTTATGATGGTATGGTCGAAATGTTGCGCAAAAAATATGCCTATACCGAGATGAAGAAGATTGACTGGGATGCTTTGAAAACCGAGTTTAGTCCGCGCGTCGAAGATGCTGAAGCCACCCACGACGCGGCTGCTTTCCAGAGCGTCCTTCACGATTTCCTCATGCGCATACCGGACGGTCATGTGAGCGCCCCCTTTGATCAAAGGGCTTTTGCTCAAGCCGTTAGCGGTGGGGTAGGTTTGGCCGTCCGGCAACTGGATGACGGTCGCGTGATTGTCAACTTCGTCCTTGATGGAGGCCCCGGGGATATTGCCGGTATCGAACTCAAAGCAGAAATTCTGGCGATTAATGGTAAGTCGATAGAAACGGCCCTCAACCAAACAACGCTTTGGGAAGGCCCTTTTAGCACCGAACACAATACGCGCTTACAACAATTACAGTATGTCCTGCGTTTCCCAATTGATACCGATGTCGAAATTGAGTACAAGAATTCGGGTGATAGCAACAGCAGTACTGTAAACGTCAAAGCCATCAGAGAATTTGACACGTTCCGATACTATTCATCCGTTGGTGAATCAACCGGTTTTGAAGCCCCTGTCGAATACCACTTGATGGATAACGGCTACGTCTATGTCAAAATCAACAGTTTCTTCGATAGTGCCCGCCTAACGATCCAACTTTGGGAACGCCTCATGCATACCCTCAATGATCAACAGACACCGGGGCTAATTATAGACATGCGCCAGAATGGTGGCGGCAGCGGCTTCCTCTCCGACCAGATGGCAGCTTACTTCTTTGACGAAGCGCTAGATCTGGGTAACACTGCCATTTATGATGAAGCCCTCGGCAAGTTCTATGCCGACCCTGCCTTTGAGAACACGTTTATTCTCCCGCCGGACAATCTGCGTTACGCAGGTAAGGTTGCTGTTTTAATCGGCCCTAGTTGCGCCAGCGCCTGTGAACACTTCAGCTATGATATGAACTTACAAAATCGGGCGGAAATTGTGGGTCAATACCCAACCGCCGGTCTTGGTGCCAGCGTAACACCCTACTCCATGCCGGATGGCCTCCAGCTTCAATACTCGATTGGTCATAGCATCGATCCAGAGGGCAATTTCATCATCGAGGGTACGGGTGTACTGCCTACCATCAAAGTGCCCGTAGACGAGGAAACCTTGTTCTCGAAGGGTGATCCCGTACTGGATGCAGCCGTAGCCTACCTCGACAAAGCGACTCAATAACAAGCTGTTTGTCGGCAAAAATGCGAGGTGGGGGTATGTCTTAAGGCATATCCCCACTTTTATTTCATATTGTAGTAAATGACGATGTTGTTGCCCTGCAAGGATTTATTTTGTACCATGACCTTACGTCATTTAGCTTATTCATACGCCATTGGAGGCATTTAGATTTATGAAAGCTGTTATTCTCGCGGCTGGTAAAGCGACCCGCTTGCGACCTGTTACATTAACCATGCCCAAAGCACTCGTCCCCGTTGCTAACAAGACCCTCATTGGCTATGCCTTTGATGTTCTCAAGGCAGCCGGTTTTAACGACATCGGTATCGTCGTAAACGAACTCGATTCACCTATTCCGCAAACATTGGGGGATGGGACAGCGCTTGGAATTCGCCTGCAATACATTGTCCAGACCGAACAAAAAGGTCTTGCACACGCCGTTAGTCTCTGCCGCGACTTCGTCGGTGACGATCCATTCTGCGTGTTTTTGGGAGACAACATCTTTCAAGACAAAATGACTCCTCTTTTCGCCAACTTCCTCGATTCCGGAGCTGAGTCTGCTATCGCCCTCGGTGAAGTATCTGACCCCACCCGCTTCGGTATCGCAGAATTGAATGCAGATCGTTCCATCGCGCGTGTCGTCGAAAAGCCGAAGGAACCTAAGTCAAATCTGGCGATTTCTGGTGTGTATCTTTTCCGCCCCAGCATCTTCGATGCGATTGCACGTATCAAACCCTCATGGCGAAACGAACTCGAAATCACCGACGCCATTCAAACCCTCGTCAACGATGGGCATCGTGTCGATTCATATACTATCACTGGCTGGTGGATTGATGCCGGCAAGCCCGATTCGATTGTTCTGGCGAATCAGTTGGTCTTGGAAGAACTGCCTTATACACCGGCGAACGAAGACAAAACGCAAATCATCGGTAACTCAGTTGTCACCCACCGTGTCATCCTTGGCAAAAACAGTCAGGTCATTGACAGCATTATTCGCGGCCCTGTCATCATCGGGGATAATGTAATCCTTAAAAATAGTTATGTCGGCCCCTACACAGCACTCGGCGATAATGTCACCATCGAGAACAGCGAAATCGAAGCCAGCATCGTCATGAAGAATTGCACCATTCGCAACATTCAAGGACGCATTGACTCGAGCTTACTGGCTGATAATGCTGAATTATCCAGTTCCACACATATGCCTGCTACCCACCGCTTTGTATTGGCTGAAAATAGCTACGTGCAACTTTAGCCATTATCTGTGTTATATATAGCAGGGATACAATAGCAAATTATCCCTGCTAACGGCAGTCTAGCTTGTCAGGAAAAACTATGTCCCGCATCTCAGAACTCAAAGCCGCGCTAACCGATAGCCGCAAGCACCTTAATCATGTCCTCGATCTGGTGGGTACACGCTGGGATACACAGGTTTACACCGAAGGCGCAGCATGGACGGTAAAACAGTTAGCGACTCACTTGATGGTGAGCGATAAGGGTCAAACTGCAACTGTCATGGGCATCAGCCGTGGCGAAGATCCTGTACCTGCGGATTTCGATCTGGAACGGTACAACCGCCGCTCGGTGGAAAAACGGGCGGATGCCTCCACCGGCGACATCCGCGCAAGTCTCGCTGCCAGCTTTGCCGAACGTGACGCATGGCTGAGCAGCTTGGATGACTCAGCCCTTGATAACAAAGGCCGTCATGGCTCTGGTCGAATCCTATCTGTCGCTGAAATTCTACAGGTCATGGCTGACCATGAACACACTCATGCCGCCGATATTGCCCGCGTCTTGAATATTGAGTAGTGACAGCTTGAATTAGAAATTCAGCAGATCACACATTCGCTGTCGAATATCAACCACCTGCGGCACAACACTTTCCATCAGCACTGTACTGAAAGGAACGGGAACAGAGGGCGCACCCATTCGCTCCACCGGCCCATCCAGATAAATAAACGCTTCTTTCGCGACCGTTGCAGCAATTTCCGCCCCAAAGCCACTCATCAATATTTCCTCATGCGCACTCAGGCATTTGCGGGTCTTTTTCACGGATTCCAGTACCCGCTCCGCGTCCCACGGAACCAGAGTCCGCAGGTCAATAATCTCAATTGATGCCTCAACCTCCGCTGCTGCCAATTCACAGCGCTCTACCATGCCGCCCCATGTCACCACTGTCAACTCGTTACCTTCCTGCACAATCTGCGCCTGACCAAATGGCAGCACATAATCATCGCCGGGGTAAGGTCGCCGTGCCCAACTGGCATCCAACATGGCTCTGTGTTCAAAAAATATTACCGGATCGTTGCCGCGTAATGCCGCCCTCAGCAGTCCAACCGCATCCTCTGCATTGGAAGGTACCGCCAGCATCCATCCCGGCTGATGCACATAGGTTGCTTCACTCGTAACACTGTGCCACGGATCACCGATCCGCCGGTAACCACCTGCCATGCGGATGACCATCGGTGCAGCAAAACGGTTATTCGTCCGCCACCGAACCGTACCACAGTTGTTGATATGTTCAGTTGCCGGGTCTGCATACTTACGATATTGAATTTCCGGTACAGGCATTAACCCTGCATAAGCCATCCCGACGGCTCGCCCGACAATCCCTTCTTCCGAAAGGCTGGTATCAAACACCCGCCGTTCACCATGTTTGGCCTGTAATCCTAATGTTGCCGCATGTACGCCGCCTTTAACACCAACATCCTCACCAAATACCACACAGCGCGGGTTAACCGTTAGCTCGACATCCAGCGTCCGCCGGATCGCCTCCAACATATTCAACCGTCGAGGATCAGGCGGATATGGTATCATAGTCCCAACCGGCAGTTGTATACCTTCCGCCAGAATACCACCCATGAGTTGTGGACGATCTGTCACCGAAAACACGCGCTCTACTACCGTATGTGATTCTGCAAACGGATGCTCCATCGCCGCGTCACGCGCTTTCAGCACATCCGTTTTGACCTGTTCCTGCAAATTGACCCATGCTTCTTGGCTCATCAACGCTGGTACCAAATAGTTGTGCAGCGCCGGAATCGGGTCGCGTTTCCATTCAGACGCCAGCGTTTCCGGGGATTTATAAGCTTGATTATCAACACTCGAATGCCCCGACAGTCGTGGCACAGTCAATCGCAGCAGCCCCGCCCCTTTTCCGGATCGCACATATTCCACTGCCTTCGATACCAACTCAGCCGTTTCCGCTGGCTCGGTGCCACTACCATCCCATGTTTCTAAATGGTTAAACGAAGCCAAATTCGCCGCGATATTAGCGCCCGGTGTCTGTGTTGGCCCCTGCACAGAAATCGCATACCCGTTATCTTCCACAACAAATAACACGGGCAATTCAAGCGTCGTCGCCATACTTAACGCTGACCAGAATCCATTGCTCGACACCGCGCCATCACCACTAAATACGACTGCTATGCTGTCTGCGAGTTCGGATTCTCCAAGCTGTTCAACCCGGTAGCGTATGGCCTGTGCCCATCCCACGAGTGGTGTAAATTGTGAACCTACATCAGCCGCCATCGGCAGCACAGTCGCACGTCCGCGCCGTGGCAGGTTGAATACCACGCCAATATCTCGCCCACCACTGATACTTGTTGCGCGAGCCATGTCCGACGCAATGGCTTCCTCAATCGTTAAACCACTACCAAAAACAAATGGTCGTGAACGATAATAAGTGCTGCCGGCATCAAAAGGCCGCGTCATGAGCTGGCTTAGGAGTATCTGACCCAATTCGTGGCCTCGTGCAGAAAATTGGTAGTTGATATACCCTTGTGGGACAAGTTCTTGTTCTTCAAGTTCATCAACAAAGCGTGAGGTTAAGACCAGTCGTGCGACTTCATGCCAATCAAAAGCGGGGTGTAATGCGCTCAATTATTTTTCTCCAAAGATTAATGCCAGTAATAAGTGAACATCAGTAACATCCTGAGCGTACTTCTACTATAAGCCCATTTCAACACACAGTTGAGATGATGTAACCTGCCAGCGAACAAATTTGTACATTTTGTTTAATCACACGAAGGATACCACATGGAAACCAAGTTGCAGGAACTCAAAACGCGCTTGATGGAAATAGACGACCTAAACCATACCTCGGCATTGCTCGGCTGGGATCAATCAACCTATATGCCCACCGGTGGTGCCGAAGCGCGTGGTCGTCAAATGGCAACACTCGGCAAACTAGCGCAGGAAAAGTTGATCGATCCTGCTATGGGTAAGCTGTTGGACAGCCTGCGCTCCTATGAAGAAAGTCTGCCATATGACTCCGATGATGCCAGCCTCATCCGCGTTTCGCGCCGTGCCTTCGAGCAAGCCGTGAATATCCCGCCGGACTTCGTTGCCGAGTTCACCAATCATGGCGCACTGTCTTATCAGGCATGGACAGAGGCGCGTCCCGCCAATGACTTTAATCGGGTTCGCCCCATGCTCGAAAAAACGCTGGATTACAGCCGTACAATAGCGGACTTCTTTCCAGGTTACACGCATATTGCCGACCCTCTCATTAACTTCAGCGATTACGGGATGAAAGCCGCCGAGGTCAGCGCCATCTTCAGTCAATTGCGCCAGCAGCTCGTGCCGATTGTCAAAGCCGTTACTGGTCAACAGCCTACAGATGACTCCTGCCTCAAACAATTTTATCCACAGCAGCAGCAGTTGGACTTCGGCTTAAAAGTCATCAAACAATTTGGTTTTGATTTCAATCGCGGGCGACAAGATTTAACCCATCATCCCTTCATGACCAAATTTTCTCTCGGCGATATTCGGATTACCACCCGCGTACGTGAACGTGATTTAGGCGACGCACTCTTTAGTACCTTACACGAGTCGGGTCATGCTATGTACGAAATGGGCATCAACATGGCCCATGAAGGCACGCCCCTCGCCAGCGGCACCTCATCTGGTGTCCACGAAAGCCAATCACGATTGTGGGAAAATATCGTTGGTCGCAGTCGTGGCTTTTGGGAACATTATTATCCCCAATTACAGGCAGTCTTTCCGGATCAATTAGGCAAGGTATCGTTGGATACCTTTTATCGAGCCATCAATGTAGTCCAAAAGTCACTCATCCGCACCGATGCCGACGAAGTAACTTACAATCTCCATGTCATGATTCGTTTTGACTTGGAAATGCAATTACTGGATGGCTCACTCTCAATTCGCGACTTACCCGAAGCATGGCACGAACGCTACGAAAATGATCTTGGCATCACCGCGCCTAATGATAGTGATGGCGTTCTTCAGGATGTACACTGGTATTTTGGAACCATTGGCGGGGCATTTCAGGGTTATACCCTCGGAAACATTTTGAGCGGAGTCTATTATCAGACTGCCTTGAAAGCTCATCCTGAAATCCCTTCAGAGGTTGCCAACGGTAAATTCGACACACTCCACAACTGGTTACGAACCAACATTTATCAACATGGCAGCAAATTCACTGCTGCCGAACTCACCGAGCGAGTCACTGGCGGCCCACTGCGCATCGAACCTTACATCGAATACCTGCGTACCAAATACGGCGAACTCTACTCCCTGTAATCAAGCAAATAAAAAGGGCATGGTGTTTGTACCATGCCCCCAAAAATCTACTCACCAGCCCAAACACTTATCCCGATTTAGGCGGGATAATTAACTCTTGCCCGGGGCTGATTCGGTCAGGGTTAGCGATATTATTTGCCTGCTGAATCGCTGCTGAGGTCACCCCAAATTGTAGGGAAATGCTGTACAGCGTGTCTCCTCGTTTCACAACATATGTCTGGCTGCCACCCGGCAAAGCAGTTGGGATTGTTGTTGGAGCACCAGCAGGCTGTTCCACATTGTTACTACCACCTGCTGTATCGCAATCGGGTACTTGCAGGGTATCACCCGGTTGGATGATGTCCCCTGTAACCTGTGGGTTTACCTGTCGCAGTTGTGTCAGAGTAACTCCGTATTTGATTGCTATTCGATAGAGCGTATCACCGGATTGAACGGTATGAGTACAGGCGCCTCCTGTTTCGACACTGGAGAAAGCTGTCGGGGTCACCAAGCCAGACGGTGTGGAGGTTGGTTCTCCGGCACTTGTCGCCGCTTCAACCGGCACTTGGGTAATTGGTCCTAATGGACCCGATGGCGTAATAAATTGTGAATTTACGGGCGTTCCCTGAGCATCTACCGTTTGACCGCTAACGTTAGTTGGTATTTCAAGAATCGGCGTTTCAGTCGCCAGCGGCGGGCGTGTTGCCGAAATAATCGTTAAAGCAACCGGAGGATTACCATTATCCGGCGTGGCATCATCCGGTAGAAGGTCGAATGTCGGGGTATTCAAAACACCGCCCGTATCATCAACCGTATCAGTCGGCAGTGGTACGAGAGTCTCCGGCACACTCACCGCTTCATTCGTAATGATGGGCTCTTGTAATGCAGTGCCTGCTTGTTGAAAACAGCCAGTAAGCACTATGGCAAGTGGAGCAACATATAACACGAGACGTTTTCGCAAACGCATACAGCAATTACTTTCGTTTCATATTCGTTATATCGCCATCCTCAGCATACTACAAAGCATTAATCTAAGCAAAGTCTCAATGCATAAGTCTTGAATTTACGTATGCCTCAATATACAGTATAGAGTGTCGTCCGTAACAACATCATTCACATTTACCCGTTTCTAGAGGTTTTACCCGTGGCAGAAGACAAAAAGCGCATCTTGGTTATCGACGATGAGACTGCTATACAGGATCTAATTCAATCACTACTTGAACGTTTTGGCTATGAGCTAATCCGTGCACAAAAAGTGGCTACCGCTGTACAGATTTTGCGAGAAAAACCACTACCTGACCTCGTGCTGTTGGACATGATGCTGCCGGATGTCGATGGTCTGGAATTGCTTCGACAGATACGGGAAACTAAAGTATTTGACAGTCTTCCGATTATCATCGTCTCAGCAATGGCGGACTCCGATCAAATCCGTAAAGGTCTGGATGCAGGTGCTGATCGGTACATTACTAAACCCGGCCTGTCCCACAACCTACTAAAAACAGTACAGGAAGTTCTCAAAACAGGGCGACGACCAGCAGATTCATAACACCCTGTGCTCTACGCTATGGAGGCAGCAGTTCATAGACTGCAAATGCCCCTTGCTGATATGATTCTGCCACCGTGAACTGCCCTTTTCGCAGCGCATTGAGCCACATCGTGGCATCAGCCCATTCAGGTACAATAAAGTAGCGTGGCGCGCGATCCGGTTGTAGCAGCGCATCTGCCAACAACGCGTCCGGGGTCGGATAATAAACCCGCCGTTTATCTGACCATGTTCCCATATAATAACCCAGTTCCCAACCCAACCAGTGATCGTAGACAATTGCCCCCAATCGCTGACCATTCAGGTAATCCGCCACCTGTTCGATCCCGTTGTGTCGCCCACCATCACCACCTATTGGCAGTTTTCCCTCAGTCGCCATCCACGCGGTTGGTAAACAAATTACCGCAATAATCAAAACTAAATATCGATTTACCCATACGCCCTTGAGGTTTTGCGTTAGGGTATTTATTCCCCGGCTTACCAGCAGCAACACGGGCAGCAAAATCAACAGCAGATACCGGTCATAAATGTTGATTGCCACCAACCAGTGAACGGCTAGATAAACGACAATGTATCCCGCCAATATCCCATCTAGCCACAGGTCACGAGAAATTAGCAGCCGATGTTGCCGCGAGAAATTACTCACCCGCTTTATCAATCCCGCCGTCGCCGCAATCCCAAGCACAGCCGTTACAATCGCGCCACCAACAAGATATTGTCCGTACTGCCACCACTGCACCAATCGGGGTAAAAGTTCGTCAACGGATGCCAATCGACCCGGATCATTATTGACTGTCGCCAGTGTCCACAGGCTCGTGTCCTGTCCTCGTGCGCTGTCCCATGCCACCAACAATCCAAGTCCTAGCACAATCGGTACACCAAAACGCAGCCCTTTATGGACCGAAAAACAGCGACCGACCCGCCGTTCACACAACCACCCGATACCGATCACTAACGGCACATAAAGTACAGCTTGTTGTTTACACCACAATCCCGCCGCAATCCATATCCCTGCCCATATCCACTGCCGTCGGACGCCCATCCACAGTGCCAGCGTCACACATAGCAGCATCAACTCATCCGTAAATGCCGCCGCACCAAAAGCCACTGCCAACGGCGATAACGCCAATAATAGAGGCACAATATATTGTGTCCGTTTTTCGCCTTTGTAGAGTCGCTTACCCAGCGCATATCCCACCGCAATCAGCAGCACACTTGCATAAACCCCCGGCACACGCGCAGCAAATTCGCCTGAGTGAACATCCAACGTAAGCACACCATTGGGCAGTGTGGTAATGCCGAAAGCAGTCAGTGCCAGCGCATTCACATAGATGGTCAGTGGCGGCTTATCGAGTGTGCCATGCAGCAGCCAATCACCCTGCACCGCTGCCTGCCGTGCAAAGGTTACAAACAGCGCCTCATCTGGGTGAAACCGTATATCCTGTGCCAGCCCGTGAACCCGCAGCCCTGCCCCCAACAACATGATAGCGACTAGTCCCGCCAGATGTTTACTTGCCAAAGCGTTCCCGCAAATAATCCAAAGCAACTTGGTCGATCAGATCAGTATTGCCTTCCAGATTCCAGCGTTCCTCCAGATTTTCATTCCCGACCATGGCCCAAAAAGCCTGTTTGCTCGGCTCGTCCCATACGCCGCTAACATCCTGCTTGAAATAGCCCTTCATTTGAAGCCAATGTTGAATTTCGCTCGCAATCGCGGGCGTAATCGGGGTCAAATCTTCGGCACGTGGTCGTCCAAAGAACAGATGATGTGCCATAACCAACTTTTGCAACCGTTTGACAGGCTCCTCGTCGTCATCGACCCGTACATCGAGATACCGGTCATTATCGCCACCGTAACCGCCGTTGGGCTTCGTTACTAGCACCCCTGCCCCCTGCTTGCCGCGTCGGTCACCACCTGCCTCATCACCTGCCAAAAGCGCCGCTGCCAATCGGTCTGCCAGCTCACCCGTTGCCGCTTGATAAGCTGCTGCCATCGCCTCAATTACCTGTTTACTCGCCAGAATATTCCCTTGGCAGCTAAAGCCTTCCCCGCCCATATGCCCTGCCCAATCGAAACATTCGCTGCCCGTATGTGCTGCTGTCCCACCTTCACGGTCAACCAACCCAACCTGCCGCTGTTCACGCTTGGGATCATTCGCCAATAGCGCAGCTAATGTCGCCTGCGCACTTTTGCCCTGCGCCATCATCGCCAACCCATCCGGGCCGAAACTCACTTTGCAAAACGACTGAGTTGCAACTGCCCCTGCTCCCGCTTGCGACCAATTAACAACTCCGCCCACTCCCAGAAACTTACTTGCTACTCCAACGCCCCATGCTTGTTCTGTCGGGTCATATGCCACAATCGAGAATGTCATCGTCGCCTTATCCTCCTAAAAAGTTATAGCTGAATCATACCGACACCACTCATACATCGCCAACCATGCCACTTTTGGTGCTTCATCTTTGCGTTCTATGCTGCTTTGCGGTTCAATTAGCAGGGAATTCATTTGCTCGTATATGAAAGTGAGCCAACTGCATGAACCTCTCCGACATCAAAGCTGTCGTTAGTGATATGGACGGCGTGCTGTGGCGCGGCGACGAACCGCTGCCCGCGATGGTCGCTTTCTTCGAAATGCTCCGTGCCCGTGACCTGCCCTTCGTTCTGGCGACCAACAACAGTATGAAAGCCCCTGCCGATTATGCCCTCAAATTAGCGAAATTGGGTGTACCGGATGTTCGCGAAGAGCAAATTATCACCTCAAGTACGGCCACCATTATTTACCTCAAAGCCCACTATCCAGCCGGAACCCCAGTTCACGTTCTGGGCGGTGATGGTCTACGTCGGCTCCTGATTGCGGGCGGCTTCACGCTGGACGATACTGCCCCCAAGGCGGTTGTCGTCGGGCTGGATACCAACCTGACCTATGAAAAGCTAAAACGCGCCTCATTCCATATCCAAAAGGGTGCGGTCTTCATCGCCACCAATCAGGACGACACCATTCCCACGCCTGAAGGATTTGCCCCCGGCGCAGGCAGCATTATTGCCGCCCTCAAGGCAGCATCGGGTCAACAACCGCTCGTCATGGGGAAACCAGACGCGCCCATGTTTGAGGCGGCGCTCCGGGTCGTCAACACACCGGCATCCCAAACGCTGATGATTGGCGACCGTCTGAACACCGACATCACAGGCGCGGCATTAGTCGGTTTCAAAACAGCCCTCGTCCTTACCGGCGTTTCTACCCGCGCCGATGCCGAAACTAACCCCGTCAAGCCAGATGCGATCTTTACCGATTTAGCAGCCTTACTCAAGGCTTGGGATTAATTATGGTCGATCTGCTACAATAGCCGGAAATAAACACTTAGAGGGAGCAGACATATGCAATATACACAAATGGGGCGCTCCGGTTTACTCGTCAGCCGTCTTTGCCTCGGTACAATGAACTTCGGTCCCGAAACCAGCGAGACCGATAGCTTTGCTGTCATGGATAAGGCTCATGAACTCGGCATTAACTTCTTCGATACCGCCAACGTCTATGGCTGGAAAAAAGGTGAGGGTTACACCGAACAAATCGTCGGGCGCTGGTTTGCGCAGGGCGGAAATCGCCGTGAAAAGACGGTCATAGCCACCAAAGTTTACGGCACAATGGGCGATTGGCCCAACGAAAGTAAGCTCTCGGCGCTGCACATCAAACGCTCTTGTGAAGCCAGCCTACGCCGCCTCCAAACGGATTACATCGACCTCTTCCAGATGCACCATGTTGACCGCAATACACCGTGGGAAGAAATTTGGCAAGCCATGGAGCATCTCGTAACCGAAGGCAAAGTACTCTACATCGGAAGCAGTAATTTTGCCGGTTGGCATATTGCACAGGCCAATGAGGCCGCCAAAAATCGTCACTTCATGGGCTTAATTTCCGAGCAAAGCCTTTACAATTTGGCTGCGCGTACAGTTGAGCTTGAAGTTATCCCTGCCTGCGAAAGCTATGGATTAGGTATTATCCCGTGGAGTCCTCTGGCAGGTGGCATTCTTGGTGGCACGAAAGAAACAGGCAAACGTCGTCAAACCAATCGCTCGGCAGAACTCAGTGCACAGAAAGCCGAACAACTAGCGGCTTATGAAACCTTCTGCGACGGCATTGGTGAAAAAGCTGCCGATGTAGCACTGGCATGGCTCCTCAGTAACCCGGTTTTAACCGCGCCCATCATCGGCCCACGCACGATGGAACAATTCACTGGCAGCTTACGTGCATTGGAAATCAAATTGACAGACGAGCAGCTTAAGAAACTCGACGAAATTTGGCCCGGCCCCGGTGGCGCAGCCCCGGAAGCTTACGCCTGGTAATGGCATTGGGGAAGCATATTGCCTGCCCCTTTTTCTGACACCCATGACCAACAATTTCACTTTCAACCGCCGCAAATTTTTGCAATTGCTCGGCGCGGCTTTTCTGGTTCCGCCGTTTCAGCAGCCAACAGGGCCGAATGACTGGGATCAGGAAACCGAGTTAGCCCGTAGCATTCGCCTGTATCTGGAAGACACCTTCGCGGGTCATGAGATGGCGTTGGATTTCCGGCGCATCAATGCCCAGAACAATCAGGAATTCCACATTCAAATTCAAGCGGACAAGTTGTATCCGGTTGCCAGCTGCTTTAAGGCGTGGATTGCACTTTATTACTACCTGAATACTGCCCGTGACCAATGGGCAGACACACAGGGAACACCACTCTACAGCACGATTGTCTTCAGCAACAATACTGAGGCAGGCACCGTTCTGGTTGATGTTGCGCGGCGGGCATTCGGCAGCGGCAACCCGATAGAAAAGTTTAACAATTTTCTCATGCAGACGGTGGGCATGACCAACGGAATGCATGCTTGGGAATGGCCGGGCAGTCCTACGGTCGGCTTCACCGATGAGCGTTTCTTACCGAGCGACTTTCGCGGAATGTCATACAAAGGTGAATTTTATCTGGTAGACAATCTTTTTACGGTAACTGATCTGGCACATGGCTATGATGTGCTTCAACGGGGGCAGTCTTTTGCCCGGTGGGATACCATGAAACAAGCCATAATGGCTACCGATTCACTGTTATCCATTCCTGCGACAGATTACCGTTCACCGTTAGAATATGTCTTTACAAATGGTTATATGGGCAAAGATGGTGTGCTACCAGAGGCCGATTTACCACGGGGATTAGGCCGTGTCATCAATGATGCCGGGGTGGTGACAATTGGTGATGCACATTACATCATTGCGTTTATGTCGATGGGTGAAAGTGAAAGCGTTATACGGGACGTATTGGGTGAAATATCAAAAATGATCGAGGTGTATGAACGGGGTCGTCCATCTTTAGCGACACCTTTTTACAATGGATGACCTGATTAACAGGCGATAACAGGTAACAATTACGGAGACTATTACAATCGCTGCTAGTGACTAGAAATCCCCCGCCGCGTTATGTGCCTGCCGAATCGGTTCGGGCAAACGGTACTTCGGTGTACAGCGCATCACCAGATCCAGCGATGTCGGCAAATCTGCCAGATGCCCCGGCGAAATATACACGGGTTTGACACCTGTACGTGTTCGCAGCACAGCCCCAATAATATCACCCTTATGATGAACCAAGCTGGATGCGCCACGCTCTTGCGCAGGTTCATCATACTGCCCCAGAAAATAAGTCTTGCCACAGCCAATCGTTGGTTTTTGCAGCCACAAGCCCATATGACTGGCGATACCAATCCGGCGCGGATGCATGATGCCCATACCATCGAAAATGAATACATCCGGCTCATGTTTGAGTTTCTCAAAAGCTTCTTCCAGCACTGGCCCCTCACGAAAGCTCAATAAGCCCGGAATATACGGAAACGGCGTTGGGCGCTGCGCCAGCACAGTTTCAACCACTTCGAGTTCAGGGTATTTGAGAATGACAACCGCCGCCTGCGACACATTCTCTTTAACACTCACATCAACACCCGCCACAAAACGAACCGCGTCCATAACAATTGGCTTGTCACTAATAACTTCCGAAGCCATTGATTTTTGTAATTCGACCGCTTCTTGCGGCGTTACATTCCACGCATGGCGATGATGAATTTGCATACTTTATTTTATTTCCATCGGTCTTCTAATTTTGATCGCTAAACAATCAGCCAATAGCACATCTCACTATCCAAATTGTATACGGTATTACCCCAAACAAAAACGCCGTATCGTTTCCAATACGGCGTTCTGAATAACGCTGCGGTTGAGATTAACTCAACTTAGTCAATGGTATCTCCGGCGAGGCTCAAGAGTCCCGTGCCCATACGCGGCATCCGTGACTTCTCTTCGTCCTTACCGAACTTGATGACCTCACCACTCTCGGAGATGGCTTCGACCGCCAAACCGAGACTTTGCAGTTCCTTCACCAACACGCGGAAACTGGTCGGGATGCCCGGTTCTTCAATCGGCTCACCCTTCACAATCGCTTCGTAGGTCTTGACGCGCCCCTGCACATCGTCGGACTTGACGGTGAGCATTTCTTGGAGCGTATAGGCCGCGCCGTAGGCTTCCAACGCCCATACTTCCATTTCACCGAAGCGCTGACCACCGAACTGCGCCTTACCACCCAACGGCTGCTGGGTCACAAGACTGTACGGGCCAGTCGAACGCGCATGTACTTTGTCTTCGACCAAATGCGCCAGTTTGAGCATGTGGATCAAACCAACGGTTACCGAGCGATCAAACGGCTCACCTGTGCGTCCATCGTACAGCGTGTGCTTGCCGTAGATTGGCACCGGTTTGCCAGTATCAAACATGGTCTGATCAGCAATTTTCTTCAATTCTTTGTAGTCAGCATCCGGTGGAATTTCCAGATCAGGATTGGCCCACATGCTCCATTCACGGAGCGAAATCAGCAGTGAATATTCGTCACGCTTCTGGCGATCTGGAATAAGAACATCGGTCGTGTCGAAGAGCAATGCGCCTTCGCCGTCATAGCCTTTTTCATTCAGCCACTCGGCCAACACAACGCGACGGGCATAGACTTCGTCGGTACGCAGCAAGTCAGCATCATACTTGCCAGTTTCGCCCAACCAGCTATGGATATACAGACGACGGATTTCGTTGTCATCTTCGAAGTCGTCAGGGTCATGTTCAAACCCGTTGATCCATACCCATGCACGATCCGTGATTTCCTTCCACGCACGGTCAATCATCCATGCACGACCGAGTTCCGCCTGAATTTCCGCTTCTTTCGCACCGTCAAATACCGGTGTAATCGCACGGAAACCGAGCCGATCAGCCGCCCAACCCAGATGAATTTCAAGTACCTGACCGATATTCATACGACCGGGGACACCCAGCGGGTTCAGGATGATCTCGATAGTACGACCATCGGAAAGATACGGCATGTCTTCGACTGGCACAATCTTGGAGATAACACCCTTGTTACCGTGACGACCGGCCATCTTATCGCCGACGGTCAGCTTACGCTTTTGTGCAACGCCAACGCGCACCATCTTCTCGACACCTGCCGGCAAGTCAGGATGTTCATCACGGGTGAAGGTCTTAACATCTACGACCTTGCCCTTCTCACCATGCGGCAGCCGCAATGATGAGTCTTTTACTTCGCGTGCCTGCTCGCCAAAGATTGCGCGCAGCAGCTTTTCTTCAGGGCTGAGTTCTTTCTCGCCCTTGGGAGTAATCTTGCCGACCAGAATATCGTTAGGACCGACCTCGGCGCCGACGTAGATGATGCCTCGCTCGTCGAGGTTTCTCAGGCTTTCTTCACCGACATTCGGTATATCCCGGGTTATTTCTTCTGGACCCAGTTTGGTATCCCGGGCTTCCACCTCGTGCTTCTCAATATGGATAGAGGTGAAGTAGTCGTCCCGTACCATCCGGTCGCTCATAAGAATGGCGT
>JBBSBS010000109.1:0-16534 GCA_038251045.1 Aggregatilineales bacterium | reverse complement strand
TACTGCCCCTTAAACGTGGCTTTTTCGTCTGTCCACATGCGGGTGACGATCTCCACCGCCTCTCGGAAAGCCCGCATCCGGTTTGGCACATCCGGGAAGCCGTAGCCATACGCCAGCCATTCGTGTTCGTACCAACCCGCGCCCAATCCACAGATCGCCCGCCCATGACTCATCACATCCACTGTGGAGGCAATTTTCGCCAGCAGTGCTGGATTCCGATAGCCGTTGCAGGTGACCATCTGACCGATGCGCACCTTTTTCGTGTCACGCGCTAATCCGGCTGTAATCGTCCATGCCTCGAAAGTGGTTTCGATTTCCGGTGTCGGTACAGTGTGAAAATGATCAAAGACCCAGATGGAGTCGTAACCCGCATCTTCAGCCGCCAGTCCAACCCGTGTCATGGCTTCATACTGTTCAATCGGATCATCAATTTCGACCAGATCCATGCGCCAACCCTGAGGGACAAAAGCGCCAAATTTTACACTCATTGAATCACTCCTTTATAAATAAATGTTTGATTTTAGGGGGTATTGTAATTCGGCAGCAGGTCAAACATAGAACGAATAGAGTAAACCGCGCCAATGATCCGCTGACCATAAAGCATTTCGGATGTGTATTGCAATGTACAATATTCCAATCTACAGAGAACCAATCAGTCCACGTGAACCAGTTGAAGTTACAAATCAGTCCGCATACGCTAAAATTCTCGGTGAAAGTTTCACGATGCCATCGCTGAATGGGTCGATCGTATTTCAGGCATTCATCACTTGGATGTGGCAGCATAATTAGGATGCAAAGCAAAATGACAACGTTGCAGGCGGGAATAGGTAAACGGAATATCACCCCTAAGGTCGGCGCGACACTCATCGGTTTCTTTAACCGCCCCGGTGATTCAACCGGCGTGCATGATGAACTTTACGCCCGTGCTCTAGTTGTGAGTAACGGTCAGGTAAGCATCGCCCTGTGTAGCGTGGAATTACTATGGTTATGGGCTGCCAAAATTGAACAAATTCGGCAGGCAGTCGCGGAACGCTGCTCGCTTCAACCAGAAAATATCCTTATCTTTTGTACGCATACTCATTCTGGCCCCAGCCCACTGAACGATGACGACTGGGAAACACCGCTGACCGATCTCATTGCCGATGCAATCGTTCAAGCTTATCAGTCACAGCAGCCAGCCCTGTTGAACTTTGGCTTCGGGCAGTTGATTGGCTACAACATCAATCGCCGTTGGCTCAACCGTCCAGCAGACCCTTCTGTAGCTGTTTTGCGGGTAGACACTGCCGATGGCAAACCGCTGGCGCTGCTGGGTAATTATGCCTGCCACGCAGTAGTTATGGGGTACGACAGCTTACTCATTTCCGGTGACTGGCCCGGTTATGCCAGCCGTATTCTGGAAGCAGAACTGATAGCACGATCCAATCAGGAATGTATAGCACTGTTCAGTCAGGGCGGCGCGGGTGATGTCAACCCGCTGACCGAAACCGTGCGCCAGCGTCTTGAAGCCGGACATCCGGTGGGTACGATTGGCAGCCTAACCAGTTATTACGGTGCATCCAATATCGGTTCGCCCGACTCATGGAACATCGAAGATCGGGCGGGCGGTACGTTCTTTGAGGCCGAAACCATCGCCCGCGCCTATGCCGCAGAAGTCATGCGCATCTGGAAGCGGATAGATCTCACCGCCACCGTCCCAATATGGATAGAACGCGTAATTGTGAATGGACGTGTCGGCCCCGATGAACCACCGCCGCAGGGTCTTTCATCTGAATATGATGACATCATTGTTGTCAAGGAAGATGGAACGATGCCCTTGGAGATTATGTTGGTCGGCATCGGCTCGGCAGTGCTTTACAGCCAACCCGGCGAAGTCTTTGGGGAGACAGCTTTTGAATTCCGCAAAAAATATCAACAGCTAGGTTATGCCTTTCCGATTCTGATGAGCTATGCCAACGGCACTTACGCCTATTTACCACCCTCGAACGCCTTTGACGAAGGCGGCTACGAAGTCGCATGGGCGCTGCGCTGTGGACTCAGCCGTCACCTGCAAGATCGTATCGCTGAAGCTGTTCACCCTATTTTGCAGAGTCACATTCCCGCTGCGAAATAACCGTCGCCAAAGGTTTGTAAACTCGAACCTAATACGCTGGACAAAAACTGAACCTTTGTTCTATAATAGAATCGATAATGCTGACACGGTAGCATCACAGTAAGTGATGAACTTATGCATTCATAAAAAGCAAGGCGGCGCGAAAGTGCGACATTAAACTCTTTACCACTACCCAATAAAGGATAGTATGTATGTTTCCTCATTTTGAAGAAAGACCATCTGATTCGCCCTTTGTTGAACGGATTTGGTCGACTCACAGTGAGCATGCTAGTTCTTTTACCTCAATTTCGACGGTCTTCTGGTCAATGGTCATCTCGAAATGGAGAGGGCATATCACGATCAGTCTGCACGGCCCGGAAACAGGCGCAACGTGTAAGGAGTTTCCAGCCGAAGGGGAATGGTTTGGCATCGCGTTTAAGCTGGGAACCTTTGTGCCTGATATCCTGCCCGGCTCACTCATTGACGGGCATATCGTTCTGCCGGATACGTCAGGACGCTCTTTTTCGTTGTGTCATTCCGCATGGCAATTTCCGAATTACGAAAATGCCGATACGTTTGTCGATCAATTGGTACGCGCAGGCACCCTCGTGCATGATCCAATCATGAACGCCGTCCATCAGGGACAATCACACTCGCTGTCGTTACGCACGGTTCAATATCGTTTCCTGCGTTCCACAGGGTTATCCCAGAGAACCATCCGGCAAATCGAACGCGCTCGCTATGCAGCAGCCCTTCTTAAACAAGGGGTATCGATTTTCGATACGGTCTACGAAGCTGGCTACAGCGACCAGCCGCATCTCACCCGATCGTTAAAACATTTTATTGGTCAAACACCCGCTGAAATTCCGACGACCCCGATCATTGCTTTGCATACCCCCACATAAATTGCGTTATTATTCAAGACTTCCCTCCTCTGGCTGTGCTACGATACGAACACTAATACGATTGACGTGACAGAATATATATTTCAATTCCAAGGAGGAGATTATGAGCCAAAATGCTCCGCAGCGTTTATATCTGATGCAGGTTGGGGATATGCCGGAATACCAGATTCCGATTGTGTGCTATCTGGTGCAAACGGGTGACGGCAAGAATATTCTGATTGACACTGGTCTACCTGAGATTATGCCTGAAGAAGAAAAGGATTTCGAGAATGGGCAGGACGTTATCAAGCAGTTAGCGAGCATGGGCTTAAAACCGGATGATATTGATACCATCATTTCGACGCATTATGACATCGACCATGCCGGAAGACACGCGGCATTCACGAAGGCGCAATATGTTGTTCAGCGTGTGCATCATTTGGATGCAACGACCAACCCCCGTTTTGCTGCCCTTCGAAGCCAATGGGATCAGCCAATGGAGCGCATTCGGCTGGTGGACGGGGACACGGAACTGCTGCCGGGGCTGGAGCTGATTGAGACCAGCGGGCATGTGCCGGGACATCAATCGGTGCTGTTGCGGCTGCCCAAAACGGGGGCGATTTTATTGACGATTGACGCTGTATCCTTCGGCGAGGGCTTTACCCGTGACCAGCAGGACGACAGTAGCAACCCGGATGCCGAAGCGATCCGCGCCAGTACGATTAAACTACTTGATCTGGTCGAACGGGAGCATATCGGGCTGGTGATTTTCGGTCATGACAAGGAGCAGTGGGAAACACTCAAAAAAGCACCAGCGTTTTACGAGTAAAGCAGCGTTTAAAGTGAAAAGGTTAAAGAGAAACCGGACAGTGTCCTTGTCCTACAGCCCCGATTTATAGGGTGATTATGGTAGTGTCAAATGGTACATACTACGTCCCAACAAATTGAATCATCGTAGAGGATTATGGTCTCAAACCATCCCGTCTTGCTTGCACCCACTCCCATGAGCTGTGCAAATCGATCCCTTTTGGAGGACACGCTATGCCTCATGCTGCTCGTCACCATATGCTCAATAACTCAGCAAACACAGCAGCGGCAGACACTTGTGGCAAAGCGGTGGCATTGAGCGGGCTTACCGCCGGATTTGTGTCATTTCAGCGGCATTGATCGGACATCCCGCCGACATAAAAGCACCGAGCAGCGCCAAGCTCCCGTGTTTCCGCCGACAATTCAGCGGGAGTTTTGCAACATTTGCAACATTTGCAACATTTGCAGCATTTGCAGCATTTTCCGAATCAATCTGATTTTTGACCCCATCGCGATCCGCCTAATCCTTAACCAATCGCCCTTTAAGCCGGGTAGAAAGAGCAACGAAATGACAGATGGACGTAGCCGTAAAGATATACGACCGGGGATCGCGGTCGCCATCGTTCTAAAACAAGATCAACGGACGGGCAAGCTCACACACGGGGTAGTCAAAGATATTCTGACCAGTTCAGCTACTCACCCGCATGGCATAAAAGTGCGGCTGACGGATGGACAAGTCGGCAGAGTACAGCAGATTGAAGCCTAATCTCAATTTGAAACGGTCGTTCGTCGAACCCACTCGTTTATGCCAGATGCCGTGCGTCAGGCCACCGCATCAGTACGATGATACTGATTAACCCACCGAGCAGCGCCGCAATCCCGATGGTATTAGGTGTGCCAATAACACTGGCTACAAAACCCATGAACAACGCCCCAAAAGGTGCGATGCCGAACCACGACAGCGTGTATAAACTCAAAACACGCCCGCGAAAAGCATCCGGCACTTCATTTTGGATGAGTGTATTGACCGTCACAAACTGAAGGATGATGCCAAAACCATACATACCGGCAAAAATAATAGCCGGTACTACAGTCGTTACCTGACTGAACAGAAACGCGCTAATGGTAACGAATATCACCATCAAGGCGACCATGCGCCCGCGCCCAAAAAACCGACCCAGTACCCCCATAACGAAACCTGCAAAAACCGCACCCACGCCAATTGCCGTTGTGACATTGGCATAACCTTCTTTGGGTGAATGCAAGACAGTATCGGCAAAAGCCGGGAGTAGCGTGGAGATATTATTGGTGAAAAGAGCCGCTGCGACCGCTAACAAAAGCAGTGGTGCGATGGTGTTATGTTCCCGTGCAAATTGCACACCTTCTTTAAGCTGTTTGAATGGAGCAAAGGTTTGTGCTGCGAGCGTCCGAACTTCAACCCGCATAATGTACAGCATGAAGATAACGGCAATAAAAGTTATACCGTTAAATAAGAAACACCACGCGGGGCCAACCTGCGTGAGCATAATGCCCGCAATGACCGGCCCGATGACCCGCGAGAGATTAAAGATGATCGAGTTCATGGCGATGCCGCTGGAAAGATGTTCGCGATCTACCAGTTCAGAAATAATGGCTTGACGCGCAGGCGCATCAATGGCATTCGTAACCCCCAGCAAGAAGGCCAGCAGCATGATATGCCAAACCGCAACCGTATTTGTGAAGGCTAGGAACGCTAAGGCAAATGCCAGAAACATTTGGATGGTTTGAGTAGCCAGCAGCAGCTTGCGGCTGGGCAGTCGTTCAACAATTACCCCCGCCATTGGCGATAAAATAAGGCTCGGTAAACCTGCGGCGCAGGCCACTAAACCTAACCACAATTCATTTTGGGTCAGGTTGAATACCAGCCAACCTTGCGCCACGATTTGCATCCATGAACCCGAAAGCGAAATGGTTTGACCGATAAAATAGAGCCTGAAATTGGGGAACTGGAAGGCTGATAAAGTGCGAACAGAAACAGGAGATGTTTGTGGTTGAGCAATACTAACCATTAGAAATTGTAATCTCATTCAAGATGTGTATGACATGACGAAAGGCCAACGTCGGGGAACATTCACGCGGGCGCTGGTCGTAGATAACTACTATTATAAGACTGTCGGTTAAGGCCATTCAATGAGTAAACAAGCTAAATTGGACTTAACTTGTCACGATACGACTGTCCCATACCCTTCTCAAAGCAAAGTCATCGCCGCCTAAAAAATGGGAAAAGCCTTCTCGGTTACCCTTGGGTGAACTGCTATAATAGCCTAACCTTAGCAAGGATATTTTCAGTTGTCGTCAACAATTGGTGCTGTAGTGCTTGAAACTTCTTCCTTTGAACCACAAGATAATTTACGTGGGCTGACGGTGTGTTGGGTGGGTAATCCACGTTATACATACCCCTTAAATGCCACTGAAGACAAAAAATGGCAGTTTTTGACAGGGTTGGGTGTCCGGATGATTGTGTTAGCCTTCGCGGTTGGGCTGCGACCCCGCAATTTCATCCAACATGCCCAATTTATATTACTGCCGGAACTGCCCCTCTCCATTCTGCGCTATCTGGAAATGTTCTTTGTCACGCCGTTTATTTTGCTATGGTTAATCGCGCGCCGCGATGTGACAGTGATTGTGGCAAGCAGCCCATTTGAAGGAGCGCTGGCAGCGTTCGCAAAATCAGTTGCGCGTCTATTTAGCAAGCGGGTAGCGCTGGTGGTGGAAAGTCACGGTGATTTCGAGGTCGCAGTACTGGAACAGCGGAAAGTGACCTTCAGCGGTATTTACCGTTGGCTGATGCGTCAGGCCGCCCAACACGGCCTGCGCCATGCCGATATCCTGCGGGCTGTATCGCACAGCACCCGCCAGCAGCTTGAGCAGTGGATACCGGGTAAGACTATTCACCAGTTTATGGCGTGGACGGATGCCGAGGCCTTTCGGGATCGCCAACGTGAAATTCCGGTGACAGAGGCGCGGGATATTGTTTATGGTGGTGTATTGATTCCTCGTAAAGAAGTGCATACCCTGATAACAGCCTTTGCCCAAATCGCCGACGAAATACCGGATGCACATCTGTGGTTGATCGGCAAACCGGAGAATACGGCTTATGCTGAAGTCTTGCACAACTTGACCGAGACACTCGGCCTACAAGCGCGTGTGACGTTTGTGGGAATGGTCGGGCAAGTGGAACTCGGTGGTTATCTTGCGCGGGGACGAGCGCTGGTACTCCCTTCACTTTCAGAGGGGTTGCCACGCATCGTCATCGAGGCCATGTTTAGCGGGTTAGTGGTAATCGCCAGTCGTGTATCCGGTATACCGGAGGTCATCGAAGACGGTGTAACCGGTTATCTCATTACCCCCAAAGATCCGCTGCTGCTGGCGGATACGCTGCGGCGGATGTATGCAAACACGGATGTTGAAGCAATGACGGCTCGTGCCCGCCTTGTGGCTGAACAGGTCTTTTCGGAAACCGCCTATCTGGAAGGTTACCAACGCCTGTTAAGTGCGGCAATCCATACAGCAGATAGGAAGGCATCGTAATGCGGCTGTTGTTGTTTAATCTGGTCACAGATGCGGATGATCCGGTGTTGGGCTTCACAACCGTCTGGATTAATGCGCTGGCTGCCCGCTGCGAGGCAGTGGATGTCGTGACCATGCAAGTTGGACAGCTGGCAGTTGCTCCCAATGTGCGAGTGTACTCGGTAGGCAAGGAAAAAGGCTATGGGGATGCCCGCCGTGCTCTTGAGTTTTACCGCATAATATTCGGTCTGCTGCGACATTATCATTATGATGCCTGTTTTGCCCACATGATCCAGTTATTCGCGGTGATGGCTGCCCCGCTGCTTAAGCTGTATCGTGTACCAATTACCTTATGGTATGCGCATAAAGCGACCGGACGGATGCTGCGATTGGCTGAGAAGTTAGTTGACCATGTGGTGACAGCTTCGCCGGAAAGTTTTCGTTTGGCGAGTAGTAAACTACACGTAATCGGGCACGGCATAGATACCGATTTGTTCCGTCCGCTTGGTGAACCCAAAAACACAGTGATTTTTACCCTTATTAGTGCTGGGCGCATCGCTCCTGTCAAACGGCTGGAGATAATCATTTCGGCAGTGAAAGCCCTGCATGAACAAGGGATGACGGATGTGCAATTGCGGCTGGTAGGAGATGCCGCCCCACCCGATGCTGCCTATGACGAACGGCTGCGAAAGATGGTCGCAGATTATCAGTTGGATGAATCGGTAGTGTTCATAGGCGGGATGCCTTATGAGTCGCTTGTGGTTGAATACCAGCAAGCGGATGTCATGGTCAATATGAGCGCCACCGGAAGTATCGATAAAGCCGTGTTGGAAGCAATGGCGTGCGGTTTGCCTGTCGTTACCGCCAACGAAGCCTTTCGGACGATGCTTGCACCGTGGTCCGATTTACTATTTATTCCGCCAGAGTCACCTGAAGAGATTTCAGTGTACTTAAAGCAACTGGCTGAAATGTCACCTGCCGAACGGGCAGCTTTAGGCACAACCCTCCGATCTCTAGTCGTGGAACAGCACAGCATGACCCACTTGACCGACCAATTGTTATCTATTTTTACAGCCTAGAGCTGACACGATGCCAACCCTTCTATATCTCGCCAATATCCGCCTGCCCACCGAGAAAGCACACGGTTTGCAAATCATGCAGAACTGCGAGGCATTTGCTGAAACCGGAGCCGATGTGAATCTGTGGGCAGCCCGCCGTATGAACACACCCGAAATGGCAGCGATTACCGATGTTTGGGCACATTACGGTGTGCGCAGGAACTTCGTCATTCATCGCCTGCTGTGCCTTGATTTGTTGATGCTCATTCCCGCTGCCGGATTGTTATCTAAAGTCATCTTCTATGCCCAAGCCTTGACCTATACGTTAGCAATAATGGTGTCGGCGCTGTTCACTCGGTCTGATATTTATTACAGCCGCGATATGCTGACCCTATTTGCCCTGAGCCTTATGAAGCCGCGCAAGTCGCTGGTTTATGAAGCCCACATGTTGGGCAATGGACGCGGTGGGCGCTGGTTGCAGCGGCAGGTTGTACGGCGAGTGGGAACGGTGATTCCGATTACCCGTAAGTTGCAGGAAGATTTGCAAACGTTAATAGGTATCCTATCTCCTTCCAGCGATGGAGATAATCCAGCACAGGCCGCTCCAGAAAACGTTCGGACTAAGTTTTTGGTGGCGCATGATGGCATCCGCAAAGAACGATTTGCCAATGTTCCAACTCAGGCGGAAGCGCGAGATACTATCGGGTGGTCGCGTGAGGCGTTCATCGTCGGCTATGTTGGGCGGCTGCAAACGATGGCAGCAGATAAAGGTGTTGGGACACTGGTAGAGGCACTTAAGCAAGTAGGCGATGCGTCGTTGGGTCTGGTGGGCGGGCCCGATGATATGGCGGAGGCGCTGCGTCAGCATTGGTTGCACATTGGGTTGGCAGGTGAAAGGTTCCTGTACGCGGGGCAGGTTACACCGGAGAAAGTGCCGCTGTATCTAGCGGCGTTGGATGTATGCGTGATTCCTCTACCGTGGACGACCCATTTTGCTTACTACACCTCACCGATGAAATTATTTGAGTATATGGCATCTGGTCGGGCAATAATCGCGTCGGATCTGCCGAGTATTGCCGAGGTGGTAAAAGATGAAGAAACTGCTCTGCTCGTGCCACCTACGGATGCAAAAGCTCTGGCGGCGGCAATCAATCGGCTGCGAGAAGATGTGCCATTGCGGAAGCGGTTAGCGGATGCAGCCTACAATGAAGTGATGGCACACTATACTTGGGCGGCGCGTGCGAAAGCGATACTGGCTAAGATAGGCGAGGTGAAAAATGATCGAACCTATTGAGTTTGTCGAGCGTCCTCACTGCGATTTGTGCGGATGCGAACAGCCCACTATTTTGCTCTCGAAAGCCTTTACTGATCCGGTCATATGGGATTTCATTGAGGGCTATTATGCAGGTCGTGTAGACATAGCACTTTTAGAAGACGCAAAGTATGAACTTGCCCAATGCCCGGTGTGTGGCTTTATGTGGCAGCGCCATATCCTGAACGGCGCAGGGATGAAGGTGTTATATGACCATTGGATTTCGGCAGAGGATAGCCTGCAGAAGAAGCATAATAGCCGTCAGGAAGCCGGTTTTTTGCGGCAGGCAAAACTGATTAAGATGTTCACGCCGCATAAAACGACTACCGATATTCATGTTTTAGACTTTGGGATGGGATGGGGATATTGGTGTCTTGCTGCCCAAAAGATCGGCTATTCTGTCGTAGGAATGGAAATTGCCGAAACCCGTTTAGCTTTTGCACGGCAACAACATATCGAGTCAGTAGCCAGTTTTGATGAACTAAATAACCAAAGCTTTGATTTTATCAATGCCGAGCAAGTTTTTGAACATATCCCCAAACCCTTGGATACCCTTACCTTATTGGCTGCTCGCCTTGCTCAAGGGGGGATTCTGCGGATTGCAGTGCCAAATGGCAGGCTGATTCCCAATGAGGTGCTTAAGCCAGATTGGAAGGCTTCAAAAAACGCTGCCCATCCTTTAGAGCACATCAACACATTTACACACAGCACATTAGCACGTCTAGGAGAAACAGTAGGCTTATCGGTCGTTGCACAGCCGATAATGTGGTCACAATTCAGAGAGGGTCAAGTGCTCTTTCGCAGTATTGCCGCCAGTCTATACCGTCGCTTTTTCGGAACTGTTTTGTTCTTCCGCAAGCAATAACACTTAACCTACAGGGTAAAATGATTGTCCACACCCAATAGCCATTTGAAAATAGGCTTACTTGCCCCCGACTTAACAATGAAACATGGATGGGCGCAGTACAGCTTGAGCCTGATCCGTGCTCTGAACAAGGCGGGTGTGCGGATGACCATCGTAGCTGCCCGAAACAGCCCACCCTTGGAAGGCATAGTACATCAGATATTGCCTGCGGTCGTTCCACGTGAACGGGGGTTCATGCTCCAGTTGATGGCACAAACCATCAAAACACGCCGTTTGCTGCGGGATTGCGATGTTATTCATGTGCTGGTTGAACCCTATGTACCATTAGGAGCATGGATAGCAGGTAAGCGTCCGCTTTTGGTAACAGGACACGGCAGTTACGTCCAGATGGCGGAACACGAGCGCTGGCCGTTCAATGGGCTGTATCGACAGAGTTTCCAACGGTCAACGCTGGTGTGTGTCAGTCACTACACAGCCAAAGTGGCACAATCTGCCCTGCCCGGTGTGCGAACGGTGGTGGTCAATAATGGCGTGGACGCGGCGCGATTCGCGGATATTATTCCCGCGCCTGATAATCCCCCAATGCTGTTAGCTGTCGGCGCAGTCAAATCGCGAAAAGGGCAGCTTGAATTGGTACACGCAATGCCAAAAGTGCTGCAACAATTTCCGGATGCACGCTGCGTCATCATTGGTAATTTAACCAGTGATCGGGAGTACGCGCAGCAGGTGCAGGAGACGGTTAAGGCTCTGAAGCTGAGTGAGCACGTGTTGTTGTTGGGGCATGTGCCAGAAGAAACACTGCTGGACTATTACCGCCGTGCAACCGTATTCGTCCTGCCATCAATAAATCAGGGTTGGAAGTTCGAGGGCTATGGATTGGTGCATCTGGAAGCCAGCGCCGTCGGACTGCCTGTCATTGGCACAACGGATTGTGGGGCGGAGGATGCGATTGACGATGGGGTAACAGGTTTGCTCGTGCCACAGGCGGATGTCGGCAAGAAATTACCGGAGGCGATTATTCGCCTGCTGCGCCATCCGGTGTTAGCGAAACAGATGGGCGTGGCAGGGCGAGAAAAAGCCCGAAGGCAGACATGGGATACCGTCGCAGGCGAGATGCTGGCGGTGTATAATCAGGCCGTCAGCGAGTAGGAGAATGCAACGATGCTCAAAATCAATGTAAACGATGCCAAAATCAAGCTCGATGATCTGCTTCAGGCGGCAAAAAACGGCGAGGAAGTTCTGATTATGACGGAGAATCAGGAAACGTTTAAGATTGTTCAAGTTGACTTGAAACATTCCCGGCCTCAATACGGTAGTGCGGAGGGGTTATTCGAAATTGCTGAAGATTTCGATGACCCGCTTGAGGATTTCAAAGATTACATGCCATGAGATTATTGCTAGATACGCATACGTTTTTGTGGTTTATAGGCAAAAACCCGAAGATTAGTCCGGTGGCACGAAACCACATAATGAATAATCCAGCAGAATTGTATTTGAGCATAGTAAGTCTATGGGAAATCGTGATAAAGGTAAGCATTGGTAAATTGACATTGCATCAACTATTTGAGATTTTGTTTCCTTCACAACTTACTATAAATGGCATAAAGGAACTTGGTGTTGATATAAGCCACACAACATTGGTTTCTAAACTCCCATATCACCATCATGATCCGTTTGACCGGATGCTAATTGCCCAAGCCATTACTGAAAATATGTCCTTTGTCAGTGCAGACACCGCTTTTGATGCTTATGGTATAACGCGCTTGTGGTAACCCCCGACCGTCTCCGTGCTTTCTTGAACCGGAAGTTTGTCCGCGATACACTGATTTTGCAGGTGGGTAAGGTCGGGCTGACGCTGTTCACATTTCTTTCGGCGCTCTTAGTGGCTCGGCTGATGG
The DNA here is from genome assembly GCA_038251045.1 of Aggregatilineales bacterium. Taxonomy (GTDB): domain Bacteria; phylum Chloroflexota; class Anaerolineae; order Aggregatilineales; family Phototrophicaceae; genus CFX2. Next base: position 4,072 of record JBBSBS010000109.1, on the reverse strand, counting down.
GCGCGGGTGATTACGGCATTTGGGCGTTGGCGCAATCGGTTTTGAGTATCGCACAAGCCTTTAATCTGACCGGATTAAATACCAGCATCAGCACACAGTTACCGATGGCGGTGGGTGCTAAGGATGAGCCGGAAATCCTGAATTTGCTGGCGGTGTTCGTCAAAGTGGCGCTCATATGGGGGCTAGGCATTACCAGCGTGCTGATGCTGGTCGGCCCTCTGCTGACGGGGTTGGCCTACAAGGGTGATACCCATATTGGATTGTTGGCGGCTTTCTTATCATTGACGGTGCTGCCGGATATGATTTACGGCTTAATTACGACTACTTTACAAAGCCAACGAGCCATGCGTCGGTTGGTAATTTTGACCAACCTTAATCAATTGGTGTTGTTGATCTGTACGCTGGTGGCACTTGTTATCAGTGCCACGCCGGAAAGCATGGTCATTTCGCGTGTTACCTACTCGACTTTGACATTATTCATGGCACTGTGGTTTTACCAGCATTATCGCAACGAATATACTGTGCCCTATCCGCCGGTGAGCAGCGTCATCCGGCAGATTGGTCGCGTGGCAACACGCCCGTATCTGGGCTTTGGGTTTCTGAATGCGGTAGATAAGAATATTGCCAATTTATATACTGAAATACCGCTGCAAATCGTGGGCATATACGCGGGAAAGACCGCTGCCGGATACCTTGAACTGGGATTTAAGGCGCTGACGATTCCGGCAACATTTGCCTCAGCCTTATTCGATAACATCCAAGCCGTCGTGCCACAAGCTATCGGTCGCGGAGATTTCGTACAACTGCGGCGCAATTTCTTGCGCGTGTTAACAGCGTTGGCATTAGGAGCAATCGCCTTTTACGCGCTGTTCGTGGTATTTGTGCCCCTGATTATCCCCCTGATATTCAGCCGCCAGTGGATTCCGGCGATTCCGGTGGTGACAACATTGGCGGTCTATGGCGTAGTGCTGACGGTTGGGGGCATCTTTGGCCCGCTGTACCGGGGACTGAGGTTAATGCGCCCGATCATTATGATTAAGGTGCTGACATTGGTGGCAATCTTAGTACCGGGATTGCTCATCCTACAACAGAATGCGTCATTGGGGAGTATATGGAATCTGTTAAACAACATATCTCCCATCATTGCGATTCAGTCACAATCAGGAGCGGTTATTGGCGCGTGGATCGTTAATGGGTTGTTGTTCATTTCGGCACTGTTGACGGCATTCGTAGCACTGCCCGCCCTTCGCCGCAAAGCGAAGGAGATCAAGCACGTTAACAACCTTCTAACGCCATTGTAGTGCCCGAAGTGGTCTAATTACGTGTATACTTTAAGGTAAATAGCGCGTCTACAGAGATAGATGTTTATTGCCGGATGTAATCCGTTACTTTAAAAACTACTGACCCTGTAAGTGCTTAAATTGCTTTATTTTGAACGCTTAGCACAGTCTTTTGATAGTTGCTGTTCATAAGCAGAGGAGCAAAGTATGACGAACCCACCGGTTGACGTACAGCAATACGGACAAAGTATTTGGCTGGACTTCATTCACCGCAAGTCGCTGGATAACGGCGAAATGCAAAAGTACATTGACGAGCTTGGTGTGATTGGGGTGACCTCAAACCCGGCAATTTTCCAGAAAGCGATTGGCGAGTCGGATACCTATGACACTGCCATTACGCAAATGCTGGATCTGGATGCCTATAACATCTATGAGAAGCTGGCGATTGAGGACATTCAACGGGCACTTGATTTGTTCCGCCCGATTTACGACCGCACCAACAAGAAGGATGGATATGTCAGTTTGGAAGTGTCGCCGTTAATTGCCAACGACACTGCTACCACCATATCCGAAGCCCTGCGGTTATATAAAACAGTCAACCGCCCAAACTTGATGGTAAAGATCCCGGCAACCCCGGCAGGCTTACCCGCTATCGAAGAGGCAATCGCGCAGGGTGTGAACATCAACGTAACGCTGATTTTTGCGGTTGATAACTACGAGGATGTGGCGCGTGCTTACATCCGTGGTTTGGAACGGCGACTGGCAGCGGGCGGCGATGTATCGCAGATCGCATCGGTCGCCAGTTTCTTCCTGAGCCGGATTGATGTGATGATTGACCGGATGTTGGAAAACAACATCCGCGCAGCACAGGGGCGTGACCTTGATGTCGTGGCTCGAAATCGAGAACTGCTGGGTAAGGCAGCAATTGCCAATGCAAAAATGGCATACAAGCGCTTCCTTGAAATGTTCTATGGCGATGAGTTTGCCAAACTGCGTGAAGCAGGTGCGCAGGTGCAGCGGCCTTTGTGGGCTTCGACCGGTACTAAGAACCCGGCTTATCCCGATACAATGTACGTAGATCGGTTGATTGGTAAGGATACGGTCAATACGCTGCCGCCAGCCACTTTGAAGGCTTTTAAAGATCATGGTACGGCAGCCGACACGCTAGAAGAAGGTATTGATAACATCGAGGATACGCTGGATATGCTGGCGGAAGCTGGCATTGATATGGCACACGTCACCAGCCAATTACAGGCGGACGGTGTGACGCTCTTCGTAGAGGCTTTTGAAAACTTGCTGAAACAGGTAGAGGCCAAGCGCGATATTCTGGAAGCAGGTGTAATCAGTAAACAAAATTTAGCACTGGGCATTCACGGTGAAGCCGTCCAGGCAGCCATAACAAAAATGGCCGCCAGCAAAGTGAATGCCAGAATTTGGGCCTATGACGGTAGTGTTTGGAAAGATCAACAGAACGTCATCAGCTTTATCGAGAAGCGACTCGGTTGGCTGGACACCGATAAAACGATTGATATTGAACGGCTGAAGCAGCTCCAAGTACGTGTGAAGGGAGACAGCTTCAGCCATGTTTTACTTTTGGGTATGGGGGGCAGCAGTCTTGCCCCCGAAGTGCTGTACCAGATATTCGGGCAGCAGGTAGGCTTCCCTGAGTTTCATGTGTTGGATAGTACCGACCCTGAATACATTCACATGACTGAGGCCGCGATTGATCTCAAGAAGACCCTGTTTATTGTCTCCAGCAAAACGGGCGAGACAATTGAAACAGAGATGTTCGCCAAGTACTTTTATGCCAAGACGGGAAATAACGGCAAGCAGTTCATTGCCATTACCGATGCTGGCAGCAAACTGGAAGCGTTGGCAAAAGCCAATGACTACTGTGATATTTTCCTGAATCCAGATGATATTGGTGGTCGTTACAGCGCATTGAGTTACTTTGGGATGGTTCCGGCAGCATTGATGGGACTTGACTTGGATGCTCTTGAAGCCGAAGCCACCCGGATGATCAAAGCCTGTTCGGTCATCATTCCAGAACAGCAGCACCCCGGCATCTGGTTGGGGGCGATTATGGGCGTGATCGGGCAAAAAGGACGCGATAAAGTCACCATCCTGACCAGCCCAAGCATCACTGGATTTGGTAACTGGATTGAGCAGCTAATCGCGGAAAGTACCGGCAAAGAAGGCAAAGGTATCCTGCCGATAGTAGGGGCAACAGTCGGCCATCCGCATGACTATTCCTCTGACCGTTTGATCGTTTACCTGCGGGTCGATAATGACCCCGGCAATGAAGTGCTCGACAGCGGCATTCGGGCGCTGCGAGAGGCTGGACACCCACGAGTGACTTTGTATCTGCCGAATAAGTATGCGCTGGCAGGCGAGTTCTTTCGCTGGGAGTTTGCGACCGCAGTAGCCGGAAGTGTATTAGAGATCAACCCCTTCGACGAGCCGAACGTCATCGAGAGTAAAGATAACACAGCACGGTTGTTGAATCACTACAAAGCGCACAGCGGTTTACCAAGCCCTGAACATGCGCTTAAAGAAGCCAATGTGGAGTTGTACGCTGACGAGAAGATGTTGCAAATGTTAAGCGAATTGTGCTTGCAACATAACTATGGAAGTGGCGACCTGACAGGGATGGTAGCGGCGATGATCAACTCGACAATGGCGGGTGATTATTTCGCGTTACTGGCCTATTTACCAATGAGACCGGAGGTTGTGGCAGCGTTAGACGAAATACGACGACGATTGCGCCACAGTACCCGACGGGCGGTGACACT
>JBBSBS010000108.1:0-16604 GCA_038251045.1 Aggregatilineales bacterium | reverse complement strand
GGTAGCAGGGCTCCAAATGACGTTTCAACCCCAAACTATTCCCCCTGTACGGGGTGAATTTAATCAACTTGCACAAGTTGTGACAAATTTGGTTGCTAATGCCGTGAATTACACCCCTAATGGAAGCATCACGGTAACCACGCTATTTGATGAATCGCACTCAGAAGTGTGTTTGAAAATCGCCGATACTGGCATGGGTATTAGCGAGGGTGATATTCCGCATCTGTTTACACGTTTTTATCGCGGTGAACGGGCAGGGCAAAGTAATATCCCCGGCACAGGGCTAGGGTTAAGCATCGTCAAAGAAATTGTTGATTTACATAAAGGCCGTATTAAGATCGAAAGTCAGGTTGGGAAAGGCACCGTCTTCACCATCGCTTTACCCATTTATCAGCCATCATAAGTTTTGTGGCTGGTCGAATCTATATCTAAAACAGATAGTAGGTCGACATCCGTTTATGATTCCACAAACGCCAATACGGCGACGTTTTGATCACAGATGGCTCGTGTCGTCACACTGTATGCTGGCGATAAGGGTTCGCGCTGCGGGCTGAGTAATTGTACGGTGTAGGATTGTTCCTGCGCCGTACCGTTCAGGAATAGCTCAAATCCACCTGCTCCGAATGTGATTGCTGCCCCACTGAACACCGTGTCATCAATTCCGTTCCCGAAAATATGTACCCGATAGCCATCTAACGCTGTACCACTTTTGTCGGTTATCGTGCCCGCAATGCTTGACCAATTACAACCTTCAGCATTGGCATTTGGCGCATAGATAGGCTGTTCATTTACCAGCATGAACGTAAATGCGGTTTGGTTGGTTCCGCCTGCATCAATTGCTAGCGGCGTGAATGTCGCAGTCGGCGCGAATGTGCCTTCTGGGGTAGTCGTAGGTGGCAAAAATGTAGCCGTAATAAAGATGGGTAGGGGAGTAAATGGCGGAAACGGGTTCAACGGTGTATTTGGATTGACTGCGATCAGGGCAACCAGTCCGCCCACAACTATCGTTCCCAACAGAAATACGACAGTCAAAAGATTTGCCATCACATGCCGTTCACGCGGGGCTGTGACTTTTGGGTTACCTGTCCCCGCCTTTGATTGGCTTTGCTCAGACGCGGTGACCTTAGATGCAGGACTCGCGAGTACAACATCTAAATCAGGCTCAGCAAGATCAGCTACTTGCGCCGCACTACTTTCGTCTGGCGCGTCTTCACTGAATTCTTCCGGTGGGAACAGTGGACCGCGCGGGTCAAGTGACCGTTTGCGGTCTTTCCGCCCAAACCGTCGCACGCCGCCGGTTGATTGTTCGTCATTCATTGCTTTAGGTTGCGCGTGTTTGGATAAAGTTAACCAATGCCACGTTTCTGGCACAATCGGATGGGAATACCACCTGAATACGCTCGGAAACGACTGTGCCGCCGGGACTCATTAACTCGACAAAATACGATTGTGCGCTGATTCTATTGTCGACCGGTACTTCCCATCCACCCGGACCGTACAATGAATTGCTGCCACTATCGACGATCCGGTCAAAATTCGTGCCGAAAATATGGACTTTCAAACCATCCAGAGGTGTACCTTCTGTATTAAAAACCTGTCCGCCCAATCCCTGCCACGCACACCCCGCAGTATTTGCGAAATTCTGTGTGAGGATTACTTGTCCCTGCCGTAGTTCAAACAGGTATGGGTTCTGGGTAGGCGCAAGCGTCGAAGTAGGCCCGGTAGGTGTTTCGGTCGGTAAGGGTGTCGGGCTAATCGATGGGGTAGGTGAAATCGTTGCCGTTTCGGTCGGTGCGGGTGTATCCGTAATCGTCGGCGATACCGTTGCCGTTAATGTAGGCGGTTCTGTGTTGGTTGGTGTCAATGTATCCGTTGGCGTGAAGGTAAATGTCGGTGGCAGCCCTGTTGTGGGAATAGGGCTTGGGGTAATCGATGGCAAAACAAAATCTGTCGGCAAGATAATAGCAGCCTGCGGTCTTTCCGCCACCGGTCCTGCAAGCCGCATGGCGACGAATGCGATCACCAGAATAGTCAGCAGCAGGAAGACCACGCTGATGATGTTGTAAATACTTCCCTTGCCTTCGCCCATCCCTAACCCCCGTCTTTTAGGCGACTGCTGGCCCCAGCAATCGCGTGATAACCCAAACTATCGTCAGGACAGATAGAACCAGAAAAATGATACTAATCATATTGTAAATCCGGTTTTGTCCCATAACATATACCTCTATTGCAACTATCGCTATTTCACATCAACCATCGTATGCACGCAACTCAATCATCCCTTAAAGCGTTCAATGGCTGCACTCGCTTGAATAGGTTGCAACCAGTTCTCAAATCGTGCTTGGGCAATGTAAACACGACGTTCAGGATCAACAGGTTGATCTGCAAATTCAATAACCTGTAATACATGATACCCTAGTTCAGTCGCTATCGGGCCTGCGATTTCCCCCGCCTGTAACGCGAAAGCTGTTTTTGCCAGTTGCGGGGTCAATAATTCTTCCATTGTAAACCAGCCCAGATCGCCGCCGCGTTCGCGTGTTGTTTCATCTTGTGAATATTCCATCGCCAGCGCGGCGAAATCCTCACCCGCTGCCAAACGGTCAAGGATACTTTTAGCATCGCTTTCCGTTCGCAGCAAAATGTGACGGGCATGAACCTGTTTCACGTTGCCTTCTAAATCGCTCGTCAGCATATCGCGTACTTTGTTGGACGTTAATACCAGCTTCAACACTTGCGGAAATTCTTCCGCTGTATACAAATTGACCTTTAGCCACTCTGCCCATGCGGCCTCACCGCCAGCTTGCTCAATTTGTGATTGCAGTTCCGCCTGTACCTCTGCGTCCGTTACCACAATATTTTGGGCTTTTCCGCCCTGTTGGATTAACCGATCCTCAATAAGCTGGTTGAGAACATCGCTGCTCAAAGCATCCGGCGATGCGGCATTGACTTCCTGTTCTTTGCGGGTCAGCGCTCGTTCAAATTCAGGTAAACTAATCGCTTCCCCATTTACTTTTGCGACCAATTGAGTGCCCGTTTCATCGGCGGGCAATTCGGCAGAAGTCGGTTGTACCACGACAACCGGTGTCGGGACGACGATTGGATTATCCGAAGCAGGTGGGCTTCCGCAGCTCGCTGCCATCAGCAGAATGCATACGGCAAATGTCGTTCTCAGAATGGTCAAAACGGCTATTCCTTCAATGTTGAATCGTGCGCAATGTTTATTAATCGATAGGCAAGACCTTATTATGCTCTCACACCGCAATTGCGGCAAGTCTAGCCTCTTGGTCCGCCATTTGACAAAGTCGTCTGGTCATCCAATTGCATCCAATACGCTTGACCCGCGCTAACCCATCGCTTAAGGGAGTTTGTCATCGCCCTGTGGTAAAATCGGCCTTATGAAGTCCAAAACCACCATCCCTCTCATTGTTCTCCTCACAACCGTGGTCATATTGGCTGCGGCCTGTAATTTGTCTAACAATAATGAGCCGCCAACGCTCGTTCCAAGGGTGACCGAAACCCCTCAACCACCTATCTCATATGTCACCTTAGCACCGGAACAGATGCCCCAGCAGGGTCAACTCCAGCCGACAGCCAACCCCCAGTCTGCCCGATTTGCGATGAATGCCTTGCTCGATCAAGTAGATGCCGATCATCTCTTTATGCACATCAGCGCCCTCGAAAATATGGGTACGCGCCATGTAAATTCTCCCGATTTGCCCAATTCCGGTGCTGCCGCCTCCTACCGTTATGTACGGGGGCAATTCGACGAAATCGCTGTCAAATCATCCGGTCGGTTTTCAGTCGTTGACCAACCTTTCAATGTCACATGGGCAGGCGTAGATACTGTTCAACGTAACATCATCGGCACGATTTCTGGCAGTGTCACCGGCGGCGGTATCATCCTCATTGGGGCGCATTACGATAGCATTTCTATCGACCCCAACGATGGTATTTATCCTGCACCCGGCGCAAATGATAATGGCTCGGGTATTGCCGCCCTCATCGAAATGGCGAATATTCTTTCACAGCGCCCCCATCGTGCCACAATTCTATTTGTTGCTTTCGCAGCAGAAGAAGTAGGACGTATGGGCAGCAAGGCGTTTGTAAATCAATATCGGACGGGTATTCCCGTCGATTACATGCTTAATATGGACATCATTGGAAGCAGCACCGGCCCCACCGGACAAATCGATGATAATCACGTACGCATATTCTCTGCGGGTCCTGAAACGTCGCGTTCGCGGCAGTTAGCGCGTGCCGTTTATTGGATTGACTTCACGATGGTTCCGGATATGCAAATGGTGCTTCAAGACGGCGAAGACCGGTTGGGGCGCTATGGCGATCACATGTCCTTCAGTGAGGCTGGTTTCCCTGCCATCCGCTTTATCGAGTCTCTGGAAGATCGCGCGCGTCAGCATACGCCTGCCGATGTGATCGGCGATGTTCAGGCCACTTATCTCCGTCGCACCACCCAAGCTATCCTCGCCGCTGTTACCGTTCTGGCAGATGGTTTACCACCGCCTCGTAACATCACCCTTCGACCGGGAACCGGAACCAAACGTACATTGGTATGGGAACCGATACCGGGCGCGACGGGTTACAAAATAGGTCTGCGCGATCCGGGGTCAATCATCATCAATCGCGAATTCCCGTGGAATACCAACAGCGTCGAATGGGACGGTTTCTATCCTCAGGTCGTTGCCGGTCTTGTTATTTCTGCCATCGACTCTAATGGCATGATGGGACCCCCATCACCTGAATTTGTTGTCCCGCCGTGATCATCCAAACAAAAAGGCCTGTAGCTTTCTCTACAGGCCTTAACTTTTAAACCATCGCTGAAGCCATTGTCTAGACTGAGGTGTTAATCTCCGGCGGCAGGTTGTGTGTTAAACACGATAAGTCTGCGCGGGTTATTAGGATTGCGCACCGCAAACTGAAATACCAACGCCGCCATCAGACCGGCACTAACCGACACAATGAATGTCGCCCCAAAGCCAAGGCTATCTGCAAGTGCGCCACCAATAAACGGTGCCAGTAGGGCAAATGGGGCAATCAACGTATTTGCCAATCCAATGTACAACGGTTTTTCGCTGATACTGCCGAACTCCTGATTGAATGTCATCGTGACTGTCCATGTCGTTGCATCTGCAAAGCCCGCCAGCGCATAAATGACATAGAACCAGCCTATCACTGGAGCGGTCAATGCCAACGCTGCGGCGATGCTCATCAACACACCACCTAGCACCAGCATGGATCGATGCCCCCACCGGTCACCCATCCAACCCAGCAGGGGACTGGCAATCGTTTTAGAGAGCAGCAGCACACCGGTCAAAATACCTGCCGTTTGCTCATTCATGCCGAAGTTCTTGACGGCGTAAATAGTATAAAATACCAGCGCCATGTTCCCGAATTGAAAAAGCACCCGTGCCGTCAGAAACCAGCGGAAGTTGATGTCTTTGCGCACAATCCCTAGCATTTTCTGCCAACCAAGGTTAATGGGTTTAGCTTGGTCTGGAAGAATATCCTCAACTTCAAGCTCATGGTGGGGCTCTCGCGTACTCCCCAGAAAGATCATCGAAATGAATACGGACACGCTGGCGATCAGAAAGCAAACAATATAGCCGTTTGGGAACGCCAAGTTCTTGAGGATGACACCCGCCGCAACTGCGCCGGCAGCGCCCATCAAGTTCGCCATACCGGACTGTGTGCCAAAGAATGTTCCGATGCGTTCTTTGGGCATAATCTTGGCGATCATGCTTTGCCACGCCACGCCAGCCAATCCGCCACCCAATGAAAAGATGATGACCATGATAACGGTAATCCACAGAGCAATCTGTTCACCCGGCATCGGCAAAAACAGCGATTGCTGGAAGGTTTCAATAGTGTAACCAGTGCCCACAATCATCTTTTGTGTCGCATTATTTGCAATGGCAATGCCCACTAATATTGCCACCGCGGTTAGCCCGATAAACGGCCACCGTTCATGAATAGTCAAATACATCATGAACGGCTTGTACCGCCGCATCTTTGATACATGGTTGGCGGTAAAAAGTTGTGGCAGTTGCCAACCGATACCGTGAAAAGCCGTTACTAATCCAATCAACACTGTTGATGCATGTAGACTATTCAAAAATAGCGGGATAACGGTCACGAACGAGGCTAAACCGAGCGCCCCAATACCATAAAAGGCCGCGTCGAGTAGACTGACCGTAAAATTAAATCGAACGTTCTTCCGAACCTCATCCTGCCACATATAAATCCTCAGTGAACATATAAGCGAATTCTATCATGTAGAGCATCTTTGTGGCCTTACTTGGCCTTATATCGGTTCTCAATACTTCTAACCAACCGTAATCAAATTTGCCTCTCTGTAGACCGCATCATTCTTGCTAGTCTTACCAGTCTCCAATACAGTACAAATATTCTCGCAATAGTGTGTTGACTTTTGCCAGTAGATTGCATAAAATTCCGGTTATCGTCGTGTTAAGTGGATTCTATTTTGATGATTATCGGCACAACACTGCGTCGTCGCAGCCGTCGCCCGCAGACCAATGAGGTCATGCTGGGATTTTTGTGCTGGTGATTAAGCGCTGTTGAAACGCGACCCAGATTGCAAAAACTCCCCCTGACCTCACCCTGAGGCCGGGGGTTTTTGTTTTTATAGTATGAGTGGAGTGAGGCATTGTGTCCGTAGCATCGACCGGATTCGCACCTGCCAATCGAATACCAGCTTTGCTGCCGCGTGGTGACGGTCATCAATTCGTCGTCTATGCGGACAGTTGCTCCGGTGTGCAGGGCGCGTTACACGAGACCACCTTTGCTGCGGTGAATGCGGTTATTCAACGTCTGGAACCGCCGCCGGAGTTTATATGTTTTCCCGGTGACGAAATTCGCGGGCTGGTAGCGGATGATGATCTTCTTCGTGAACAATGGCGTTATTGGTTCGAACACGAAATGGCGTGGCACGATTTTCAGTCGATTCCGGTTTATCATACTACCGGTAACCACACAACTTACGATCCGGCCAGCGAGGCTGTTTACCGTGAGTTTATGACCCATCTGCCCCAAAATGGCCCGCAGGGACAAGAGTCACTCTCTTATTTCGTCCGTCACGACAATCTCTTGCTCATCTTTGTGAACACATTGTGGAGTGGCTTGGGTGGCGAAGGAACGGTTGAGACAGTATGGCTCGACCATATTCTGACCGAAAACGCCGATGCCCACTTCAAATTTGTGTTCGGTCATCATCCCGTATTTCCGGTTAATGGATTTTCCGGCAGCTACCAGCGTGAAATCGAGCATCATAACGGCCAGGAATTTTGGGATGTTTTGGTACGGCAACAGGTGAATGCTTACTTTTGCAGCCATATCCTCGCGTTTGATGTGCAGGTTCATCAAGGCGTATTACAAATTCTGACGGCGGGTGCGGGCACAGCCCACCGTATGCCCGAAGAAGTGGAATACTTACATTGTGTGCAGGTCGCATGTGATAGTGACGGCTTGCGGTATCAGGTCTTAGATACCAGCGGCGAAATCCGGGAAAGTCTGTCGTGGCCTCCACTCTTGCCCGCTTCTACTGGTTGGTCGCATCTGACTCAAGGCGTTAATCGCAGTCCCATCATATCGCCTACTCAAAATGGAGAGGTGATTTTCCTTGCGCTAGAGTTTACAAGTACGCTGTCATCATCCAGTAAACCAAATCTTCTGCAAACTCTATTGAGTGTGTGTCCGCATGTTAAAGCCGATCTCGCTCAAATGTGGATTGGTATCGTAGGTAAGGACGAACGCTTGATGGTAAAAATGAGTCCAACACCGGGGCGCAGCCCCCATATGTGGATCGGCCCAAAGATTGCCCTAGATAAGCCGTTTAACTTCCAGATTGCCTTCCATACAGGTATGGGTGCCGGTGGAATAATGTGGCGCTTACAGGATAGTGAATCGTGGACATCATTTCTCGGCGCGTCATATTGGGGTGCGGAACGCCTCGATTGGGGCAACTATTGGAGTGTCGGGCAGGGGCAGCGTGGTTCCGATGACACGCCATTTACATCACACACCTTAAGTCTCAAATATCATGTGCAGATGTCAAGTCTGTAGCATTCAAATCAACTATCAAAGGAGCAATAATGTCCGCAAAAATTAAAGTAGGTGTTTATGGTGCGTCCGGTTACGCCGGGCAGGATGCCGTTGAAATCCTATCGAAGCACCCTAATGTCAAACTGGTCTTTGGCACAAGCAATACCTATGCAGGTCAGTCCATCCCTTTTACCAACCTGACCTACATCCCACACGAACAGGCTGACCTGAGCACCGTGGATGCAGTCATCCTCGGCCTACCACATAAAGCCTCCGCGCCGATGGCTGCCAAAGCCCGTGCCGCAGGTAAGAAAGTGGTCGATCTCTCGGCTGATCTCCGGCTGGATACCCCTGAAGTTTATCAAAAGTGGTATGGCAACGTGCATCCCAATCCCGAACTTTTACCCACACCTTATGGGCTGCCTGAATTCAACCGCGAAAAACTGAAAGGTGTTGATCTGGTCGCTGCACCCGGATGCTATCCCACGACGACACTTCTGGGTGTAGCCCCCGTTCTCCGTCATGATTGGCTGGTGGATGATAGCCCCATTATTGTCGATGCCAAGTCAGGTGTATCCGGTGCAGGTCGTGAACCCAAACCCAACTCCCACTTTGTCGAAGTCTATGGCAATTTTTCGCCCTACAGTCCCGGTCGTGTGCATCGTCACACAGGCGAAATCGAACAGGAAATGTTCAAGCTCAACCCCAAAGCCGGTTTACTGATCTTCACGCCGCATTTACTTCCGGTTGATCGCGGCCTAATGGCGAGCATCTATGTCACCCTCAAACCGGAATATTCTGCGCAAAATGCACAGGCACTTTACGAAGAAATCTATGGCAATGAACCATTGGTGAAGGTACTGCCATCCGGTCAGCAGGCCACACTTAAGCACGTCGTTCGTACCAACGGCGCTGCCATCAGCCTCACACCTGTTACCGACCGTTACCTGCACATCACCAGTGTCACCGACAACCTGCGTAAAGGTGCCTCCGGTCAAGCAGTTCAATGCTTGAACCTTATGTACGGCTGGCCTGAAACAACTGGCTTACTCTAATCTTTCTGGCTCAGTATTGCTCTGTGTCTCTCTGTGGTTAATTTTTGTTGGATGGTTCTCGAATGACTCTTTCGCCTGAACTTACGGTAATCGCTTTCGGCCTTCTGGCTTCGATGTCTTGGGGCACAGCCGATTTCAACGGTGGCCTCGCGTCTCGCCGGATGCCTGCCGTTGCCGTCGTTGCCCTTGCTCACTTACTTGGGCTGCTGTTGCTAGTTGCTCTGGCCATCCTCACAGGTGAAACGGTTCCCCCTCCCGCCGACTTCGTATGGGGTGCATTAGCCGGCCTGGCAGGAACAGTCGGTTTGGTATCCTTTTATCAAGCCTTAAGTTACGGTCGCATGGGTATTGCCGCCCCCTTAGTCGCGGTCTTGGCGGTATCAGTACCCTTAGTAGTTGGTATTGCTGCCAATGGCCTGCCACCCGCGCTTCAATTAGCAGGGTTCGGGTTAGGCATTTTCAGCCTGATCTTAGTCTCATACTCCGATGGGCGTTTGCCGGATCAACGCACACTCTTACTAGCGCTTGCGGGCGGCCTCGGCTTTGGTGTGTTCTTACTGTTCATCGATCGTGTAGAGTCTCACACCATATTTTGGCCTTTGGTTGCTGCTCGTGCTGCCTCATCATTTGTCCTGCTGTTCATCACCAAAACAGCGCGGCTTGCATGGCGACCGCATGACAGTCGGCATTGGTTCACTGTCGTCATGGCTGGCCTGCTCGACATTTTCGGTAACGTCTTTTTCATGTTGGCTTCGCGTGCTGGTCGTCTGGATATTGCGGCGGTTGTTTCATCACTCTATCCCGCCATGACCGTCTTGCTGGCGTGGCTGTTCTTAAAAGAGCGCCTGACTCGCATCCAACTATTTGGTATCGTCACGGCGCTGATCGCCATCATCTTAATATCGCTACCGTCTGTATAGTGTCTTGCGTTTAAAGTTTGGAGTTCTCATGCAACCAACTCTTGTCAAAGTCAGCGGTCACGAACTTGATGATCCTGTTTACCTCGCTGGTTTCGCGGCTGCCATCAAATCGCTGAACAACCCAACCGTTGTGGTACACGGCGGTGGTGCGGAAATCAGCGCCATGCAAAAGGTCATGGGCATCGAACCCCGTTATCTCGATGGCGTGCGCATTACCGACCTCGACTCGCTTAAAATCGTCGAGATGGTCATGTCCGGCTCGGTCAATAAGCGCCTTGTCCGTTGTTTGATGACTGCCGGATTGGATGCGCTCGGACTTTCAGGTGTAGATCGCGGCCTTGTTCGTGCTCGTCAGATGCAGGTTGTAGGGCAGGATATGGGTTATACGGGTGAAGTGGTTTCTGTGCGCGGTGAGGTTGTGCTTGATCTGTTAGAGCAGGGGATAACCCCCGTTATTTCACCCGTATCACTCGGTGAAGAAACCAATTTCAACGTCAATGCCGATCATGTTGCCGGAGCTTTAGCCGCTGCCATTAATGCCAGTCGTGTCGTTTTCCTCACCAATGTTGCTGGTGTTCTAGTGGATAATAAGGTTGTGTCCACCCTTTCGCCCGATCAAACTCAGCGTCTCATTGACGACGGTACAATCTTTGGCGGTATGATTCCCAAAGTGAAAACGGCGCTGCACGCCCTCGAAACCGGAGTGCATAGCGCAGTCATCACCAACTTGGCGGGCTTACAATCCGGTGGGGGAACGGTCTTTGCAAAATGACATCCCATTCAGACATAGAATTTGTAAGGACACGCTATAACGTGTCTGTTTGATGATACTTCAGCAGGTAATTGCTTTTCATGGAGCAAGGGTTATGGGTCTCGAAATGCGTTATCAGGCAGTGCCCGAAACATGGAAATGGACACCTCAGCCCAAACCGGCTGCCTCCAGTTCGATGTTTGCGTTCCTCGCCTCAAACCCACAGGCAGCACAGCCCACCCCTGCGTGGCCGCCTCGTTTGGAAACACAGCCCACCGTGACACCGGCGGGTGCGGACTTTGGGGCAGAGCTGCTTGCCCTCATTCGCGAAAACCCCGGTCTTGCCCAGCGCAACTGCTTCATCGGTCATCACTGGGATGTGCTTCATTATCTACTTGCCGCCCGCCGTCGTGACGGCAGTCCCGCTCGTGGTATTGATTGGGCCAGCCGCGCCATCGTCGGTGGTGATGAATTGGAGGGCATCAAGTTTAATAGCACCGCGATATTTTTCTTGCCACATGCTGAACTGCAAACCACTTGCTACCATCTGAACCAAATTACTCCCCAGCTTCTTGCCCAGCATTACGATGTGCAAGCCATGATTCGCCTCGGCGTATACGGCAGCATTTCGTTACTTGGCAAGGAGAAAGTTTTTGCCGAACTCTGGCACGCTTTTGACCGCCTGCGTACGTTTTATCTGAATGTCGCTGCCCATGAAGAAGGTGTTATTGCCTATATGTCGTGAGGTAAAATAAGATGCACACATCACGCTGATTGGCGTTCGTAAACTAGACGCTTGGGGGTGAGGCCATGCCCGACGAACAACAGCGTATCGAGGAATTGCACGCCCTTGTGCGCTACATCTACCGCGAACGTCTGGCGGAGAAAATCATCACTGCCTTTGATGAATCGCTAGCTGCCAAAGAGGATTCAGCCGAACGTCGTGCCATCATCGAACATTGGCTGGACTTTTATCAGGCGCACAAGTATCGCAAACTGATGCGCCGCCGCCGTGCGACGGACAAAGAGCGCATGACCGCTTGCTCGGCCTGTGGTTACCCGATTTCGCAGCGCCATCACCTGTGGGATATCGCAACCCACGGTGAAAATGCAGTTACTGTACAGTTGTGTCCCAACTGTCACGAACTGCATCATCTGATGTACAACGCCTTGGCGCGTGACTCGCTTTACAGTCAGAAATTGGTGCGGCATGTGCTGGACTCAGGGCATGTTTCGTCTGAAGCAGTAAGCCGCATTTACGGCTGGTTACGCGCCATCCTGACCTACGAGATCGAAAGAGGCTGGCTGGAAACTTACAAACTGTCTGACCTGTGGATTGAGGATAAGCTCGGCTGGAATGAATATTTACAGCGCTCCCAATCCTCCATATCGTAAACAGCACTTCGCTAAAATATTGTTCAACACGAACAACTGATGACTGTCAATTAATAAACTGGAGACGAGACGACCGATGCCTACAACCAATATCCCTACCATGACTGACCAACTTATACAGGATGAAAACGATCATATCGTTCAGACCTACAAACGCCCGCCTTTTTTACTCGTACACGGTGAAGGCTCTACCGTTTTTGATAGTGATGGTAAGCCGTATCAAGATTGGGTTGCAGGCATCGCCGTCAATGCCCTCGGCTATAGCGATGCAGGTTTGACGCAGGCCATTCAAGCCGCTTCAATGGGACTCATTCATACCAGTAATCTGTACTACACCGCTCCCCAAATCGAACTTGCCAACATGCTTGTCGAAAAATCCTTTGCTGATCGCGTATTTTTCAGCAACAGCGGTGCCGAGGCTAACGAAGGCGCGGTTAAGTTCGCCCGTAAAGTCCAGTATGAAAAAGGACTGCACGGCAAAACCGAAATCGTTTGTTTCACGGGCGCGTTTCATGGGCGTACGATGGGCGCGGTTGCCCTGACACCCAAAGAAAAATATCAGAAAGCGTTCATGCCCCTCATGCCCGGTGCAGTTCTCGCTGAGTTCAACAACTTGGAGAGCGCCAAAGCTGTAATCGGAGAGAAAACCGCCGGGGTCATCGTCGAACCCGTTCAAGGTGAAGGCGGCATCAACATCGCTACGCCTGAATTCCTGCAGGGCTTGCGCGATCTCTGCAACCAGCACGGCGTGGTGCTGATTTTCGACGAAATCCAATGTGGCTTGGGACGCACCGGCAAACTCTGGGCGCATGAGTGGAGCAGCGTAACACCCGATATTATGACCCTTGCCAAGCCTTTGGCGGGTGGCTTGCCCATCGGTGCGATTTTGATGACTGAAGCAGTTGCCACTGCCATGCACGCTGGCGAACACGGCACGACTTTTGGCGGCGGCCCCTTCGTCACCAACGTTGCTCGCCATGTCGTCCAGCGTATCAGTCAGCCGCAGTTTCTGGCGCATGTGTCCGAAGTCGGTGATTATCTAATGGAACGCCTGTCAGAAATCAACAGCCCACTCATCAAAGAAGTGCGCGGTAAAGGTCTGATGGTTGCGCTTGAACTCACCACCGATGTCGGCGCTATAATCGACAAGGGTTATGAACACGGCTTGCTGATGGTCAATGCCGGAACCAATGTCATTCGCTTTGTTCCACCCTTGATTATCGAAAAATCGAATGTGGATCATCTCGTAGAAAATTTAACCACCATTTTCTCTGCGACCTAACTTTGTTTTCTTCGTGGCCTCATATGGATTAAAGGATTACTCAGTGACCGAAGTTAACCCCTCTATCGACTTTGTGCCCGGCTTTCGCGTGGCGGGTATTCATGCTGGCCTAAAAAAGAACGATGCCCTTGATATGGCACTCATTCTAAGTGCTTCACCCTGCGTCGCTGCTGGTGTTTTTACCACCAACCATATGAAAGCGGCTCCGCTGCTTTTTGATATGGATCAGCTTCGCGATAATAAAGATCATATCTATGCTGTTGCCATCAATACCAAGGTTGCCAACGCCTGTACAGGTGAGCAGGGTTTGGCTAATGCCCGCGAAATGGCGCGTTTGACCGCCGCTAAAGTGGGCTGCACTCCTGAAGAAGTACTGGTGATGTCTACCGGCGTAATTGGCTCGCAGTTACCGATGGAAAAAATCGCCCACGGTATTGATTTAGCGGGTAACGCACTCGGTAATGATTGGCCCGCCGCTGCTGCCGGTATCATGACCACGGATACCCGCCCCAAAATGGCTTCTATCACCGTGACGAGTAAAAGTGGCACAACCTATCACATCGCCGGAATTGCCAAAGGTGCAGGTATGATTGCCCCCAATATGGCGACCATGCTCAGCGTCATCGTGACCGACGTAGCACTTCCGGTTGATACTGCCAAAGGACTGTTGCAATCGGCCTGTGAATCCACATTTAACCGTGTCGTCGTTGATGGTGATATGAGCACCAACGATACCGTATTCTTACTGGCGAATGGCTTCAGTGGTGTGTCACTCCAATCGCCCGAAGAATTCACTGCCTTTCACGATGCCTTGACCGCCGTGTGTCGTAAGCTGGCACAGGATGTCGTTCGTGACGGCGAAGGCGTGACCAAGTTCATCACACTTACTGTGCAGGGCGCACCTTCTTCAGAAGCCGCACACAAAATCGCCAATACCATTGCGACTTCGCCCCTCGTCAAAACCGCTTTCTTCGGCAATGATGCCAATTGGGGGCGTATCGTAGCAGCGGCAGGTAGGGCAGGTGTGCCGCTGGTTCCTGAGGACGTCAAATTGTGGATTACCCCCGGCGAAACCGAAAAATTTGAGTTGGGTTCGCTCTTACTTTTCGCCAATGGCATGCCCAGTGGCTTCGCCGAGGAACAGGCTTCTCTTGTTTTTAAGCAGTCGTCCGCTAGTATTTTGCTCGATTGTGGTGCGGGCACAGGTAAGGCCACCGTATGGACGTGTGACCTCAGTCACGAATATGTGTCCATCAACGGCGACTATCGTTCTTAAATCTCCGCGTTTCTGCGGTCAAGTTTGTAATTTGGATGGTGAACATGATTGGATGTCTCGCGCTCGAAGATGGGCGCATCTTTGCCGGAATCGGGTTTGGTGCCGAGGGTATACAGACAGGTGAACTGGTCTTTAATACCTCGATGACCGGCTATCAGGAAATCCTGACCGACCCCTCTTACCACAAGCAGATTGTCACCATGACCGTCTCGCATGTCGGTAACACCGGCATCAACCTGCTTGACCCCGAATCGGAGCGCATCTGGGTATCCGGTTTTGTCGTCCGTTCCCTCAGTCCGGTGGTTAGCAATTGGCGTGAGCAGGGTGATCTTGATACCTACCTCAAGGCACAGGGTATCATCGGCCTGTCCGACGTGGCGACCCGCGCTCTCGTTCGTCACATTCGCAGCGTCGGGGTGATGCGCGCCGTTATCGCTCATGGCGACGCTGCCAATGACCCGCAGGCACTCATCGAAATAGCCCGCCAATCCCCCGATATGTCTGGCTGGAACTTGGTGGATGATGTCACCTGTGCCGAACCCTATAACTGGGATGAACGCAGCGACCCACAATGGTATCGTGATCATCATTACGACTCCACTGGCCCGTTGATCGTAGCTTACGACTATGGCATCAAGCGCAACATCCTCCGCATGATGACCGACCGTGGCCTGCGTGTGACCGTCGTTCCGTCCCATACCACCGCTGCTGAAGTGCTGGCGATGAATCCGGCAGGCGTATTCCTCAGCAACGGCCCCGGTGATCCTGCCGCTGTCACCTATGCCATCCAGAATGTCAAAGATCTACTGGGTAAATTGCCTGTATTTGGCATCTGCCTCGGACATCAAATCATCGGCCTCGCACTCGGCGGCAAAACCGAAAAGATGCGCTTCGGGCATCGTGGCGGCAATCAACCCGTTATGAACTTGCTCACGGGTGTGGTCGAAATCAGCAGTCATAATCACGGGTTCGCCGTAACGTCGGATAGCGATCTGTCGGGTGCAGAAATCACCCACATCAACCTCAACGACAACACGGTCGAAGGCTTGCGTCACGTTGGTTTGGGTGTGTTCAGCGTTCAGTATCATCCGGAAGCGGCTCCCGGCCCGCACGACTCGCTTTACCTCTTTGATGAGTTTGTCAGTCGTGTGAAATCAAGTGTAACGGCCATCTAATTAGCCTATGGTGGCGCTTGTCAGCTATATAACACTGCAAATAAGGGGAAGAGAACATTGTTACAGTAATTGACCGCAGCCGTTTGCAAGCTTGTCTCGCCGAAGAACAACAGTATTTTGTTGACTATCATCCGCGTTCCCAAACGCTCTTTGCCGACGCGCAGAAGAACTGGCTGTCAGGCGTGCCTATGCATTGGATGGTCAAGTGGGCAGGGGCATTTCCCGTGTTTGTCGACCGCGCTTCTGGTGCGCATTTTACGGATGTGGATGGCAACCAGTATCTCGACCTCTGCCTTGGTGATACCGGCGCGATGACTGGACATGCACCACAGGCCACTGTAGATGCCATTGCTCGACAGGTCGCGCAGGGCATCGCCTATATGCTGCCAACCGAGGATGTGCTCTGGGTGGGTCAAGAACTCGAACGTCGTTTCGGACTCCCATATTGGCAGCTTGCCCTTACCGCTACCGATGCAAATCGCTTCGCCATTCGGTTGGCGCGTCAGATTACTGGACGCAAGTATATTCTCGTCTTTAACTGGTGCTATCACGGCACAGTTGATGAAACGTTTGTCACGTTGGAAAAAGGCCAAGCCGTTGCCCGCCGTGGAAATGTCGGCCCTGCTGTTGATCCGTCGCTCACGACCCGCGTCGTCGAGTTCAACGATATTGCC
>JBBSBS010000107.1:0-16610 GCA_038251045.1 Aggregatilineales bacterium | reverse complement strand
ATTGATCCATCCGCCAAGTGGCTATACTTCCAAATCGGTAAGGAAAAAACATACATTGCACCCTAAAGCTAATAGGTTTCAAATACCCACCAGCGGAATCGGTGCGGAAGTGTGGTATCATGTTGCATACCTCGCTGAGGCAATGCCGCATCAAGCAGACACACGCAGAGCGCAAGCAATCTGAATCTCCCTTTGAAGAGTCAACACTCCTCCCTGGAGAAGCTGCTACGTGGCTTAAGTTGAATCATCATATGGAGTAATTTGTGGTCGCATCATTTTCTGAACTCGGCTTGAGCGAGACTACGCTCAGAGCCATTACTGAACTCGGGTACGAAGAACCAACACCTGTACAAGAGCAAACCATCCGCCTCATGCTGGAAGGCAGCGATGTCATTGCACAGGCTCAAACCGGCACCGGCAAGACAGCGGCTTTCGCCCTGCCTATCATCCAAAACCTCGATCCTAATATTCATTCACCGCAAGCGCTGATTCTGACCCCGACTCGCGAACTGGCGATTCAGGTGGCAGAAGCTTTTCAGTCCTACAGCAAACATCAGCGGATTTCGATCCTCGCCATTTATGGTGGGCAGCCGATTGACCGACAGTTGAAGGCACTGCAACGCGGTGTACAGATTGTGGTCGGCACACCGGGGCGCGTGATGGATCATCTGCGGCGCAAGACGTTGAATCTTGAGCCAGTCAAGATTGTCGTGCTGGATGAAGCCGATGAAATGCTCAATATGGGTTTCATTGAGGATATTGAGATCATCCTGAAGGAAACATCGAAAGCGCGCCAAACGGCTTTGTTTTCGGCAACGATGCCGTCACCAATTGCAGCGCTGGCACGACGCTACATGCGGGATGCCAAGCGCATCACGGTAGCGACCGAGAAGCGCAATATGCCCCAGATTCGCCAGACTTACTTTGAAGTGGGCAAGCGCGATAAATTTGAGGTTCTTTCACGTATTCTGGATTACGAAGTACCGACGGCAGCCATCATTTTCTGCCGGACGAAGCTGGAAGTCGACTCGCTGGTGCAGCGTTTGACGGCGCGTTCGCATACGGCAGAAGCCTTGCACGGCGATCTAAATCAAGTTCAACGTGACCGCGTTATGGCACGCTTTCGCAGCGAGCAGATTGATCTGCTGGTGGCGACGGACGTAGCGGCGCGCGGGTTGGACGTTGACCATATCTCACACGTCATCAACTACGATATTCCGCTCGACCCTGAAATTTATGTCCACCGCATTGGGCGGACGGGACGTGCCGGACGGACGGGACTCGCTATTTCGATGGTGACCAACCGTGAAGCGCGGTTGTGGCAAATTGTCCAGCGTACGACAGGCACACCCATCCAGAAGATGCGGCTGCCGACGTTGGGTGATGTCAACGACAAGCGGCGGGAACGGTTTAAGGAAGCCCTGAAGGAAACGTTAGCCGACGAAGGTTTGGAAATCTATCTGACAATGGCGGACGAACTGGGTGAAGAATTTGAGCCACGCGAATTAGCAGCGGCGGCTTTCAAGCTGCTGTTGGGTGATTCACCGGAAGTCACCGAAGATCGACTGGCGATTACCGAGCCGGAAGAACGGCAGTCCTACCGCGAACAACGGGCACCGCGCAACTACAAAGATAGTAAGCGCCGTGGGCCGGAAGGCGATATGACCCGCCTCAAGATTAATGTTGGTCGTGAAGAAGGTGTGCGACCGGGTGATATTGTAGGGGCGATAGCCAACGAGGCCAAGGTTGCCGGCAGTATCATCGGCGCGATTGAAATTCATGAGCATTATTCGATGGTGGATGTGCCCAGCAAACAAGTGCCGCAGGTGCTGATGGCGATGAAAACCAGCAGCATCCGCAATCACAAGGTCAATATTGAAGTGGCGCAAAGCCGCAAGTAGATTGATCCCCGCCCCATCCCTCCCCTTAAACAAGGGAGGGATTTTGGGTAAGATGCCCCTGTCCTTCTATCCTTTCCAGTATGTACCTCTTTCAGCTACAATCAACCTATGTATGCTCAAGTTCCTAGCCTTTCAGGACAATTTTAGATGGCAGGTAAAGATCGGCACATTCTGGTGACCGGTGGTGGCACTTTTCTGGGTGACAACATCGCGGCAGCCCTGCTGGCGGAAGGCGCACAGGTGACGCTGCTGGTACGCTCCGGCGCGGAGGACAAACTCGGCCCGTTGGCACAGCGCCTGCGCGTGATCGTGGCGGATGTGTGGAATCCTGCCAGCTTACGGGGACGGGCGCGGGGTCATGTCAGTGTTATTCATACGGTAGGCAGCATGGTGGCCGATCTAGAGCAGGGTTCGAACCATCACCGTTTAAACTTCCTTTCGGCGCGGAATGTCGCCAATATGTGCGTGAGTGACGGTGTGCCGAACATGGTGCTGATGAGCAGTGTGCGTGCGCCTTGGGTCAACAATAATTATCTGAATGCCAAGCGCGAAGCCGAAACTTATATGGAACGGGTGGGACTGCATGCGACGGTGATTCGTGCGCCAGTGGCTTATGTGCGCGGTGAACGGCGGCATCCGTTTTATGTGCTGATGACTATTCTGGGCAGTACGCCGGTGGTGTCGTGGTTCTGGTTCGGGCGGGCTGCGCCGATGCCGGTCGATATGCTGGCACGGGGTGTGGCGCGGATTACGCTGGATAAGACGAAGACAAAAACCATTTACTACGCGTCTGACCTGCGCAAACGGAATACAGCGCGGGAGGCACGGCGGGCGGCTCCGGTGCTGCCTTCAGAGAGTTTGCCCCAGCAGCGGCAGGTGCATCCGTTTGAACTGCTGGATGAGGATACGCCATTTGGTTGGCTGCCGCCTGATAAGAAGGACGACGAGTGAGTTAGCAGATGGTTTGATTCACTTGATTCGGATGTGCAGTTTTGTGTTTGTGTCGTCGTCGTCGTCGTCGGAAACGACACAAGTGTTGTTGTTATTGTTGTTGTAGTTGATAAGTGCGGTTTTTGCACTCCTTACGGGAGAAAGCTGCAAATGCTGCGAATACTGCAAAAACGGCAACGGTTTTCAGTACCGATTTTGGCAGTGGATGTTAAGGTACGTGGAGAACCCTCCCCCGCATCCCACGGGAGGCTTTGCACAGCGATGGAGGGAGAAATGCAAGTTTCACCACAAAAAAGCATAACCGATGTGAGGCAGTTAAGGGTGACCATTTGGTCGGACATTTGGTAACTGTTAAGGGGTGGTGGCACAAACGGTTTTGAGGGAGTGGGATTGTTAAGCCGGTTGGTGGATGGTTAGAATTCGGTAGAGCAGGTTTGTGGATTCAAACGGAAGGCATTTGAACCGCAATCCACAGGAGGCTTCGCACAGGCGCGGAGAACGCAGAGATCAAGGCGGAGCGCTTTTCAAGTGGATTTAGGGTTGTGCCGCATCAGGCTAAAGCCATGATGCTAGTCAGAAGACAAGTCTGCTCAAGCGACTTCAAAAGCAGAGGTCAAGCGGTGTTTGAGGACGGTGGCGGCTGGTCATTTATTACGCCTAGACAGGAACCCCCTCCGTCGCTAACGCGACACCTCCCCCGTATCCACAGGAGGCTTCGCACAACGAGGGAGGAAATAATACAAATGCTCACAACAACGGCAACCTGACCAACGATGGTACCAATACCTACTCCTGGGATCGCGCTAATCGCATGGCAAGTGTCAGTGGGGTAGTCAGTTACAGTTACAACTATGACGGCTTGGGCAACCGTATCCGACAGACCTTTGCCGGAACACCCACTGATTATTTGTTGGATTTGCAGCCGGGGTTAGCCGTGGTTCTACGCGACAACTATAACGATGCCTTTGGCACCATGCGTTACTATACCCATGCCCCTCACGGGCTGCTGGCCAAGAAATATGTCATCCCTTCCTCTCCCAACTCAAGCTGGGAATGGGCGATACAGGATGGTCTCGGCAGCATTCGTACCTTTGCCGATTTTCTCTCAAACGATGCGGTATTAGCCAGTCAAAGCTATGCCCCTTACGGGGAGCCTTTTGATGGGGTCGGCGGCTACTTTCCGTCCTGGTACGGCTTTACTGGTGAATGGCAGGAAAATAACGTGCATCTCCTGTACCTGCGGGCGCGTTATTACAATGCAGCTATCGGTACGATTGCCAGCCTTGACCCTCTGGAAACGCCAAATCGGTATGCTTATGTAGGCGGAAATCCAATCAACTATGGAGACCCATTAGGATTATGCCCCGGTAACGTTACCGATATTCTGAAAACTGGAACTTCTGTTGAGGATAAACAATGCTGGACAAGTGCATTTCAAGTGTTTAGGGATTATGGTGTCTTAACAGTAGGTGTATGGAATACTCAGGAAGTTGCGTTTCTAAATAAGGCTATGAGCTTAATCGCTCTTAAATTTCATGGTAGCGGTAGGCAAGAGCTTAAAGATTTAACAACAACTGATAAAGGGAAATTTCGTCATTGGTTCACTAGCTCAAAATATATCCGCTACCTCAATTTACGGGAAGAGGAAGAAAAAAATGGGCATTGTACGGAAGCCTACGGATGTGTCCCCAGACAATCAGAGTCAATAAATCACGTAGAACTTTACCCACCTTGGTCTACCCGTGCAGGAAACTTACCAGTACAAACGTTGATTCATGAATTTGGACATGTTCTTGATACACGAAATAACGTTAATCTAAGTCTACAGGACTTTGTAAAAACTGTAGGCGCTACTTTTGCAGGTAGATCGGATTGTTCTGCACTATATGAAGGTTTGTCTGAATTTCAGATATCGCAGATGTTAAAACTATTTGGTGTCAGTGATAAAAATGAACTTTGCTTTATGTTGCGTGACGTAGCATATAACGCAGGAGAAGAGTTTACTACTGTTCCACCGGCAGGCCCAATAAATATTAATACCGGTGAACACGCAATCAGTGGTTCTGAAGATTTAGCAGAGTCATTCGCTGAGTACATAATGTGGGATGCGAATTTAGACAATTACTCTTCGGAAATACTTGCAAATTTACCTACACTTTCTCAAGTCAGGCCGAAACGCTTTTCATATTTTGAAAGTTATTTTGATACTTGGCGTAACGATCAGACTGTCCAAGGTGCTTTTAGATGTGAAGATTGGCTTAACGCATATGGGCTGCCAGTGGATAGCGCACTTTGTGACTATCTCAATAATGGACGTATTGATCCGATAGCCATCGTAAATGCGTTTAGTTGTCAAGTATAGTCTGAGTATTTGATTAGTAGTATCATAAGATTGTGGGGTTATTAATTCCACAATCTTATGATTAAGAGTTTGAAAGGCGCAACATGGCGCGGTTACTACTTTTGATAATATTTACTTTGCCTTTTGGAAAATTGATTGATATCCCACTTCAGCAAATCCCTAAGCCGACACCGATTCCCAGCGATAACAGCATTCTGTCACAAATTGTTTGTGAGTTTCCATGTTGGGATGGAATCATTCCTGGCGAAAGTAAAATAGATGAAGTGTATAATAAACTTGTCAGTATCCCTTTCTATACTTCATCACCAAATAAATCCGAAAAAAGATACAAAGAAACAAGTCTTCCCGATAGTAAAACACAAACTTTGATTAGTTGGTGGTACGATGATCCAAATAAGAAAAACTTTATTGTCCTTGAAAATGATACTGTTACCTCTATTTCTATTTTCCCTAATGCAAATTTCACTTTAGAAGAGGTTGTGCAACTTTTTGGCGAGCCTTCAGGAACACAAATTGTCTACAATGCTGGATCAGAAACACCCTATATTCGCATCAATCTGATATTATATTATCCTAAAAATGGATTATTGGTGGAGTTTTTGTTATATTCCAAAGATGGTATTGATTTTATCTCTAAAGTAGATGTTTCTCCTGAAATACAGGGGATCAAATTTAGTTTGTATCCGAGTGAAAAAACGCTGGACATTCTGGTAGAAAAAACCCTATCTGGTGGATATCCATACCCAGTTTTACCTAATTGGATAGGTATTGGAAGCGTCTTGATTTCACCAACTGAAACTTTCCCTTTTGGTCTGCCAAACGTTGTAACCGCAACGCCTCAGCCATAATATATTTTGGATTTGGTATGAATTAAAAGAGCCTGCACACCGCAGGCTCATTCATTTTCGGCCTCAGGTCGTTCGTGAAGCGCGACTAGAAGGGGAGAAGTGCAGCAAGGGCAAAGCGGTTCGGCCTTGTGAGGGTTAGGTGGATTTTCGCGGTTAGGGTGGGAATGGTGCGAAGATAGGGAAATACGGTGGAAACGCGCAAAAGGTGGGTTGTGGGGCGTTCAAGAGCCTGCGAGGTTGGAGAGGGAGGCAGGGAAGGCTATTCTAGTAGGTCTATAAATTCATCTACCGTTAGTCCGGCATCCTTGATGATTTTGTGCAGCATACCGGGTTTGAGAGTGCCGTGATTGGGAACGGTGGTTCGTGCCGCTGGATTGTCGCGGTGCAGTGTGATATGGCTGCCCTTTTGACGGGATACTGTGAAGCCAATTCGCTGTAAAACTTTGATGCAGTCACGAGCGCGAATGACGGGCAGCTTGGGCATTAGACAGCCTTCAGCAGAATGGGGGCAGGAAGGTCATCAGGGACTTCTTCCCCCGACGCAATCATATCCTCAATGTGCAGTTCAATCGCTTCTTTGATGTTTGCCATCGCTTCGGTTTCGGTTTCGCCCTGACTATAGCAACCGGGCAAACTCGGTACTTCAACGATGTAACCACCTGTTTCATCAGGAATGAGAATGACTTGGCGCATGGTCTATCCTTTCACTGGTTGAATGATAGCATATGTCACGGGTTAGGTCACTATTGCAGGCTCTTTCATTTTCGGCCTCAATTCAAGTCGTTTGTGCGTGAAGCGCATTAAGGCGAGAGATGTAGGGCAAAGCGGTTAAGGTGAGAAGATGCGTCAATGCGGTGGAAACGCGCAAAAAGGTGGGTTGTGGGGCATTCAAGAGGCTGTGGGGATGCAGGTCTTCGCGTTCACGTCAATTTGGTTGGGGATGAGTGTCGTGGTGGGAGGAGGCAGGAAGGGTGTACCATTCAGTGACGATTGAGGTGCAGACCTTACCGAGTAACCTCTGTCGGATATAGAGACCTACTCCGCGACTAGCCAATCGGGCTATCCGATAACCCCTCTACGGCAGGATGTTTCAAGCAGGGATAAATTGTAGACTAATTATAGAAACAGTTAAGGATTGTTATCGCAATTGGGTAACGAGGGGAGCGTTTTATTATGTTATGGACGATTATTGGCATACTTGTAGTTCTATGGGTGTTAGGTTTAGCGGCTAATATTGGCGGCGCGTTGATCCACGCTTTATTGGTGCTGGCGGTGATTGTGTTTGTGTACAATCTAGTCACACGGCGCACACGAGTCTAAGCAGTACAAGCCCAATAAGTGGGGCGCGGCGGGTTGAGCGTTGACATAACCCCTTTAGGTCAACGAATCGTATGAGAGCCTGTAAATATGCAGGCTTTTTTCATGTCTATTTGAATTGGGGTGATGGGCGGAGGCAGGAAGGGTAAGGTGGCAAACAAGCGCTTGCCACAAATAACCTCATTAAGCGCGGTTGGCTACAGCCGCCCGATCAGGCAAGCGGAACAGATCACCCACCTCAATCAGCTTGCCACTTTGCATGGCAAGGTTGCCGGAAATACCCACCAGAATGGAAGCCGCACCGTCGATGTGCGAAGCGGCGCGCTGGAATGGGTCGTAGGGCGGATTTGGCGAAAAGATTTGCTCCAGCATCACTGGATCAGCACCGCCGTGACCGCCCTCGCCACTTGGCAGATCGACCTCGTAGCTATCCCCAAACATAGGGTGTACGCGCAGGGTGGCGGCCTTAAACGCGCCCTTGCTGGCCTTGGCAGCGCCATCCCCTTGCAGGTGGTTAATGTTTTCGACAATATCCAGCTCGGCACGACCTTTTGTGCCGGTAATCGCCACGCGAAGCCCTTCCCACGGGCAGTAGGCGATCAGGCAGTACGACAGCAGTACGCCATTCTGGTAGCGGACGGTAACGTTCATGGTGTCTTCAATGGTAATCGGTTCACCGAACACGTTACGGTCGCGCAGGTAGCCGGTTTCGGGTTCGGCGTTCAGATACAATCCTTTGTAGACTGCTTTGTCATCAAGGAATAAGGCAAAGGGATCATTGGCAGCGGCTTGTTCGCCGGTATAGCGCTTGTAGTCGTAATGCTCACCCCGCGCCTCGGCATTTTCGCGCCCGTAAAATGACAAGTTACCCATCGCGAACACCTGCGCGGGATACGAATCAATCCACCAGTTCACGAGGTCAAAATGGTGGGTGGATTTGTGAACGAGCAAGCCGCCGCTGTTTTGCTTTTCGCGATGCCAGCGCCGGAAGTAATCTGCACCGTGGCTGGTATCCAGCATCCACGAAAAATCGACCGCCAACGGACGACCGATCTTGCCCTGCATGACTACTTCACGCAGGCTGGTATAAGCGGGAGCATAACGGTAGTTGAACGTGACGCGCAGCGATTTGCCTGTGCGGTCGATGGCATCATAAATCGCACGGAGTTTATCAAGGTCAGTTGTCATGGGCTTTTCGGAGATGACATCGCAGCCCAGTTCCATCGCCCGAATGATGTACTGATGATGGGTTGCATCCATCGTGGTGACGATTACCGTATCTGGTTTGGTTTCGGCTATCATCCGGTCAAAATCAGCGGCAAGATAGGTGGGCAGCGGTTGTAATCCACGCTGCTTTACCAGTTGTTCATTGTACCAATCCATGCGGGTTTGGCTGAGGTCGGAAAACCCGACGAGTTCAGCGACATCCCGGTAGGTATTGGTGATGGCATCCACGAACATGCCAGCCCGCGAGCCTGTGCCAATTAATGCATACCGTTTCTTGTTACTCATAAAGCATCCTTTATGTCGAGTGTTCCTGTTTGTAGAGCAGCGATTCAAGCTCCGCAGGGCTAAAATGTTTGCGAATAATCAGCCATGTTCCATATGAGGCCATATAGGCGGTTGCCGAAACCAGCGCAAATAGCAAAAAGGCGATGGGCAATATCAGCGCCGCGACTAACGGCAGCAGCGCCAGCAGCGTGATGCCAGCACATTTGAACGGGTGGCTAAAGACCAACAGCAGCACCAGCCTGAACAACTGATTTATACCCATATTGACCATTATCACCAATGGCCAAACCAGTACATTTGCCATCAACAGAACAGAGCCTACAAAGATTGTAATGCTTCGGGACAAGATTACCAGCAGGTCGCCGCCATTCATCATGGGCAAGATGGTGAGGTTGGCAACCAACAGTCCGCCGACCAGCACATCCGCCAGTATGATTACCAGTGCTTTTTGCCAATGCTGGCGGATGGTAGTCAAAAAAGTGTGAAACAATTCGAGTTGTTTGCCGCGTACGATGGTGATCATCACGGCGAAGAGGCCAAGCGTGGCAAAGGGAATTCCAATGATCGTAATCGACAGCACAATCCATACGAAGTTTGCGAGCAAAAAGGTGGAAACCTTATCGACCCTAGCAAAAAAATCGCCATCCTTCTTTTGCCAGAGCATGTCAGCCTTTTAGACCCGTTGTCGAAATACCTTGAACCAGATAGCGTTGGAACACTATGAAAATCACGAACACCGGCAAAAGAGATAGGGTCGACATGGCAAAGATCGCACCCCAATCGGTTTGACCGCTCGGATCAGAAAATGTCCGCAGCGCCAATGACACGGTGTATAAGTCCGGCTTGTTCAAGTAAATCAACGGGATCAAGAATTCGTCCCATGTCCAATAGAATGAGAAAATCGCGGCGGTGATGATGGCAGGAGTCAACTGCGGCAAGATAATCCGGTAGAAGATCGAGGATTTACTCGCCCCGTCAATCATTGCGGCTTCATCAAGGTCAACCGGAATACTGCGAATAAATTGGACAATCATAAATATGAAAAAGGCCTGCCCGCCCATGCGCGGCAGCAACAGCGGCAAAAATGTATTCAACCACCCCAAACTACTGAACACAATATACTGCGGGATGATTTGCACCTGTGTAGGCAGCATCAGGGTCAACAGCATAATCGCAAACCAGATACGCTTGCCAAAAAATTTAACGCGGGCAAATCCATAAGCAACAACACACGATGCGGTTACATTAATGAGTGTGCCGAGGATGGCATAAAGAAATGAATTTTTATAGAAGGTGGTAAAGGTAATACCGCCAAAGCCTGCCCAACCGTGAGCATAGTTTTCGGGGAAAAAGACTTTTGGTATGAGGGCAACCTGATTGACCCAAATTTCGTCCGGCCCTTTGAAGGAACTGCCGATTAGCCAGAGTATCGGATAAATCATGAATAGCGCCGCAATGCCCACAAAAACGTGGTAGATAATCGAACGCGAATACTTGCGTTTGTGCCAGCTCGTTTGGGGAATTGTATGCGGCTTTTCAGCCTGTGCTACTGAATTTTGTAGATTTGCAGTCGCCATATTTAATTCCCCTCGCCTGCTTCGTAGTAGACCCATTTTGATGAAGATCGGAATACGATAGCCGTTAGCACCGCAATCACAAGCAGCATAATCCACGCCATCGCTGAGGCGTAACCCATCTCGAAGTTCTCGAAAGCGCGTTTATAAATGTACAGTGCATAGAATAACGTAGTATCCAGCGGGCGACCACCGGTGATGATGAAGGCCTGCGTAAATACCATAAACCCGGCGATTAATTGCATGATCAAGTTAAAAAGGATGATCGGTGTGAGCATGGGCAGCGTGATATTAATAAATTTTTGAAATCCGTTTGCGCCGTCAATTTCGGCTGATTCATACAGTTGGACAGGGATATTCTTCAAGCCTGCCAAGAAGATGAGCATGGGTGAGCCGAACTGCCATGCTGCCAATATGATGAGAGTCCAGATGGCAGTTTCGGGTCGTCCTAGCCAGTTTGTGCCTTCAATGCCGAGGAGACCCAACACAAAATTGAGCAAGCCTTCATTACCGAAGATCTGCCGCCACATGACCGCCACCGCGATGCTGCCGCCAATAATGGACGGGGCATAAAACGCTGCACGGTAAAAGCTGACAGCCCGCCGGCTGGTATTCAGAAGCATTGCGACCGCCAGCGCAAAGGTCAGCCGCAGCGGGACCGAAAATATGACATACTGCACCGTTGCGGACACAGATCGCCAAAAGCGACGGTCTTCAAAAAACATGCGCTGATAATTTTCGAGGCCGATGAACTTCCACCCACCGAGAATGTTATAGTCGGTAAATGAAAGGAAAAGTGATGCCAAAATGGGGATGAGCGTGAATAATAAGAACGCGATCACCCACGGCGAAATAAACATGTAGCCCACAAGATTGTGCTGACCAAATTTCGGGCGCTTCTGACTTTTGTTTTTGGGAACCGCAATTGCTGAAGCACTCATAAAGACCTCACCAGTAATTTATTTTTCAACAAAATATGGGACACATGGTCGTGTCCCATATTTGACCTATAAATAGCGACACATCGCCAAATTTTTGGTTATTTTGCCAAAATGGCGGTGGCCTCTTCACGAAGGATGGCTGCGCCTTCTTCGGGCGTAATCAATCCGTACATGACTGGCTCTACAAATTCAGGAATGAACACGTTATTCAGAATGTCCGCATGTGCGGCTGGATCTGCATGACGAATCGGGCTGTTGTTCTTCTCAATGACTTCCAAGAAACGGAACATTTCGGCCTGTGGTCGCCCGAGGGTGGGGAGCATTGCCTCGCGGACAACAGATGAAACCGGAACACCACGTTCAGCCTTGAGAATTTCGTTGGCTTCAATCGAATTCACAAACCAATTGATGAACTTCGCGGCTTCTTCGGGCTGTTTGGCCTGTGAGGTGATCGAGAAGAACATGGATGGCTTGATGTAGTTCTGGGGCTGCCCGCCTTCGGGGCGCGGTATCGTATGCATAACAAAGTTATGATCTTCACCCGCTGCCGTCCATGTGGCGACAATCTGGTTGCTCCAGAAGTAAGCCATAGCTGCCTCACCGGTCACAATTGGGTTGGCTTCGACACCTTGATCGCCCATCGCAATCATTTCTTCGTAAGGACGCATGGCACCGGAATCTTGCAGGCGCAGCAGCATCTTGTAGTAATCGACCAGCGGTTGGTCATCTTCATAACCAAGGGCAGTACCATCGGCGTTATATGACCACTCATCGCAGCAGCCCATATACAACGACTTCCAGAGTTGTTCAGTTGTAATGTTGGCATCAATCGCAAATTTGCCGGTTGATTCGTGAATCTTATTGGCAATCGCTTCGAAGTCCGTCCAAGTCCAATCATCCGCGGGGATATCGATACCGGCGGCAGCAAATGCATCTGCATCCAGCGTGAAGTTTTCGGAGTTGTTGCCGAGGTTTATGCCGTAGAGTTCTTTATTGACGAACCCGCCTGCCAATGAGGAATCTGATATATTGGTGGTATCTATCACACCGCTTGCAACATATTCGTCAAGCGGGAGCAGCAGCTTGTTGTTGACCCATTCTTCAATACGGGCATAATCGTGCTGCATGATGTCTGGCAGTTCACCGCCAGCAGCCTGTGTCGACAGTTTCGTCCAGTGGTCGTTCCAACCCTGGAATTCAAAGACAATGTCGATATTCGGATTTTGTGATTCATATAGTTCGATGGCGGCGATGGTCAGGTCATGGCGAGTCTGTGAACCCCACCATGAAATGCGGACTTCAGTCTTGTCTTGCGCAGCGATCCCGATGGAGGGCAGCATAAGCATGACGACGAGAAGCAGGGTAAGTGTAATTTTTTTAGGTTTCATATTTCCCTCATAAGATTTATAGAAACGTCAATATGCCGGTCAAAATTTGGATTTTCGATGGTTATTGCGATACACCCTCCTTGTACAAATGGTGTGTAGCCATGTTGCTACTTTTGGTATACTATATAGGATATATGATTTTTTGGCAACCGCGGAAAAGGACTCCCTAATGCTCGCCAAATTTCGCAGCAAAAAAGAGATTGTGTACGATCTTTTGCGTGAAAATATTCTCACCGGCGTTTTCAAACCGGGTACGCGCCTCGTTATTGATGACCTAGCCACCAAGCTCAAAGTGAGCCAGATTCCCATCCGTGAAGCACTGGGGCAGTTAGAAGCGGATGGGTTTATTACCACCGAACCTTATGTGGGTGCGACGGTTACGGCGATTGATGCCAATTCAATTCATGAGGTGTTTGGATTACTGGAGTCGATGGAACGGATTTCCAGCCGTGAGGCCTGTAGCAAGTTCACAGATCACGATTTAAACAGCTTATCGCAGATGATTAACGAAATGGATAAGTTAGTCGATAACCCGGATGAATGGTCACGCCAGAATCAAGCGCTTCACCTCTTCATCTGTGAGATTGCCCAAACCGTGCTGATTTACAAAATGATGCAAAAGGTATTTGACCACTGGGATCGTTTGCGCCTGTATTACCTGAAGGATGTATCTGCTAACCGCATCATTGACGCTCAAGCGGGACATAAGCAGTTACTGGAGGCCTTCAAAGGGCGTGATCCGGTTGAAGTGGAACGTGTATTGCATGAACACAATCAAAGTGCGCTAAAGAGCTATCTTCACCATCTAGAGGCTTCGAGGAAGCAGACTACAACAGAAAGTTAATGCCCATGATAGAAACTATATTAGACCCTACTCAATTGATCGTAACGGGGCGCAAGATTACAGGGAGTTCGGCTATTCTGCTGCCGTTTCTAGAAGATGGGGCGATTGATTGGGAGAGTTTCGCAGGCCATATTCAACGAACGGCTGAAGCCGGTTTGATTCCGGCTGTGAACATGGATACCGGATATGCCAACCTGATTGATGAAGACACACGCCGCGAGGTACTGCGCCGTACCCGTGACCTGCTGGATGGTCAGTCGTTTGTGGCAGGTGCGTTTGTCGCCGATAAACCGGGGGATGCGTGGAATATCGACGCTTACCGCCAGCAAATCGACTCTATTCAATCTTACGGTGGTATTCCTGTCATCTTTCAATCTTATGGCCTGACAGGGCAGGCATCCGCTGCCATCGTGGATGCTTATCATGAAATCGGGCGCTATGCTCCGCAGTTTGTGGGCTTTGAGCTAGGGACGATGTTCGTACCATTCGGTAAAATCTACAGCCTCGATGTATATCGCGGGTTGATGGGCGTACCCCAGTGCATCGGCGCGAAACATTCCTCACTCAGCCGTGAACTGGAATGGCAGCGTCTACAACTGCGTAACGTGACGCGCCCCGACTTCAAAGTGTTCACAGGCAATGATCTCGCTATCGATATGGTGATCTATGGCAGCGATTATCTGCTCGGCTTAAGCACCTTCGCGCCGGATGTTTTCGCCGTGCGCGATGCGATGTGGGCTGCTAACAATCCCAATTTCTACGCCGTGAATGACCTGTTGCAGTACCTCGGCTTTTTGGCATTTCGCCCGCCCGTACCTGCCTACAAGCACAGTGCGGCGCAGTTCTTGCACCTGCGGGGTTGGTTACAAACCAGCAAGACTCACCCGCAGTCGCCGGAACGTCCTGTAAGTGATGTCGCCATATTAAGAGACATTGTGGAAAGGCTTGATCTGCTCCAAAAAGGGAGTTCGTAATGAAATATAAACGGCTGGCGCAACTGCGAACACCGGAGCAATTTTTGGAGTACTGCGAGTTGGTTGGTGCGGAACTACCCTTTGACGACGTGCTGCAATCCGGTGCAACCGCACCATTGGCGCAGCCTTTCCAGTACCGTGACCGTTCACTGACCAACCGTTTCGCGGTGCTACCGATGGAAGGGTGGGATGGAACCGCCGATGGACATCCTAGCGACCTGACTCGCCGCCGCTGGCAGCGTTTTGGTTGCAGCGGGTCGAAACTCATCTGGGGTGGCGAGGCGGTCGCCGTGCGCCATGATGGACGTGCCAACGCCAAGCAGCTCATCATCAATGAGGATACCGTTGGCGACATTGCCGATTTACGTCAAATCCTTTTAGATGCCCACCACGAACAAATGGGAACCAACGATGCACCGTTGATCGGATTACAGTTGACCCATTCGGGGCGTTTTTGCCGACCGAATACCCATGCCCTCGAACCACGTGTGGCCTACCGTCATCCTCTGCTCGACCGCAAATTTAATGTCGATGACGACTCCTACGTTTTGAGTGATGCGGAAATTGATGAATTGATCGAAGATTTTGCCAAGGCGGCGGTGCTGGCGCAAAAAGCCGGATACGATTTTGTGGATGTGAAGCACTGTCACGGTTATTTGGGACACGAATTGTTAAGCGGCATTGACCGCGCCGGTAAATATGGCGGCAGCTTTGAAAACCGCACCCGTTTCCTGCGTAACGCGGTCGCCGCAATTCGGGCGGCTGCACCGGGTTTGGATATGGGCGTGCGCTTGAGTGCCATCGACTTCATCCCGTTTAAGCCCAACCTCGAAAATATCGGTGAGGCCGAATCGTTCACTGGAACGTACCCCTTCGCTTTTGGCGGGGATGGCAGCGGTGGCGGGTTTGACCTCAAAGAACCAAATCAGTTTTTAGACTTGATGCTCGAACTCGACATCCGCCTGTTATGCGTCACGGTAGGCAGCCCGTACTATGTGCCACACATCCAGCGTCCTGCCATGTTCCCGCCTTCCGATGGCTATTTGCCACCTGAAGACCCGCTGGTGGGTGTCGCCCGCCAAATACGGGTGACGCGCGAACTCAAACAGCAGCATCCGGATATGTTGGTGGTAGGTTCCGGTTATTCTTATTTGCAAGATTGGCTGCCGCATGTCGCGCAAGCAGTGGTTAATCAGGGCATGGCGGACTTCATCGGGCTGGGGCGCATGGTCTTGAGCTATCCGGAAATGCCGGTTGATGTGCTGCGCGGGCAGCCGCTGCAACGCAAGCGCATCTGCC
Source organism: Aggregatilineales bacterium (assembly GCA_038251045.1). Taxonomy (GTDB): domain Bacteria; phylum Chloroflexota; class Anaerolineae; order Aggregatilineales; family Phototrophicaceae; genus CFX2. The sequence goes on along the minus strand of JBBSBS010000107.1, from coordinate 699 downwards.
GCACGTTTAGCGACTGCACCACTGCCCCGCGTAACGGTCTTGTCTCCGGCTGTTACCCGCTGGATGAGTTTTTCAAAGAATCACCGGAACACGAACTTTTATTACAAGCCAAAAAAGATAGCAAGGTGACCAGCTCATGAGCAGCACCGTTTTACGTATGCCGGGGTCAAGCTTGATGTCCCGCTTGAAAGTTTATGACACACGGACGGTTGATGGGCAAATCGGGGGTACACCGCATATGCATCTGGTATGTACCGAGATGTATTTTGTCCTCGGCGGGCGCGGCGCGGTTGAAATCATCGATAAAGATGGCTTCTCGTGTGTACCGTTGGAACCAAACGATGCCCTTTTATTCTCGGCAGGCACAATTCATAGGCTGATTAACCCTTATGGTGAACTCGAAATTCTGGTCATGATGCAAAACAGCGGCTTGCCAGAACGCGGTGATAATGTCGTCACATTTCCCGAAGCCTATTTGACGAACGACGAAGCCTATGCTGAAGCCATGCGCGTCACGACACTGGAAGAAGCCTACCAGCGGCGTGATCGTGGTGTAGAAGGTTTCATGCAGTTAAAGGCCGCTTTTGAAAAAAGCCCCGAAGCAGGCCAAGCCGCGCTAGACCAGTTTTACGCCTTTGCCGAAGCCCGTACCGCCGTCCGTCGTCCAGAATGGCAGAGGCTTATTGAGCAAGGCGCGTT
>JBBSBS010000106.1:0-16653 GCA_038251045.1 Aggregatilineales bacterium | reverse complement strand
TATTTGAAGGATTACGCTTCACCCCGTGAGGCTCGCAGCGGCTTGTCCGCCTATCTCGACTTTTATAACCATCGGCGATTGCATCAGGCTCTCGACTACCAAACACCTGCTCAAATCTATTTTAACCAAGGAGGCTAATCCACTGATCAATTCCCCATTTTGCTGTCTTGACACTGGGGTACACTTTACAAGCAGGGTTGTTAGAAAATACAGGACGCGGAAAATTCCGTATTACTGAGCGAGGTTTCAAAGTACTAGAAAGTAATCCAGATCATATTAATCAAAGCTTTTTACTACAATTTCCAGAATTCTTGGAATTCAAAAATCGCACCAATAAATCCGAGATACCAGTAGAAGAAATTGAACCTCAAACAACACAAACTCCCGAAGAAATATTGGATACTAGTTATCAAAGTTTACGTGATAAGTTGGCCCAAGAGATACTCGAAAGAATTATGTCCTGTTCGCCTCGTTTCTTTGAAAGGCTTGTTGTAGATCTTCTTGTGCGAATGGGTTACGGCGGTTCAAGAAAAGATGCGGGACGTGCAATAGGTCAAAGCGGCGATGGAGGTGTAGATGGCATTATTAATGAAGATCGCTTAGGTCTAGATGTTGTGTACATTCAGGCTAAACGATGGGAAGGAACCGTTGGTCGTCCTGTGGTTCAAGCTTTTGCTGGAAGTTTGGAAGGATTTCGAGCTAAAAAAGGTGTCCTGATTACAACATCAACCTTTTCAAAAGACGCGATGGATTATGTCGGACGAATAGAAAAGAAAATTGTTTTGATAGACGGTGAACAACTGGCTCAATTCATGATTGACTATGGAGTAGGTGTTGCTGAAATGGTGACTTATACAGTCAAAAGGATCGACCTGGATTATTTTGACGAGGAGTGAGCAACATTTTTTCTTTAACCGACTGCGCTTCAATCCGCACACTCCCTCCCCAACTTGATAATCCTCACCACTCGCGTTAATATCCATGCAATCGATTGCATAACTATTGAATTTTTGCGATAAAGGTCTTTTTATGAAAGCCATAATGAAAGTTGCATTGGGTGTCGGCAATGTCGAAGTCCGCGACATTGCCGAGCCGTCAGTCGGTGACGGGCAGGTCAAGCTCCGTGTGAAAGCCGCTGGCCTGTGTGGTACTGATCTCCACATTCTCAAAGATGAATTCAAATATATCCCGCCTGTCGTGTTGGGGCATGAAGTCGCCGCCGAAATTGCCGAGGTCGGCAGTGGTGTCGTCGGCTTGGAAGCCGGAATGCGCGTCACCACCGAAACTTATTTCGCCTCCTGTGGACAGTGCCGCTACTGCCGTTCGGGGCAGGTCAATCTCTGCCTCAACCGCCGTTCGATAGGCTCGCGCGTCAATGGCGGTTTCACCAACTATGTCGTTGTTCCCGCTCAGAATATCCACCTCCTGCCCGATAATGTCGATTTTCAAGCCGGCGCATTAACCGAACCGTTAGCCTGTGTCGTCCATGCCGTCACCAACACACCCACCGTTACCCCCGGTGATGTGGCGATTATCGCCGGGCCGGGAGCCATCGGCTTGCTGACCTTACAGGTCGTCAAAGCGGCAGGCGCGACCGTCGTAGTGCTGGGTACAAATGCTGATGAACATCGGCTGGCGATGGCAAAGCAGTTGGGCGCGGATTACACCCTGAACGTACAAACCACCAACGCCGAGGAATTCATCGCTGATCTGACCTTTGAAGGCTTGGGCGCGGATGTGGTCTATGAATGTGCCGGTGCAGAAGCTGCCGCCCAGCATTTGCTCAAGCTCGTCCGGCGGCGCGGGCGTTATGTCCAAATCGGGCTGTTCGGTAAACCCATCGCTTGGGATGTCGATCAACTGGTGTATAAAGAACTGATCGCCACCGGAACCAATGCCAGCGTACCCTCGGCATGGATACGCGCGCTGCAACTCATGGGCGACGGCAAGGTGCAGACCAAGCCGCTCATCACCCACGCCTTTGAAGTCACCGATTGGAAAAAAGGCTTCGACACTTTTGAAGACAAAACCGGCATCAAAACGATTTTTTATCCGGCAAATTAAGACATCTCAGGTCATAAATCATGCGTTTACAAGGCAAAGTGGCATTAGTAACTGGCGCGGCCAGTGACCGCAGCATTGGCTGGGGCATCGCTCGCGCCCTTGCAGATGAAGGTGCAGACGTAGTGGTCAACGACGTAGCACAGGCCGATGCCCTCGAAAAACGGGCAGCGGAACTCCGTGAGCGCGGTCGTCGTGCCGCAGCCATCACCGCCGATGTCACCGATTACCAGCAGGTCAATGACATGATCGCCCGTACCGTCAGCGAATTAGGCCGTCTGGATATAGTCGTCAGCAACGCCGGTATCATCCGTTGGGAACCGGTGCTGCAAACCACACCCAAAAATCTGCAAGCTGTCGTCAACGTCAACCTCAAGGGCAGCGTCTACGTCTGTCAGGCCGCCGCCCGCCAGATGGTTGCGCAGGGGGATGGCGGTCGCATCATTATCACCTCATCAGTGCAAGCCGATGTCCAGTTCACCATCAATCCCATCTACGGTGCGACCAAATACGCCATGCATGTCTTTACAGGCTGCCTCGCCTTGGAACTCGCGCCCTATAACATCACCGTCAACCACATTGGCCCCGGTTGGGTGGAATCCGCCCTCAACGATCCCATGCCTGAATTGCAAACCGACGAAGGAGTCGAGCATCAGCGGCAGGCCATACCCCTCAAACGCGCTGGTGATCCTTACGAAATGGGACGCGCCGCTGTCTTTTTTGCAGCCGATGGTGATTATGTCACCGGAGTTGGTCTGCGTGTAGATGGCGGTCTTGGACTCGGTAAATATTAGCGAAAAGATTTTTTATGACGGACTTTGCCAACAAAATCGTTTTGATAATCGGTAAATCACTCTCAACCAGCGCCGGAGTTGCTCAGGAGTTACACGCAGCAGGGATGCACATCATCTTCGGTCATGCATCAGCCGATGCCCACGCTGTCGCCGGAATCGCCGCTCCCATAAACGCCCGCGCCGTCGCCCTCAGTCTGGATACCCCCGACACACTTGATGCTGAAATCGCCGCGCTTGGGCAAGTAGACATCGTGGTTGTCGTGCCCGGTTGGTTCAAAACGGTATCGTTTCTGCACAGCACCCCTGCCGATTGGGATGCTGCCCTCCACGATAACTTTGAACAAAGCACTTACGTCATCCGCGCGGTAAGCAAACACTTGCAGGCACAGGGGCGCGGCGGCAGCATCCTCGTCCTGTCATCCGTCGCCGCCCTCACCCCGCTGGTCGATCTCAGCGTCGTATCAACCTCCTTAGCAGCGCTGCATGTCATCGCCCGTCTAGCTGCGGTTGAACTCGCGCCCTATAACATCACCGTCAACATTGTTGCGATGGGTTGGACGCATGACGCATGGGTCAATGACTATCTCAACCCCACCACCCAACCTGTCATCGAACAGGCCATCCCCATGCAGCGCCTCGGTACATTTGCCGATATTGCCGCCGTTTGTCGCCTCTTGTCCTCGGATGAGGCGCGTTACATTACCGGCGCGGTACTCTCGGTTGATGGCGGCTACGGTCTGCACAAAGCGGATACTCCCCCGCCGCGCCAACCTTAACCTTTGCCAGAAATCTTAAGTCCATGTGGCGAAAACTAATTTGACCTGTATAGTTTGTAGTCAATGGTGCAATCTCTCATGGGTAATAAGAGGGCAAAAAAATGACAATTTTGCAAACGGTCAAAGGATCAGTATCAACTGACTCATTGGGGTTGATGTTACCGCACGAGCATTTATTTGTGGATCTACGCGGCCCCTTCGCACCGGCTTATGGCGAGGCCGATCCACAGGATGTCGGGCGGCTGGTCAAACCCTATTTGGACGCTGCACAAGCTGCCGGAGTAACCGCTTTTGTCGATTGTGCGCCATCAGGTGTCGGGCGGAACATCGCCGTTCTTCGCCACCTCGCTGACCTCACGCCCATTCATATCGTTGCCCCCACCGGTGTTTACAAAGATGGCTTTGTCCCGACCGAATGGTTGGATTTGAGCGCCGAAGCCTTAGCTGAATACTGGATACGCGATCTGACCGAAGGCATTGACGGCACGGACAGCAAAGCCGGATTCATCAAAGTTGCCTTGATTGATGATGGACCGACTGTGCTAGAAGCCCGCAACCTGCGGGCGGCAGCCATTGCCAGCGAAGCCACCGGCGCGGTCATTGGCAGCCACACCATCGGCGGCAGGGCAGCCCGCGCCGAAATGGATATTCTTGAAGAAGCCGGTCACGATATGAGCCGCTTCATCTGGATACATGCCCATACCGAACCCGATGTGAGCATCCATCTGGAAGCTGCCCGCAGGGGCGCGTGGGTCGAGTTCGATGCCATTGGTGCCACCAGTTGGTTCCCCGAACAAGACAAACTGGTTGATTTCACCCTAAACCTCATGGAATCAGGCTACGGCGATCAAATTTTGCTGTCCCATGATGCCGGTTGGTATGAGGTTGGATCACCCGATGGTGTCCCGCAAGCCGAAGGTTATCGTGGATACACCGCCTTAATCGACGACTTTATTCCCGCGCTGCGGGCGCGTGGTGCAGGCGAGGCCGATATTCACATGCTAACCGTGACCAATCCAGCCCGCGCCTATGGCATGTAGTGTATTTTAATTGAACATACGTGCTAAATTTACGCTATAATAGTTGAAACGATTAATTATTGGGGAATTGTCTGATGGACACAACCGTATCTGTCGCCAATCATTTTGAGGACAAGCTGCCTGTGGTCAAGCAGATTTATGACCGCTTGCTAGAAGCGTTACGCCAGTTGGGTCCCGTACACGAAGCGCCTAAACAGACTTCAATCCATCTGGACAACGCCTCTGGATTCGCGGGGGTATATACGCGCAAGGACACCATTCTGCTCCACTTCCGCACCGATTACCCCATAGATGACCCGCGAATCACCAAACGCGAACAACTATCGGCACACCGCTTCAAGCATACCGTCAAGCTGGCACAAACAGCCGATGTTGACGCGCAGTTGCTCAAGTGGCTGGAAGATGCCTACAAAATAGCGGCATAGAAAAATGTCGGACGCATTATATTGTGCCATAGTGCATCCGACCCATAAACTGGATGCCTCAACGCACCCCTCACATAACCTTAACCCGCTGGATCTCACTCCCATGACATAATTATCTTAAGCATATACCCCCAGAAAAGAGGGGGGCTGTTTAAACCTCCTTGCGTTTACGATGAGGAAACGTGACCCATCATCACCCCATACGTCCTTTAATTTAGGTGAGCAACTATGATCGAAGCCCATGAACTGACAAAAACATTTGATGGCTTTGAAGCCGTAAAAAATGTCTCGCTAATGATCCCACCCGGCAGCGTTTTGGCGGTGCTGGGACCCAACGGTGCTGGCAAAACCACCACCGTCCGTATGCTAACATCAATCCTCGAACCCACATCCGGTTGGGCCATCATTGATGGGCATAATGTCTTGACCGAGCCGGAAGTCGTCCGTTCCAAAGTCGGCGTGCTGACCGAACAACACGGCCTCTATGAGCGTATGAAAGCCATCGAGTATCTGGATTTCTTCGGTCGCATTTACCGCATGACAGCCGCCGACCGCAAAGCCCGTTCCCTGCAACTCATGGAACGCTTCGACCTGACCTTCGCCATCGACAAACGTTTGGGTGACTATTCCAAAGGCATGAAGCAAAAGCTGGCCTTAGTCCGTGCCATGCTCCATAACCCGCCCGTCCTCCTGTTGGATGAACCTACCTCGGCAATGGATCCTTTAAGCGCCAAACAGGTGCGAGATGCCATTGTCGAATTGCAGCGCGACGAACAGCGCACCTTCCTCATCACCACCCATAACCTGACCGAAGCCCAGAGTCTCGCCAACACCATCGCCATCATCCGTTCAGGCCGCATCATCGCTCAAGGCTCGATGGACGAGTTAGCGCGGCAGTTCGTCGGTGAGCCGATGATGGAACTCCGTGTCGCTGGCGTGATGAACGGGTTGGCAAAAGACATCAGTGACATGGTCACCATGACCGAAACCGGACGTGATTTTCTGCGCTTTCAAGTCGCCGAACCCCAAACCACCAATCCGGCACTCTTACGGCGGATAGCAGGCTTGGGTGTGGATGTAGTCACCCTTGCCCCCATCACCCGCTCGCTGGAAGACATCTACTTGCAAGTGGTGAAGGAAGACGAAGGCGGCAAGAACGATGACCAGCGCTAATCCCCAATTCCAACCAACAACATTCAGCCCTGAATTTCGGGCAGGAGCATACTAATATGGCGACACAGGCCGTAACTCACATATCCCCGCCCGCCCCACAAATTCTCGGCTGGCGCACCACCATGAGCAACGCGCTCATCATCACCCGCCGCGAAGTACGCGATAGCTTTCGCGATTGGCGCATCATCACACCCATCGTCATCTTGACCTTCGGTTTCCCCTTTGTCGCCCAATTTCTGGCAGGCAAATTTTTGAACTTTGTGTCCGACTACGGTGCAGAAATTATTGGCGAACGCACCATCCCTTTCCTGCTGATGATCGTCGGCTTCTTCCCCATTTCGATCTCACTCGTCATCGCCCTCGAAACCTTCGTTGGTGAAAAAGAACGCCGCAGCCTTGAACCACTGCTGAGTACGCCGCTTTCCAACACCGAACTGTATATCGGCAAAACATTAGCCGCGATGATTCCGCCCTTGGTAGCCAGCATCGGCGGCATGTTAGTTTATCTAGCCAGCTTGCTCTTTAGTGAATTGGCATGGCGGCCTCCATTGGCGCTCGTCTTGCAAATCATGCTGCTGACTGTAGTACAAGCGTTGGTCATGGTCACTGGCGCGGTGGTTGTATCCAGCCAGACGACCAGCACACGGGCTGCCAATCTGCTGGCGAGTTTCATCATCATTCCCATGACGCTGCTCATTCAGGCCGAAAGCGCCATTATGTTTCTCGCGCAGGATGCCGAGTCGCCCAACGGGATTGGCTCGCTCTGGGCAATTATTGTCGGCATGATCGTCGTGACAGTGCTGTTATTGCGTGTGGGTAACGCCGTCTTCAACCGCGAAGAACTTCTCGGACGCACGATTGACGAACTCAATCTTAAGAGCATGTTCCGCAACATCGGGCGCTGGGTACGCGCGGTCGACTCAAACGGTACACCCGCACGCGGATTAGTCCAATGGTATCGCGAAGGCGTGTTTCCCGCAGTACGCCGTTTAGGACCAGCCGCATGGATCACGATTGCGGTCTTTATATTCACACTGTTGGCTGGCGTTGTCGTCGGACAAATGCCTCAATGGCAGTTGGGTCTGCCTAAAGATGTCCTCATGACCGATGCTGCCGACTTCATCAAGCCACTCCTCAATGTACCCACCCAGAGCGGCGCATGGTTGGCGATTGTTGGGCAAAACGGCGGTATTTTACTGGCAGCTTTCGTTTTGTCACTGTTCACCTTCGGCACAGCCGCGCTGATTTTGACTCCGGCTGTCTATTTCATTCTTGGCTATCTGTTCACACAGGTGGTAGCCGCCGGTTATAACCCCTCCTTCATGCTGGCAGCCATCCTGACGCATGGCATCATCGAAATTCCGGTGATCGTTCTAGCCGCCGCGACAGCCCTGCGTATGGGCGCGATAGTCACCAAGCCACCGCGCGGCCTTACAGTCGGGCAGGCATGGTCAATGACCCTCGGTGACAGCCTCAAAATCGCACTGGGGTTGATTATCCCCGGTCTGCTGCTGGCAGGTTTCATCGAAGCCTTCATCACGCCGCAGGTTGTGGTACTGGTGCTCGGCGGGTAGCAGTCAGTTACAATCTGTAGCATATGCTAACTTGTGAGAGCTTGCACACTTTGCAGGCTCTTTTCATTTAAGGATGATAGTAGCCACGAAGTAGAGGACGGCACCCTATATCAGTGCTAATCTCTAGGGCGTGGGTTGATGTTATAATCTAAGTTATGGATAACGTCATCAAAACAGCGCGAATTAACCTAAAGTCTAGATTCCCTGCGGCGCGTAATGCGAAAATCCTTGTCCATAACTGAGTTTAAATAAAGTAATGGGGTAATTATTGATGACAGACCAGCCTGTTACCCGATTAGGTATTGCGGAAATGCTGGGCGACAAACGAGAAGCAATTCTCCAATTAGCCGAACAGTACGGTGCGAGTAACGTGCGTGTATTTGGCTCGGTGGCACGCGGAGAGGCGCAGCCGGAGAGTGATGTAGATTTCCTCATGCAGTTCAATGAGCATACAAGTATTTTTGATATGGTCGGTTTGTGGCAAGACCTGACCGATCTTTTGCAGAGAGAGGTTGATCTGATCGCTGATCATCCTTCCGGTGGACGGATCACACACATAGCGCGGAAAGAAGCCATACCGTTGTGAAAGATGAAACATTTATTTGAAGGATTTGCTGGCCTATTTGGATCACATAAGCCAATTCACTGCCGCCGGACAAGCTGCCTTTTTGACAGATGAGAAAACACAGTTCGCGGTTATTCGTGCTTATGAAGTTGTAGGTGAAATTGTTAAGCGCCTGCCTGAATCCCTACGGGATGCCAATCCACATATTAACTGGCGGCGCTTGATGGGTTTTCGTGATTTTTTAGCACACAATTATGATGAAATAATATTAGAATTTGTGTGGAAGGCTGTAGAAGATTTGCCGAATTTACGTAATGCAGTTCAAGCCTTGCTTTCTCAGACATCCGGAGACGAAACTCAATGACTTGGCGATTTATTGGAGCATGTACTGGCAACAAGTTCCCTTGTTTTGGGACAACATCCAAAAACACGACTTAGCGCGTACCCCAATTGCCGAAAGCCACATCACGTCCGCTGTGATGAACAATCGGCAGGCTGATATGTCGCGCTAAGTCCATCACATAAAGTTGTAAGTCGCCGCTGTTTGCCTTCTCAAACCCCGAAAATAAAACGTAACGTTCATCCGCTGACCAGTCCGGAAACGTCGCTGTACCGGCGCGAAAGGTGATTTGTTGTACTGCACCGGTATCCAACTCGACGATGAATAATTGTTGATCTGTATCACTATTACGGGTATCCATCATGAGCAGCGCGGAACGACCATCCGCCGAAAGCGAAGGCCATGAAATCGGGTTCGCCCCCACCGCAAGTAGTTGCAAATCATCTGCACAACCTTCAGCTTTATCGAAGCATTGCGTATCCATCCAGACGAGGCCGCTTTGGGTATAGTCGGCAAATGCCATCCGGCTGCCATCGGCTGACCATGTCGGATCTTTCAACAGTGACAACTCGCTTAAGATGACACGCTTTTGCAAGCATAGGCTATTTCCCTCCCAACAGCCGCGCGTTTCAATCGTGGTCGTCGCATTTTTCGCCGTGGCATAAGAAGCAATCGTGGAACCATCCGGCCCCCACGCGATTCGAATATTGGGTAGTGCGGCCTCAAAATGACTCGGCTGGCAGGTTTGAAGTACCAGCAAACAATCGCGGGGATAAAGCAGCCAACCCTCGTTCATATGTACCGCAATCGTACGCCCATCCGGTGACCAGTCAGCCACCGGCAGCGAATAGAGGCCATCCAGTAAAATGCGGCTGTGGCGTGCGCAAGCGATCAACAATGAGTCGCAGCCGATAGAGGTGCTGTAGAGTTGCCGGTTGCTCGTGTCGCTGTAAAGGATTTCCGGAAACGGCGCTTGACCCACACGCTGTATCCCAACCCACGCGCCAACACACCCCAACATCACCAGAAGTAAGCGTGTACTTAACCGATAATAAAATATGAACATCGTAAAAAAATTTGACGAAGCCTAGTCCTTACGGATTCTTACGAGACTACAGGGATTATGATGAATGGAGTAGTTTTTATCACAATAATCAAACAATCTGTCAAAGACAATCTGTATTTAGTGAATGATGTGCGGCGGCGACTATGCAATACGATCATGATGAAACAACCCTAACCCCTCAATCCATCGTCGATGCTTTTCAGCGCGCCTATTGGCAGGTCTATGGTCAAGAGGCGCAGGTCGTTCATATGTTTGCCCAATGGTACACCGTCAACGGCGAAACCGTACACCGCATGACACTCTTTAGCGAAATCGCCCGCTTGCGCGACTTGGCACAGCATCAACAGGCACAACAGCGGTTAGCCGAACAGCAAGCCCAGTTGGCGTACTATCAACAGGCACAGCAGCGCCTTGCCGAACAGCAAGCCCAGTTAGAACAACATCAACAGGCACAGGAACGTCTTGCGCAGCAGCAAGCCCAACAACGCCCTGCACCCAAGCCATTTTCAGACCGCAGCATGGTACAGCGCCTCATTGCCCGTCTGCGCGGCACATAAAAACGCGCCGTCGGTTAGCTCACGCGAAAATCACCGTCTTATTGTTATAAACCAACACCTGATGATTCAGGTGATACCGTACCGCCCGCGACAGTACCAGCTTCTCGACATCTTTACCCTTCCGTACCAGATCCTCAACCGAGTCACGGTGGTTTACCCGCATAATATCCTGCTCGATGATCGGTCCGGCATCCAATTCCGCCGTCACATAATGACTGCTTGCACCGATGATCTTTACACCCCGCCCGTGCGCCCGATGATACGGCTTGGCTCCCGCGAATGCCGGTAAGAACGAGTGATGAATGTTGATGATGCGGTTCGGGTAATGGCTGACGAAGTTATCCGAGATGATCTGCATATAACGTGCCAGCACCACCAGATCAATCTGGAATTCCTCTAGCAGCGCCAACTGGGCTTGTTCTGCTTGCGGCTTCGTATCCTGAGTCACCGGCACAACGCGGTAGGGGATGCCGAACTTCGCCGCCAGATCACCCATATCCGGGTGGTTGCTAATAATCACCGGAATTTCCACCTGCCACTCGCTTGACTGGTGGCGGTACAAAATGTCATATAAACAGTGTGCCTCTTTCGAAACAAATATCGCCATCCGCGGAATCTGGTCGGAGAAAGTCAACTCCCACGTCATATTGAACGGTGTAGCAATCGCCTCGAACCGCGAAATAATATCCTCACGGCTGATCTGAAAATGCGCCAGTTCCCACTCGATGCGCAAGAAGAACACATTCTCTTGTGTGTCCACATGCTGGTCGAGGTGCAAAATATTGCCATCGTGCCGCGAAATGAAATCCGTAACCGCCGCCACCAACCCCTTACGGTCAGGACAGTAAATCAGCAGCGTAGCGGACAAAGACTGAATCCCATGTTCTGAATTGATCATGTATCGATCCTGTAAAAGAATAAATGCAGGCTGACGATACCATATTTTGATTAAATTTTCTCATAGGTTAGGGATAGCACCATCAAAATACGGATATATGTCTCAAACCGCTTTGCTCACTCCCTTTTTCTTTTGTGCGTTTGTGCCAAAAATTTACCTTCTCAACATTGCAATCACCTATAGAAAGCACTTCCCATCATTTGATTTGTGAATAATTCACAAATGATTAGCACTTGTCGCCAAAAACCTGCTATAGTATTAGTGCTTTCAAGCCCATACGAGCCGTTTGCTTTTATGTTTTACTTTAATTAAGCATTCGAGTTCGCCAAGTACGATCAGCATAATTCAGGTGCTATTATGTTCGTAGATACTGCAAGACTGACAACCAGACACCGCAGCTCGCTACAGCCAGTTTCTGCTTACCACCAGTACTATCCCCCTGCCTTGGTTCAAGTGGAAATCACATTCACGCTGGGTGTTGTTACTTTCCAGACGGATTTCTGCATCAATCTCTGATTGTGCTCACAGTGTTGGCTGATTAGGCTTTTCACCGGACATTTTACGTTCCCGGTGATGGGTCACATCAGTCATTTTTGCGTTCTCGAACGCATATTAAGGATTAAAATATGTCCGATTTTATGTTTAAACAATTGATTAATGGAGAATGGGTCGGGGCCAGCAATAACGGCACATGGCCGCTCCTCAACCCCGCCACCGAAGAACTATTGCTCGATGTCCCCTTCGGTGATGCTGCCGATGCCCGCGCCGCCATTGATGCCGCATCCGCTGCTTTCCCCGAATGGTCACGTAAAACACCTTATCAGCGCGCCGAAGTGCTGATGAAAGCCGCCGAATGGATTCTAGCGCGTGTCGATCAGATGGCGGTCATCACCACCGAAGAAAGTGGTAAGCCCCTCTCCGAATCCATTGCCGAATGGCGCAGCGCCGCCAACTACATCATCTGGAACGCCGAGGAGGCCAAGCGTGCCTACGGACGCACCATACCCGCCCGCGTCGCCACCCGCCGCATCATGGTCGTCCAGCAGCCTCTCGGTGTCGTTGGCACCATCACCGCATGGAACTTCCCCGTGTATAACGTCGTCCGCTGTTGGTCAGCCGCCCTCGCCGCCGGATGCACCGTCGTCGGCAGACCATCCGAATACACACCCCGTTCTGCCATGATGATGGCGCAGGCTTTCCACGAATCCGGCGCACCCGCCGGTGTCATCAACTGCATCAATGGCGATCCGGCCCGGATGGCACAGGTCATGTTGCAGGATGCGCGTCTGCGTAAAATCAGCTTCACCGGTAGCACCCGTGTCGGCAAACTGCTCATGGATGGCGCGTCGCAAACCGTCACCAAACTCGCCTTAGAACTCGGTGGCAACGCCCCCTGCATCATCTTCCCTGATGTCAACGTCGAAGAAGTCGCCCGCCTCTCCGTCGCATGGAAATACCGCAACGCCGGGCAGGTCTGTGTTGCCCCTCAGCGCTTCTATGTCCACAGCAAAATTGCCGACGAATTTACTGACCGTGTCGCCAAAGCCTCGCGTAATCTGCGTGTCGGCAACGGCCTCATCAAAAGCACCGAAACCGGCCCCCTCATCAACGCCGTTCAGCGTGATCGTGTCGAAGCCCTTGTCACCGAAGCCGTCGCCGCCGGAGCAACCACTCTCAGCGGTGGTTCCCGTCCCTGTGATATGCCCGCTGGCTACTTCTACAGTCCCACCGTCGTCACCGGACTCAAAGACACCATGCGCCTCTATACCGAAGAAATATTCGGCCCCGTCATGCCCGTCATCCCCTTTGATGACACCGACGAAGTATTGGCGCTGGCGAATGCCACCCCCTACGGCTTGGCAGCTTTCGTCCAAACCAATGATTTGAATACATCTATCCGCCTCTACGAAGGCTTGGAATTCGGCATGGTATGCGTCAACGACTGGCTGCCTGCCACACCCGAAGCCCCCTTTGGCGGCCTTAAACAAAGTGGATTAGGTCGCGAAAGCGGCCTTGAAGGTCTGGAAGAGTATATGGAAACGAAAACCGTATTTATAGGAGGAATAGCATGAGTGCTAAACACGTTCCAAGAACCATCGTCCTGCCAACCAACGCCAAATTCGCCCGCCCGCTGGCAGAGATGCAGAGCCTGATTTTCCCCACGCTCACCCACGACGAACTCTTGCGTGAGGAACATTATCTGCATCACATCAAATTGTTCCCGCAGGGGCAGTTCACCGCCGCCATTCACCGCAACGGTCAGTGGGTCGTCGCTGGATCAACCGTCACCTTCCGTGTCAAATGGACATTCTTCGAGCACCACCACACCTTTCAAGAAGCCGTATCCGATGGCTGGATGGATAATCATGACCCCGACGGCGAATGGCTCTATGGCGGTGACCTGAGTATTCATCCCGATTATCGCGGCTTACGCCTTGCCAGTCAGTTGTATGATGCCCGCAAAGCCCTCGTCCGCCGCCTCAACCTCAAGGGTGAAGTCGCCGGTGGCATGCTCCCCGGTTATCATCGCTATCGTGACCAGATGAGCATCGAAGCCTATGTCGATGAAGTCACCCACGGTGAACTGACCGACCCCACCCTTACCCCCCAACTGCGTAACGGGTTCAAGGTCAAAGCCATCCTTTACGATCACATCACCGACCCGCGCTCAGATAATTGTGCGGCGCTCATCGTCCGTCCCAATCCCGGTCAAGAACCCTATCGCGTTCGTGCTTACGCCTAATTTTTGCGAGGATCGAGGTAAACAAATCAATCCGTAATGGACAACTTTGAAACATCTTAGTCGGGGCGACACGCAATGCCGTAGTCGCCCCTTCTGATTCTATCGCCCCTTACTTCACCGCAGTTGGCGTGGGAGTAAGTGACTCCGCCAGCGCCGCTTCTGCTTCTGCCCGCAGTTGCTCCATTGAGTAGGTCATTGTTCCCCCCACTTCCTGATATTTTTCCCAATCCTTAAGCGCCTTGCTGTACTGCTTGAGAATATTAAAGATTACACCTCGATTTTTGTAAGCAAGGGTGTAAGTGGGATCAAGCTCGATTGCCTTACTGTAGTCCATCAGCGCATCATCGTATTGCTTCAAATGATAATAGATAAGGCCGCGATTGGTATAGGCAAAGGTATAAGTGGGATCAAGCTCAATTGCCTTACTATATTCCTTCAGCGCGTCATCAAATTGATAACGACTTAAGTAAACATTGCCACGACCATTGTAAGCAGCAGCAAAAGTGGGATCAAGCTCAATCGCTTTGTTGTAGTCCTTCTGCGCAGCGGCGTATTGCTTCTGATTGTAATAAGCATTGCCCCGGCTTTGGTAGGCACTCGCGTCATCGGGATCAAGTTCAATCACCTTACTGTAGTCATTCAGTGCATCATCGTATTGCTTGAGGGTATTGTACACATTGCCACGATTGGTGTAGGCAAGTGTATAGGCAGGATCAAACTCAAGTGCCTTGTTATAATCACTAAGCGCCTCTTTGTATTGCCTTAATTTTTGATAGTATGTGCCACGATAAAAATAGGCGACAACAAAGGTGTTGTCAAGCTCAAGCGCCTTGTTGTAGTCCTTGAGCGCGTCATCGTACTGCTTCAGATTGTAATAAACGAGGCCGCGATTGGTGTAGGCAAGTGTATAAGTTGGATCAAGCTCTATCGCCTTGTTATAATCTATCAGTGCATCATCGTATTGCTTGAGGACATAATACACATTGCCACGACTGTTATAGGCAAGTGTATAAGTTGGATCAAGCTCTATCGCCTTGTTATAATCTATCAGTGCATCATCGTATTGCTTGAGGTCATAATACACATTGCCACGACTCCTGTAGGCATTGGCAAAGTTGGGATCAAGTTCAAGCGCCTTGTTATAGTCGTACAGCGCGTCATCATACTGCTTTAGATCTTTATACACATTACCGCGATTGGTGTAGGCACTTGCATAAGAAGGATCAAGCTCTATTGCCTTATTATAGTCTTTCAGTGCGTCCTCATACTGTTTAAGGACACGGTACACACTGCCTCGACCCCTATAGGCACTTGTAGTTACGGGACTAATCTCTATAGCCTTGCTGTAGTCTTTCAGTGCTTCATCATATTGCTTAAGATCGTAATAGATGGAACCTCGATTCGTATATGCCTCAACACGATTGGGGTCAAGTTCAATCGCCATACTGTAGTCGTTGATGGCCTGATCAACCTGATTGCTGTACAGGAAGATAAGTCCTCTACTTACGTATGCACCTGCTCTATCCGGATAGATCTCTACAATGCCGTTCCCAATCTCAAGCGCTTGGTCAGTATTTTTGTCCAAAATTCGTAAATTCGCGTTGCCCCATTGCCGAACGATATCCTGTTCGATTTTGGCTTCTTCAACCGCCTTTTGTGCCTGAATGCCGACAATCCCTAACCCTACTGCTGCCAGAACTGCCAGCACCCCTACCACACCTAATCCCCTCGATGCCCGCCGGAAGCGTCGGATTTGCGCCTCTCGTGCTACTTGTTTGGCTGCTTGTTCATCTTCGGCCTGTCGGCTGCTGCTCACGAAGTTTTCCTGCTGCGGGGTCGGTTGGGGGTCTTTGCCTTTCCCCGCCGTCAGCCAATCTTCTGCAAAAACCAGATTGTCACCTGACAGCAAATAACTGGGGTTTTGTCCGCTGCGTTCCCATTCCAACGCCAGATTTTGGTAACGAGTATGCGCCTTAATGTGCGGTTGGTCGCTCTCTAGCGTCACCAGCACCGCCGCGAATTCCGCCTCGAATACCTCATCCTTGTCAAAGAATATCCAGTTCAGATGCCGCAGATAATCCCACTGGTCACGCGCCTGTTGTTCCCATGCCAGATCCATCCACGAACCTTTGACCCGCTTTTCCACATCCCCTTCAATCCGCTGCCGGATCAGTGGCACAACCCGCTTGTGGTTGCTTATTGCGTAGAGTAATTCCCGCTGGCAAATTTCACTCGTCAGCCAATGTTCGCTCAACACACATACAAATGCATCTGCATCCTCGATGCCCCGTTCAATCTCCCGCCACCAATCTTCCCCGCGTGCAATGTCGTTCCAATCCACCCAGATCACACGGTTAGCCTGCACGAACGCTGTATTCAAACGTTGCACAAACGTGGAATCTTTTCGCGAGTACGAGATAAATGCGTCTGACATCTGCACCAACCTTCATTGCCATAATATCGTGTTCAATGTAGCCTACATTCTAACCGATACATAACAGTTCTGCCGACACCCCTCCATAATTCAACTGTCGAACTAGAAGAAACACGGTTGCCGACAAACGGCATATGGATACACACCATTTGCGTATCTTTTTTGGTATTGGTCAAACGGTACGTAGTACTTCAACTCGAAAAATTC